>CACWOZ010000001.1 GCA_902762655.1 uncultured Bacteroidia bacterium
CCAGTCTCAGCCCGGTGGATTCTCGTCCAACACTCCGGAAGAGCTCGAATTCAGCGTAGCGGCAGGTGATGTGATCATTACCGCTCCTGAGAACGGCCTTCGTTTCTATAAGATTTACTATATCAACGAGTAGTCTTTATTCAAGGGAGCCGGGGGTGAAACCCCGACTCTCTTCCAAGTAACATAACCTGAATCGATATGTCATTTATCAACAAAGATTTCATGCTTCAGAGCAAGACTGCCCGGGAGCTTTATCACGAGCATGCCGAGAACATGCCCATCATCGATTACCATTGCCATCTGGTGCCTCAGCAGATTGCCGAGAACATCCAGTTCCGCGACATCACCCAGCTCTGGCTGGTGGACGGGCACTACGGCGACCATTATAAATGGCGTGCCATGCGCGCCAACGGTGTCAGCGAAGATTATCTTACCGGAGGAAAGTACAACTCCTGGGAGACCTTCGAAAAGTGGGCTGAAACCGTGCCTTATACTCTCCGTAACCCTCTCTACCACTGGACCCATCTGGAACTCAGCCGCGTTTTCGGAATCGACAAACTCCTGAGCCCCAAGACCGCCCGTGAAATCTTCGAGGAGTGCAACGCGAAACTCGCTACCGAGGAATTCCGCGGCCAGGCCCTCATCCGCAAGTTCAATGTGAAGGTCGTGTGCACTACCGACGATCCCGCCGACGATCTCCGTTGGCACAAGATGATCGCTGAGCACCCCTTTGGCACAAAGGTCGTTCCCGCCTGGAGGCCGGACAAGGCCATGGCGATCGAAGATCCCAAGTCCTACAAGGAGTACCTCGCCAAGCTCGGAGAGGCTGCAGGTATGGAGATCGATTCCTACACCGATCTCATCGAGGCCCTGCAGAAGAGGCACGACTTCTTTGCAGCCAACGGATGCCGTCTTTCCGACCACGGACTCGAGACCTTCTATGCCGCTGACTATAAGCAGATTGAAATCGAAGCCATATTCAAGATGGTGCTCCTCGGCAAGCGTCCTTCCGAAAATGAATTGAACAAATTCCGCAGCGCCTTCCTGCACGACATGGCAGTTATGGATGCGGAGGCAGGTTGGGCACAGCAGTTCCATGTCGGCGCAATCCGCAACAACAATTCCAAGATGTTCAACTTGGTAGGCCCCGACACCGGTTTCGATGCCATCCACGACCTGCCCACCGCTGCCGCCGGCCACAAGTTCTTCGACCGCCTCGCAGCCGAAGACAAGCTCACCAAGACCATCCTCTACTGCCTCAATCCCAAAGACAATGAGGTTATGATGACTATGGCATATACCTTCAACGACGGCACCTTCCCCGGCAAGATGCAGTTCGGCTCCGGCTGGTGGTTCCTCGATCAGGAGGACGGCATGCGCAAGCAACTCAATGCCCTTTCCGCTCTCGGTCTTCTCAGCCGCTTCGTGGGCATGTTGACCGACAGTCGTTCCTTCATCAGTTATCCCCGTCACGAGTACTTCCGCCGAATCCTCTGCGATGTGCTCGGAAAGGATATCGAGGAAGGCCGCCTGCCCGCCTCCGAGATGGATTTCATCGGCAAGATGGTGGAGGATATCTGCTACAACAACGCCGACCGTTACTTTGGATTTTAACAGCAAATAAAGATAAAAGATAATAGATATGGAAAGACTTAATCGCACCACCGCCCCTCAGGCGAAAACCTACACCGAAAAAGTGATTCAGTTCGGCGAAGGAAACTTCCTCCGCGCATTCATCGAATGGATTATCTGGAAAACCAACCAAAAGACCGATTTCAACGCCTCCGTGGTCGTGGTCCAACCCATCGACAGGGGAATGGTAGATATGCTCAATGAGCAGGATGGCCTCTACCATCTCAATCTCCAAGGTCTCCTCGATGGCAAACCCGTTGACAGTATCGACCTCATCGACGTAATATCCCGCGGCATCAATCCCTACCGCGACTTTCAGGATTACCTGAAGCTCGCCGAGCAGCCAGAGATGCGTTTCATCATCTCCAATACCACCGAGGCCGGCATCGCTTTCGACCCTGCCTGCAAGTTTACCGACGCTCCCGCAAGTTCCTATCCCGGCAAACTCGTGCAGCTGCTTTATCACCGCTACGAGTATTTCAAGGGCGATATGAGCAAGGGATTCATCATCTTCCCCTGCGAGCTTATCTTCCTGAACGGCAAGCACTTGAAGGAGTGCATCTACCAGTACATCGAACTTTGGAAACTCGGTGAGGACTTCAAGAACTGGTTCGAGAAGGCCTGCGGAGTGTACTGCACCCTGGTCGACCGCATCGTTCCCGGATATCCCCGCGACAATGCCGCCGAACTCTGCGAGCGCGCAGGATACGAGGATCATCTTCTGGACAAGGCCGAGATCTTCCATCTCTGGGTGATTGAGGCCCCGAAGGAGATAGCAGAAGAATTCCCTGCCGACAAGGCCGGCCTGAACGTGCTCTTCGTGCCCAGTGAGGCTCCTTATCACGAAAGAAAGGTCACGCTGCTGAACGGTCCACATACCGTGCTGTCGCCTGTTGGCTATCTCAGCGGCCTGAATACCGTTCGCGAGTGCTGCGAAGACGAGACTATCGGCGCATTCGTGCACAAGGTTATGTACGAGGAACTTCTTCCTACCTTGAATCTTCCTGAAGAGGAACTCCGCAAGTTCGCCGGCGATGTGCTCGAGCGCTTCAAGAACCCCTTCGTTAAGCACTTTGTCACCAGCATCATGCTGAACTCCTTCCCCAAATTCAAGACCCGCGACCTTCCCGGGCTGAAGACCTATCTCGAGCGCAAGGGCGAACTGCCCAAGGGCATAGTGCTCGGCCTAGCCGGCATCTGCACCTACTACAAGGGCGGCAAGAGGGGAGATGATGAGATCGTAGTGAACGATGACGAGGCCATCAAGAATCTCCTGCTCGAACTTTGGGCTTCCGGAGATGTTGCGGCCGTCGCAAAGGGCGTGCTGGGTGCCGAGTTCATCTGGGATGAAGACCTGAACTCCGTTCCCGGGCTTACCGAATTGCTCACCGCCGATCTCGCCCTCATCCAGAAGGAAGGCATGCGTGCGGCAGTAAAATCCATTCTCTGATGGATTATTTGAAGATCAATCCGGCCGACAATGTGGCCGTTGCGCTCCATCCCCTCCAGAAGGGGATGGCCGCTTTGGGCGTGACCCTGTTGCAGGACGTGCCCCAGGGGCATAAATTCACCCTCACCGACCTTTCTGCCGGTGATAACGTCATCAAATACGGCTATCCCATAGGTCACGTGACCAAGGATGCTCCTGCGGGAACCTGGATCGACCATTCATGCATAAAGACGAATCTGTCCGGTTTGCTGGAATACAAGTACGAACCGGTGCCGGAAGTTGCGGAGTCTTTGTTCCCGAAAACCGGCGAAAACGGGAACGAAAGGGTCGAAAATGGGGCGGTTGTTCCCGAAAACCCGCAAAAACGGGAACGGGGTACGGCGACCTTCAAGGGTTTCCGCCGTGCGGACGGTCAGGTGGGTATACGCAACCAGATATGGGTCATTCCCACGGTCGGTTGCGTGAACGGCATCTGCGAGCAGATCGTGAGCCGCTTCAAGGCGGAGATCTGTCATTCTGAGCGCAGCGAAGAATCTTCCGTCGACGCCATCGTCACCTTCCCTCACAACTACGGCTGCTCACAGCTGGGCGGCGACCACGAAAACACCCGCAAGGTTCTCTCCGATATGGTGCACCATCCTAATGCGGGCGGAGTGCTGGTCGTGAGTCTCGGTTGCGAGAACAACCAGCTGGACGCCTTCCGTGAACTCGTCGGCCCCGTTGACGAGAAACGCGTGAAGATGTTCGCCTGCCAGAAGGTTGAGGATGAAATCGAATACGGCCTGCAGTGCCTGCGCGAGATTTATGCAGCTTGCAAGGACGATGTCCGCGAGGATATCCCCGTGAGCGAACTCCGCGTGGGTCTGAAGTGTGGGGGATCGGACGGCCTTTCCGGCATCACCGCGAACCCTCTTCTCGGAGTCTTCTCCGACTGGCTTGTGGTGCAGGGAGGAACTACTGTTCTGACCGAAGTGCCCGAGATGTTCGGTGCCGAGACCATCCTTATGAACCGCTGCCAGAACAAGTCGACCTTCGACGAAACCGTACATCTCATCAACGATTTCAAGGACTACTTCATGAAGCAGGGGATGCCGGTCTACGAGAATCCTTCGCCCGGCAACAAGGCCGGAGGTATCTCCACACTGGAAGAGAAGTCGCTTGGCTGCACGCAGAAATGCGGCTCCTCAATTGTCCGCGGCGTGCTCAAATATGCCGACCGCCTGCAGAAGAAAGGGCTCAATCTGCTGAGCGCTCCCGGCAACGACCTTGTGGCCTCCACCGCCCTGGGTGCATCCGGCTGCCAGATGGTGCTCTTCACCACCGGCCGCGGCACTCCCTTCGGGAGTTTCGTGCCCACGATGAAGATTTCCACCAATTCGCAGATTGCCGCACTAAAGCCTACCTGGATCGACTTCAATGCAGGAGTGCTGGTTGAGGATACCACTATGGATGAACTCGCGGTTAAATTCCGCGACTACGTGCTTGCCGTTGCATCCGGAGAACCCGTAAACAACGAAAAGCACGGAAGGCGCGAAATCGCCATCTTCAAGACGGGCGTCACGCTTTAGTAGTACTCTTCGTTATAGCGCGTGAGGATGTCCATCGAGACGAAGTTGTCGCGCTTGGCGGGGGCTTTACCGAAGACTATGTAGTCGGACAGGGTGCCGATGGCGTTGTGGATTTGTTCGTCCGGACGCTGGGCGATGAGCGCAGTGACCGTTCCGTTCTTAAGCCCGGCCAAATTTGCCGCGAGGTTGTCAAATCCAACCACGCGGTAATTTCTTTCCGGATGGCGCTCGAGGAAGGGCGTTACCAGATAGATGCGGGAGTTGTACATGGCGATGTGCCGTACATCCGGATGCAGGTTGAAGAACTCTTCGAGTATCCCGTCTATCTCCTCCGGTTTCTTGGGGTCGATGAACACGCTGCGCATCTTGCAGGAAGGGAAGTGTTTGGAGATATAATCGATGAAACCTTCGCGACGATAGATGGTAGGGTCAGACTGCCCGTGCTTGTCGCGCTGTACACGGACAACGGCAACTTCCTGGACGTCTTTATGCGCATCCGTCAGTATTGCTGCGCAAAGATATCCGCTCTGGTAGAGGGGCATTCCGAAATACGCCAGATACCCTCCGCACTCAAGTTTGGTATCGATGTAGACATAAGGAATGCCTTTCTCATGCAGTCTCCTTACGAAGATGAAACTGTCGTCCTTGAACATGGGCGCCAGCACCACGCCGGAAGGATTCATCGCCAGGACTTCTTCCGCCGCCTTGTGGAAGGAATCCAGATTATATTGGTCGTAACCTATCCTGTGGATCTCGATGCCGAAGGCATGCACGGCCTCGGCTCCCTTCCTGAGTCCGGCCTCGGCAAGCTCCCAAAACTCACCCGCATTGTAGTTAGGAAGCAGAACGGCTACGGTGCGTTTCTTGTTGTGTGCGAGAAGGGATGCGAACAGGTTCGGCTCATATCCGAGGTCCTGGATAACCTTCATCACCTTGGCGTAACTTTTCTTGGAAACGCCCTCGCGATTGTGCAGCACGCGGTCAACGGTGCCCTTCGAGAGGCCTGTCAGGCGGGCAATATCTTTTATTGTGATTCTCTGGTTGGAGTCCATAGTGCTAAAAATGTAACTCAAAGGTAGTTATTTTTATTCGTTACCGTGCACGATTCGCAAATAAATGTTAAATTTGTACAATTTAATAATACAACTATGCCAAAGATCATCACTTTCGGAGAGATAATGCTCCGGCTTTCAACCCCCGGATACCTCAGAATATCCCAAGCAGACTCATTTAATGTCACTTTCGGCGGCGGTGAGGCCAATGTTGCCGTATCGCTTGCAAATTATGGCTGCGATGCGCAGTTCGTCACCCGTTTCCCCGACAACGACATTGCCAGGGCCTGCATCGCCGACCTTCACAAGCACGGCGTAGGCACGAAACACTGTGTGTTCGGAGGCGACCGTCTGGGAATCTATTATCTCGAGACCGGTGCCGTTGCACGTCCCAGCAAGGTCATTTACGACCGCGCGCACTCCGCAATATCAGAAATCCAGCCCGGAATGATTGACTGGGACAAGGTACTCGAAGGTGCCGACTGGTTCCACTGGACCGGCATCACCCCCGCTATCAGCCAGGGTGCTGCAGATGTGTGCCTTGAGGCTGTGAAGGCTGCAAACCGTCTGGGAGTGACCGTTTCCTGCGACCTGAACTACCGCAAGAATCTCTGGAAGTATGGCAAGAAGGCAAGTGAAATAATGCCCGAACTCGTAGCCTGCTCCGATATCATCCTCGGCAACGAGGAAGATGCCGACAAGGTATTCGGCATCAAGCCCGAGGGCTTCGACGTCACCGCAACCGGCGGGCAGGTAGACCAGAAGCGTTTCCAGAGCGTCGGTGAGCAACTGATGGCCAAGTTCCCACGCGCAAAGAAGGTCATCATCACCCTTCGCGGGAGCATCAACGCCAACCACAATACCTGGGGCGGTGTGCTTTGGGATGGAAAGACTCTCTATCAGTCTCCCCGCTATGATATCACCCACATTGTCGACCGCGTGGGCGGTGGCGATTCCTTCATGGGCGGTCTCATCTATGGCCTGCTCAACTTCGACGACCAGAAGGCCCTCAACTTCGCGGTTGCAGCCTCATGTCTCAAGCATACCATCTATGGCGACTACAATCTCGTCACCGTAGCGGAAGTAGAAAACCTTATGAAAGGCGACGGCTCCGGTCGCGTATCTCGATAGAATTATGGCAAAATACGATAAAATTCAGGTTCTGACCGCCATCAAGGAAACAGGCATAGTGCCCGTTTTCTACAACGGCAATCTTGAAATCAGCAAGAATGTGCTTAAAGCCTGCTACGAAGGCGGCATCCGCGCATTCGAATTCGCAAACCGCGGCGACTTCGCACAGGAAGTCTTCGGCGAACTTGTGAAATACGCAAACAAGGAACTCCCCGGCATGATAGTGGGTATAGGATCCGTAGTCGATCCAGGCACCGCCGCCCTCTACATCCAGCTTGGCGCCAACTTCGTGGTGGGGCCTCTCTTCAACCCCGCCATCGCTCCCATCTGTAACCGCAGGAACATCCCCTATGCTCCCGGCTGCGGCAGCGTAAGTGAGGTGGGTGCAGCCCAGGAAGCCGGATGCGACCTCTGCAAGGTCTTCCCCGGCGACGTCCTCGGCCCCGCATTCGTGAAGGGGCTCCGCGCTCCCATGCCCTGGAGCAAACTCATGGTGACCGGCGGCGTTAAGCCCACCCGCGAGAACCTCGAAGGCTGGTTCAAGGCCGGCGTCTTCTGCGTCGGAATGGGCAGCAACCTCTTCCCCAAGGACGTCATCGCCGCAGGCGAGTGGAGCAAGATCTCCGACCTCTGCCGCGACGCCCTGGCAATAGTCAAGGAAGTAAGATAATTTTTCACTTGATTTTTTCTTTATCTTGCGTTATCTTTATGTAGATGACGCAAGATTTTTCGATATTCCTGGACCTGCGCCCCACCCTTGTGCGTGTGGCTTATACTTTTTTCCGCAATTGGGAGGATGCGGAAGATGTGGTTCAGGATGTTCTTCTGAAGCTCTTGCAAAGAGGTTTCAAGGAAGGCGACAATATTGAGGCTCTTGCAGTCAAAGCTGTAAAAAACGCCTGTGTGAGTATCTGGCGGAAACGCCGTGGGCGCAGAGTTGAGGGACTTGGTACTATGCATATCGATATCCCCGCTATAGAGCGCTCGGATGCGATGCTCGAAGCCAAAGACACGCAGGTCTCATTGATGAAAGCCATCTCCCTGCTGCCACGTTCGGAAAGGCGCCTTATCCTGCTATGGCAGTCAGGGATAGAATCAGAAGACATTGCCTTGATTACCGGCATTCCGGTACGATCTGTACGCACAATGCTTTCTTCCGCACGCAGGAATTTGTTGGACAAAATGGGAAAGGAATTATGAAAAAGAGTAAAGAATCAATGGATCCGGACTTCGATATTTTCGAGGTTGATTATTCCGAAGAATTCGACCGAATAGTCGCAAAGAGGCGTGCTGTCCGCTGGGTATCTGTGCTTATACCTGCAGTCGCCGCCTGCCTGGCCCTGACACTTTTCCTGTGGCCGGACAAGCCTGATGCTGCCATTCCTGTCGACTTGCTCGTAGAGACGCCTCCCGAGTCTGTCGATACCGTTTCCATCCCATCCCATCCTGAATCTGATGTGAAAACACCGACTCCTTCCGTAAAGAAGAGAACTCCTTCACGTCGGGTTGTCCAGACACCTCCCGCAAGGCCGTCTATAATTGCAGATGCTCCTACTCCCAAGGCTCCCGAAATAGACTACGATGAGATCCTTGCAGTTGAGGAGGAACTCCGCTTGAATATGATGCGCGAAAGGCTCAATGCCGAAATCGAAGAAAGAACAAAAGAATTATCCCAAACCCCAGACGCTTACATTTTATGAAAAGGTTATTGATTTTGCTCGCGCTTGCAACAGCCGCCGCTTTTGCACTGGATGCGCAGATATTTCCCCTTATGGAAGCCCGCAAAGTTTTGCAGGGCACGAAAGGATTTGCCGTTACCGGCCAGGTCACGCAGAAAGAGGTTGATACGAACGATTCAACCTGCCGGCTCGAAATTGTTTCTTTTGAACTGCCTGCCAAGCGGGCGAAAGCATTCGACAAAGTTGTTGAAGAATACAATCGCGAATCTACATTGTCGGACGGAAGCCATTCTTTTGTGGCCGATCTCGGAATACCAGCGGCTGAGCGCGATGCCATTCCCGGAATAAAGGCGGTCAAATTCTATTATTTCCAGGGCAGGCCGTATATCAGGACGGGAGACGGCCACAATTTTGTGAGCGTTCGTCGCAATCTCGACAATCCTGCGTACCGCACTACCACCTGCATCGAATGGTGGCCTGAGGACACTCTGGGCTTTGATGGTGACCGACTGCTATATGGCAAGGTTGCGGGAAGGATCATTACGGTGAAAGGACCTATAGGAGACAAGGCCTATGTGCAGAAGTCTGAATCTGTAAAGCAGAATAACGACGGTGAATGTTTTGTTGCACTGCAAGAAGTCCTTGAACTTGTGAGAATGTATTCGCTCCGTGAGTCGGCTTTACAGAAGGAGGCTGTTATCAACAGCATAAACAGGAGAATTGAAACCATAGTGTCGTCTGTCGGGCATAAAGACCATGAGAAGCATATCAAGAATCTTCTATCCGCTCTGTCGGATCTGCCGTCATATAGATGCGATGTGGTATTCTCTGAAGGCAGCGGCATTCCCGATCGCCTTAATGTCCCTATTTCCAATGCTAGTTTATGTGACGTCGCAGGAATCAGGTTTTTCCCGAGGGAAAGCCCGGAGTCTTCAAAGTATGGAGAGCAATCAGCGGACGGACTCTTTGTCATCAAAGCCAGAACGATAAAATATGACAAGTCTGCTCCTCCGTTGAAAGTACCCTATTTGTCTAAGCCTTCCAAGAATTACAATCCATACAATGGAAGAACTTTCCCCGTGTATACAGGTTTTTCGACAATTCCCTTCCCCCCGGAAGATGAGGAGGATGAAGGTTTTGGCAAATGTGCCCTATGGTGTACGGCGGATTCCACTTATCTTGTAACATATTCAAGGGTTCGCAGTAATGCGCATTACTGGCACCATATTCATGATGATAAAACCCTGCGGGACAGATTTACTGGGAAAGAGTATCCGTTACGTTCTATCTGGGGAGTTCCTGTTGATACAACTTACTTTATATCGGGGCATACGAATGATATTGTCTGTTTCGTGTCTGTTTATGATGCCTTGCCTCCTACAGCCACTACTATAGATATTCTCAATAAAGACGGAAATATCCCGACTCCTAAAGGAGGTACAGGATGGGCTCCAGGCAAATCATGCTATGATATCTCCGTGGCAGATTTGCAGAAAAACCAGCAGAAAATCATAGGGAAACCCTGGATAATAAACCGTCCTGACAAGGTTCGCCGTTATATCGTCGACGGGAGGGTTGCGACCAGGGACGATGCCGACAAGGTATCCGATATAGAAACAATCAAATTATGCAGTGATGGGCAACTGTTTCTCTTCTCCAAAGTGCCGGAAGATGTCAAGACCGTCCCATACTATTTCATTTCATATAATTCCGCCCATTACCTTACCATACTTGTGAAAATGCTGCCGGAAGGGACAATTGCGGATGCTTCATATTCTTTGGAAGATATAGGCAAGATGCTGAATGTGGGCTTATATACAAACATTAATTTGGAAGTGTTGGAAAGTGACTGCAAAACGAGTGTCGTCGATAGTATCAGATCATATCTTGACGATAATGAAAACAGATATTTGCTTTTTAGACAATTCAAGACACGGCAAGAAGACCAATTCCCGTTGGGGAAAGTCTGTAGCACACTGTGCCCGGGTCATAAGGTCGTCACTCATACAGTCCATCTTGATGCAGATAACCATTTTATTTTGGACGGTGAAGACATTATCCCACGTACTCTTTACGGCAGGGTGCTTCGAATAGTGGAAAGAGAAGGGGAAACGTCTCTTTGTGTGTTCAAAATCAGTTGCGAACCGGAGTCGTCGTTCAATTATTACTGCCAGGTTGTAAAGAATATGCAACGGGCACAATCCGAGATACGGTCAAGAATGCAGGAGGTTTTGACACCTGTGCTTGTTGGAAATAGATCCCAGTCCACGCTGATAAATACAGTTTTTATTGATTTGGCCCCTATACGTATATGTGAAGAAGCTTATTATGAAGAAGGGAAAAACAACAACCCTTTACTACAATTCCATAAGCAACTCTTAATGGATCTGTCAGTGACCATAGATGGAGTAAAGCATCCTGAATTGAGGGACTTCGATGCGATATTGGATTATATCAAGAAAGAAGGACGGCTGATAGACAGTGTAAGGTATTTCTCCAATGGCAAGGAGTTGGATCTTGCAGGAGGGAGGTTGTCATTGTCTGGGGAGGATGAAAAATATGAAGTTGTGATGACAACAGTTCAGAAAACTGCCAAATAATTACTATATTTAAAAGATTTAGAAAACAATCGTTCAAATATGAAACATTCATCCCTGATAGTTTTTGCGGTGCTGTGCACAGCCTGTGTGTCGCATAGAGTTTGGGAGCAGCCTGCGGTGCTGCATGCCGATAAAAGCATCGAAGTCAGAGCCATTGAATTTCACTCCGATTCCACAGTCGTTCATTTTACTGCAAGCGGGCGCCCTGGCTCCGCCTTTAGATTAAAGGAGAATGCTTATCTCGTCGGTGACAAGCTCGAAAGGGGACGCGTCATGAAAATGCATGGCATAAGTCCTGCCAAATGGACTGCTTACCCCGCAAGCGGAAAAGCGGATTTCAGCGTGTGTTTCTCTCCCGTGCGCGGCGATACGAAAGCGGTGGATTTTATAGAACCGGGTGGCTGGATGGTTTATGGAATCCATGATTCGGGCAAGCCCCTCAAGATAAAGAGCGTTGATGATTCCCGTATGGCTGTCCGCGATGAAAACCGTTTCTTCATGGAAGGAACCGCCCGCGTGAGCGGAAGATATGAGGGGAGGAAGCGTCCTATGGTAATAAAATACTATGGGGCTAATGCTTTTCAGGACACCAATGTGCAGGCATCTCTGGTAGAGGATGACGGCTCTTTTTCATTCGAAATCCCCGTTGAGCATCCAGTGCTGTCGTATCTGCAAGACGGGCAGGGGCTGTGGCCATATTTCTATGTCCGTGCAGGGAGTTCTCTTCAGATGACGATAGATTCGCTGGGCACCGTGCATTATCCGTCCGGAACATGTTGCGGGCGTCTTCTCGAATGGATGTCCAACGCAAAGCCATGGATTGATGGGCACGAGTCCCTGTCCTTTGCCGACTATATCATACGGAGATACCGTTTTTCCAGGGAAGAGGCACATCTGTTAAAGCATTTTTTCCGGATGAAGGCTGCAACCGATGAACTGTCGCAGCATCTCGGGCACTCAAGGTCGGGAAGTGATGAAGATGCATTGAAAACCCCTGCCAATTACCCTGCCACGCGGGCTCTGGATCCGGAAGACTGGTCGTATTTCACCTTGGCAGAAGAGGCATATATCCTTGTGAATTATTACACCTACTCGCCACTGGTTTACGACTATACGTCAGTCAATCTGGCAAAGTCAATGGCCGAGGCCGACAAGGCGGTATTTGGAACCGACGAGCCCTCAGTTTTCATCCAGGCTTCAATAGCCAACAAGCCTGGTGCAAGAATTCTGGTTTCGCAAACTGGAGAGGCTGCCGATTCGCTGCTGAATCTCAGGAAGGCAGAAATCACATCGCCCTATTTGCGCCAACGCTTCACATCCTATGCCGACAGGCTCCTTTCCGGAGAGGAAAAATACTACGAAGTCCCTGAGTGCAAAGGAAGCGAAATCTTCCGCAAGTTGCTGGAGCCGTTCAAAGGTAAATGGGTGTATATTGATTTCTGGTCAACATCCTGCTATCCCTGCGTGAAGGGTATTGAGGCTTCTGTAGAACTCCGCAGGCAGATAAAAACTATGGAAGATTTCGAATTGGTATTCATTACCGGCGACAACATTACACCCAAAAAGGCCTACAATGAATATGCTGCCGCACATCTGTCCGGAGAGAACAGTTATCGCATCCCCGGCGCCCATTATAGCCTTCTCGAGGCCCTGTTCAATTTCTCGACCATGCCTCATAATGAACTGGTAGCCCCCGACGGCCGCATATTGAATACTCCATACCTGCCCCGCATTGAGGATCACTCCTTCCTGCAAATGCTGGAGGAGATGAAATAATTTCGTCCACTCGCAAATAATTACTATATTTGAGAGATTTAGAAAACAATCGTTCAAATATGAGTAATACACAAGCTAAACTGATGACCAACTGGCGCTGGTGGCTCTGCTCGCTGTTGTTCGTGGCAACGACGGTGAACTATCTCGACCGCCAGGTGCTGTCCCTTACCTACGAAGAATTCATCAAGCCTGAATTCCACTGGACAGATGCAAATTACGGCACAATCACCTCCTTCTTCTCCATCTTCTATGCAATCTGCTGCCTTTTCGCAGGCAAGTTCGTAGACTGGATGGGAACCAAGAAGGGCTATCTCATCGCCATCGGAGTATGGTCGGCAGGCGCATGCCTCCATGCCGCCACCGGCTGGGCGACCGCCCATCTCACCGGTCTTGGCAGTGTCGCTGCACTTCGTGCAGTCGAAGTAGGGAGCAATGCAGCCCTTGCCATCTCCACCACGGGAGTATATCTCTTCCTGCTCTGCCGCGGCATACTTGCCCTTGGTGAGGCCGGAAACTTCCCTGCAGCCATCAAGGTGACGGCCGAGTACTTCCCCAAGAAGGACCGTGCGTTTGCAACATCCATCTTCAATGCAGGTGCATCTGTCGGCGCTCTCGCCGCTCCTCTTACTATACCTCCGCTGGCTCTCAAACTTGGATGGGAATGGGCCTTCATAATCATCGGTGCCCTCGGATTCGTCTGGATGTTCTTCTGGGCGTTCATGTACGACAAGCCCGAAAAGAGCAAACACGTGAACGAGGCTGAACTTGAATACATACATCAGGATGACGCTGCTGAGGCCGCGGAAAAAGCCGCTGCTGCCGAAGCCGCCAAGAATGAACCCAATATCTCGCTGATACATAGCTTCAAATACAAGCAGACCTGGAGTTTCATCGCAGGTAAGTTCTTCACCGACGGCGTATGGTGGTTCTTCCTCTTCTGGGCTCCGTCCTACTTCAGCAACCAGTTCCATGCTCCAGCCACTTCCGGCCTGGGCCAGGCACTGATATTCACCCTATATGCGATCGTTACGGTGGTGTCCATCTTTGGAGGATATCTCCCCAAAGTCTTTGTGGACAAGAAGGGCATGAATCCCTATGCCGGACGAATGCTCGCCATGCTGATCTTCGCGTTCTTCCCGATCGCGGCCCTCTTTGCCCAGCCTCTTGGAATCCACTTCAACTCTCCATGGTGGCCGGCCATACTCATCGGCCTTGCGGCTGCGGGACATCAGGCCTGGAGTGCCAACCTCTTCAGCACCGTTGGTGATATGTTCCCCAAGAGCACCATCGCTACCATCACCGGTATCGGCGCTATGGCAGGCGGCGTGGGTTCGATGATCATCCAGAAGGTCGCGGGCAATCTCTTCACATACGCGGAGAATGCCGGAGCCGCATTCCGTTTTCTCGGATTCGAGGGCAAACCTGCGGGATATTTCATAATGTTCTGCTTCTGCGGTGTGGCCTACCTCATCGCCTGGGCGATAATGAAGAGCCTCGTGCCCAAGTACAAGCCTATAGATGTATAGCGGTCCTTTCTTTTAGAGTATCCGTATGCAAAAACGCCTGTTTTGCATACGGATACTCGTTTTTATCGCCACTTGTATGCAAAACCGGCCATTTTGCATACAAGTGGCGAAAGACAGGCCATAGTTGACCACGTTCCAAGGACAATCCTGGTGAATCAATTGAAAAAATACATATCTTTGTCTCAAACCATACATTTTTAATCGACATGAAGAAACTGGTAATCTTTATCTTCCTGGGCATAGGCGCCTGGATCCTCTTCTGATATGAAACGATTCGTTTTAATAGCAACCGTGTTGCTTTCAGCATCATGCTCGACATTCCATTATGTGTCGGAAGATGCCGCTTCTGTTGACGACATCACGTTGATCCTGCCGTACAGCCGTGTCTTTTACATAGACAAGGATGGTGAATCCTATGACGAGGAGCAGTCTACCCGGCAGCAGAAGATTCTGACCGGACTCCTTTATGGAATGGGGCTTCCTATCAAAGATACCTTGAACGTGGTTGGCCTTCCCAACCAGAAGGATCTTGATGAGGAAATATCTTTCCTCCCAGCAATCAATCCTAAAGAAGTGGGTAATCTGAATTCGGACGGTCCCGTTGACAAGTTGCTTGAAAAGAATGGAGCCAGATACGGCCTCATCATATTCTCCGAGGGATTTGTCAAAGACAAGGCCCTTTATAGAAGCGAGGTGGCCAAAACGCTGATTGTAGGTATAGTCGGAGGGCTTGTCGGCGCTGCCATTGGCGGAGCACTCGGAGGAAGCGGAATCGGAATGAGTTACGTGGCGACTCCCGGGTGGGCTTATGGATCCAGCCTCTATGCCATGCTGATTGATACGCAGACAGACAAGGTACTGTACTACAACAGAGTCAATCCTGAGGAGCGGAATCCGATGAAGAGTGAAACTCTTGCGTCCCAACTTGAAAAACTCCTCAAGAAACTTCCCAGGTAGAAACTGTAACATTGTTATTTGAGCGCAAATTGCTAAATTTGCGCTCAAATAATATATTATGGCAAACATCGAGTACAGCGAACAGGAGCAGATCCGCAGGGAATCGCTCGCGAAATTGAGAGAACTTGGCATCGATCCTTATCCGGCAGCACTTTATCCGGTAAACGAGACCACCAAAAACATAACTGAGAATTATGATCCCGAGAAGGGCAACTTCGCGGACGTGTGCATTGCGGGGCGCATCATGAGCCGCCGCATAATGGGTGCGGCGTCTTTCGGAGAGCTCCAGGACGAGACCGGCCGCATCCAGATTTACGTCAAGCGCGACGAAATCTGCCCGGGCGAGGACAAGACCATGTACAACACCGTGTGGAAGAAACTCCTCGACATCGGTGACGTGGTGGGAATCAAGGGCTACGCCTTCATCACCCAGACCGGCCAGCTCAGCATCCATGCCAAGGAACTCACCCTGCTGAGCAAGTCGCTGCGCGTGCTTCCCATCGTGAAGGAAGTCGACGGAGTGGTGCACGACGCTTTCACCGATCCCGAAATGCGCTACCGTCAGCGCTATGTCGACCTCATTGTCAATCCGCAGGTGAAGGACACTTTCATCAAGCGTGCGAAGATCATCTCCACCATGCGCGAGTACTTCAATGAGGCCGGCTGCCTCGAGGTTGAGACACCTATCCTCCAGAGCATCCCCGGTGGAGCCACCGCCCGCCCCTTCATCACACATCATAACGCGCTGGATATTCCTCTGTATCTGCGTATTGCGAACGAACTCTACCTCAAGCGCCTCATCGTCGGCGGCTTCAGCGGAGTGTACGAATTCGCGAAGGACTTCCGCAACGAGGGCATGGACAAGACCCACAACCCCGAGTTTACCTGCATGGAAATCTACGTCGCCTACAAGGATTACATCTGGATGATGGAATTCGTGGAGAAGATGCTCGCGAAAGTCTCCATGGCCGTGAACGGCACCACGATGGTGAAGATTGGGGAGAACGAAGTGGACTTCGGAGGAGAATACAGGCGCCTTCCCATCCTTGACGCCATCAAGGAGTACGCCGGAGTGGACGTCAGTGGAATGGACGAGGCTGAACTCCGCGCCACCTGCAAGAAACTGAACGTGGAGGTGGAGCCCTCCATGGGCAAGGGCAAGCTGATAGATGCCATCTTCGGAGAATATGCCGAGAAGAACCTCATCCAGCCTACCTTCATCATCGATTATCCCGTCGAGATGTCGCCTCTTACCAAGCGCCACCGTAACAATCCCGCACTCACCGAACGTTTCGAACTCTTCGTCTGCGGAAAGGAACTTGCCAACGCATACTCCGAGCTTAACGATCCTATCGACCAGCTGGAGCGCTTCGAGGAGCAGGCGCGCCTGAAGAGCAAGGGCGACGACGAGGCCATGTTCATCGATTTCGACTTCGTGCGCGCTCTTGAATACGGCATGCCTCCTACCTCCGGTCTCGGAATGGGTATCGACCGCCTGACCATGTTCATGACCGGCCAGACCGCAATCCAGGACGTCCTCTTCTTCCCTCAGATGCGTCCGGAAAAAATAGTCAAAGACTCTAAACCGGAAGAATAACGGCCTTCGCCGCAGATTGCTTTGCTCCGCAGAAAAAATGCTGCGCAAAGCAATCCTGCGGCTGCGCCGTCTGCCATTCCAGATAATAACCGATGAAACTGCAGATTCCAAATAATTACCGTCCTCTGCTGAATCCGCGGCAGACCGAAGGGGCCATCAAGGAGATAAAGGACTTCTTCCAGATGAACCTTGCGTCGGAGCTGCGCCTGCGCCGTGTGACTGCGCCCCTGTTCGTACAGAGGGGAATGGGTATAAATGACGACCTCAACGGAGTGGAACGCGCAGTGAGTTTCCCCGTGAAGGACATGGGCGGACAGGTCTGCGAGATAGTGCATTCCCTCGCCAAGTGGAAACGCCTTACCCTGGCGGAGTACGGCATCGAGCCCGGCTATGGCATCTACACCGACATGAACGCCATCCGTGCGGACGAGGAACTGGACAACGTGCACTCCCTCTATGTGGACCAGTGGGACTGGGAGCGCGTGATGCTCCCCGGGGAGCGGAATCCGGAGTATCTGAAGGACATTGTCCGCCGCATATGGTCTGCCATAGTGCGCACCGAGTTCATGGTCTGCGAGAAGTACACCGACATCAGGCCCTGCCTGCCGGAAGAGATACATTTCATTCACGCCGAGCAGCTCCGCCGCCTTTACCCGGACTTGACTCCCAAGCAGAGGGAAGATGCCGTCTGCAAGGAGTACGGGGCCGTTTTCGTGGCCGGCATAGGCTGCGCCCTGAGAGATGGCCGGAAGCATGACGGACGTTCCGCCGACTACGACGACTGGAGCACTCCGGCCGAGTGGGACGGAGAAATCCTTCCCGGCCTGAACGGCGACATCCTCGTGTGGAATCCTGTCCTCGGGCACAGTTTCGAACTCTCTTCGATGGGTATCCGTGTCGACAAGGCCGCCCTCCTGCGCCAGCTGAAACTCGCGGGAGAGGAGTCGAAGGCGGAACTCTATTTCCATCAGGAACTGCTGTCTGGCCGCCTGCCGCAGAGCATAGGCGGAGGCATAGGCCAGAGCCGCCTCTGCATGTTCTTCCTCCGCAAAGCCCATATCGGCGAGATCCAGGCATCCGTCTGGCCTGCGGATATGATCGCCTCCTGCACAGAAAACAACATTCCCCTGATATGAAAAAGCTTCTGCTGCTCGGCCTCCTGGCTCTCGCGCTCTGCTCCTGCGGACGCAAGACCATAATCGGCGTGAGCTTTCCCGAAGCGCCGATAGAGATTGCCACCAACGAGGAATTCGGGATGGAACTCATCAATATGTACAACATCATCCGTACTCCAGATGGAATGTACAGGATGTATTTCATTGCCAATCCCTCCGACGGCATCGCCGAACACGAGGACCTGCAGAACCTTTATCTCGCGGAATCCCCCGACGGTTTCCACTATGAGCTGAAAGGTAAGCTGATGGATGCGCTGGTGGAGCAGTCGGTGTTCATGGTGAAAGACAAGGCCTACCCTTACCGTATGGTCGGCAGTCAGTGGTTCGGCGAGAAGAGTTATGAGCGCGCTGTGTACCTTTGGAAATCGAAAGATGGTATAGAGTTCACCGACAGGAAAATGCTGTTCCACGAGATGCACGACACCCAGAACGTGATGATTCCGCGTGGCAACCGCCTGAAACTCTATACAAGGATCACTCAGGAAAGATACAAGAACCGCAGGATGGCTGTCGCCGAATTCAATATGCGCGGGGAGCAGGTAAGCGCCACGGAAATCCTGGCCGGAGACTTCCTTTACAATACCGCTGCCTGCAAGGTCGACAAACGCTACGACCTCCTTTTCCCTACGTACTACAACACCTACGGGGGCACCTCTGACGCCTGTTTCTTCCGCAATTATCTTGTGGACGGGCCCTTTGTACGTGAACTGCCCTGCGAGTTGAACCGCTGGGTGGAGGCTGATGAGCATTGGGTGCTCGCAAGCCCCGGATTCGTGGAAATTGGCGGCGAAAAGTATCTGGCCTACAACACCCGCACCCGTTCGCACGAAACCAGCGCTACTGGCATGGTCAGCAGATTCAAACTGATAAAAGCCGTAATCGAATACGAATGACCCCGGAACTGATCACATCTGCCCAGAATCCCAAACTGAAGCGTCTGCTGGCGCTTCAGGAGAAGTCGCGTCTGCGCCGCGAGGAAGGGCTTTTCGTTGTCGAAGGGCAGCGTGAGTTGGAGCATTGCATCGCCGCGGGCTTCGTTGCCGATTCGGTCTTCATTTGTCCGGAAATTACTGCTGCAGTATACCAATACCCTGCGGCGAAGGTGTTTCATCTGACAAAAGAGCTATACGAAAAAGCAGCGTACCGGGGGAGTACGGAAGGGGTAATCGCCGAGGTGAAGGCCCGTACGCTTTCGCTAGAGGATCTGGAACTGAAGGATAATCCGCTGATAATGGTACTCGAGGGCGTGGAGAAACCCGGGAACCTGGGAGCCGTGCTCCGCAGCGCCGATGCCGCCGGAGCTGATGCCGTGATAGTCTGCGACCCCCTCACCGACCTCTACAACCCCAACCTCATCCGCGCCAGCATCGGAGCCATCTTCACCGTCCCCACCGTCGCCTGCTCTTCCGAAGAGGCCATCACCTTCCTGAAAGCCCGCGGAATCCGTATCCTGACCGCCCAGCTGCAGGATTCATCCGTTTATTATGATGTCGATATGACCTGCGGCACCGCCATCGTCATGGGCACCGAATCCACCGGACTTACCCCCGTCTGGCGCAAAGCTGCCGACGCCCACATCCTCATACCCATGCTCGGCCGTCTGGATTCGCTCAACGTCAGCGTCTCCGCCGCCATCCTTCTCTACGAAGCCGTCCGCCAGCGGCAGAACACTCCTTCAAGTGTTCCCGGTCCTGCAAAAAAATGACCGATCGGGAGCAACGAATCCAAAGATAAAGCATCTATTCTATACTATGAAGAAATTCATAATACTCATACTTGTATCTTTTATAACAATACTTGCGCAGGCCCAGAGAATCAACCCCGATAATTTTACCCGCGAGTTGAGCGGAGGGGTGGGTTTCAGCACGCCTTTTTCGGACTCGTATGGTGCGGATGCAGTATATTGGATGAACTACAGCCATTATCTGGGCAGACATACCGGAATCAGGTTTGGAGCACAGTATATGCCTGAAAACATGGATGTTGACGGATTCGTGGGTCTCCCCGTTGCCCTGTCTTTAAGGACCGGCATGCGGCAGACGAGTGATGCCTATGTCTATGGCGGACTGCTTGCCTTGGATCTGCTTGACGCCTTTATATGGGATGATGGCAACTTTTTCGCCAATGCACTGGCGGTTTTCCTTCTCTCCATGGTCAACAGGGCGGAATTCTTCGTAGGCCTCACTCCCGGATACGTCTACGGTGACACGCACCTGCATCAAGGTTACTATTGGGACTTGGACGGCAACAAATACTACGAAACCTATGGCATGCGCAAGAACGGTTCCCTGTACTGCTCGGCCGATGCTGGCCTGAATTTCTCATGGCGCATCTGGCGTTTTACCCTTAATATGACCCCTACGGTGCACTACAACGTCACCGGTAATTATCATAGGTACAGTGCCAACGAGGCAACCATACATCCGCAGGATGCCCCCGTCCGCTGGTTCTTCTCCATGAATTTCGGTCTGGGATATCTTTTCTAGACCCTACTCTATCTTTATAGTATAGTAACTGGCACCGTATCCGGCCCAGTAACCGAGCGCGCCCTCCAGGCCTCCGTCCATATCGGTGTCGAAAAAGTAGGTCGCGTTGGCGTTGATGCCCAGCATCACCTCAAAGTTCTGCCAGAACATGAAGGTGCGGCGGTCGCAGGTGCAGAACTTGACCGACACTTCGTCGCCCAATTTGATATTGAGCTCGTAAAGCCTTTCGTTGAAGCGTTCTGTGCTCGCGAGCTGCATCTCGGCGTAGCCGCTGAATACTTCGTCGCTCATATAAGCGAGGGTAGATGGCTGATACTTCCTGTCGATACCCTTTGTCCTGGTGAACGCCCTGTAGTAGTTCGTCTCGTCTGCGGGATCCGTGAATCCGCACATTATGCAGAACAGGGAATCGCTCAGCGGGAGGGTGTAGATGGTATCGAGGGGTACGGGTTTGGGAATGACGGTGGTTGCGGAAGCATGGAAATCCTTATAGTCGGCGGT
The DNA here is from genome assembly GCA_902762655.1 of uncultured Bacteroidia bacterium. Classification (GTDB taxonomy): domain Bacteria; phylum Bacteroidota; class Bacteroidia; order Bacteroidales; family UBA932; genus Cryptobacteroides. The sequence goes on from CACWOZ010000001.1 coordinate 21,131, forward strand.
CAGCCTGTATTCGCGTCCGGGCACACCGGTGATTTTCGAAGTGGTGAACACATACGGCGGCATGTACCTGTCGTCCGGCATCCCCGTGAGCACTACTTCCTGTTCACCGTCGCTCACGGTCACCTTTCCCCAGCGGGCGATGCTCTCGATCATCTCTTTGCGGGAGATGCTGCCGTCGCGTGCCGGAATGCTCTCGGAGAGCAGCACTACCGGATGCCCGCCGCTGTCGATCCACCCTTCAACCACAAGATGTGATTCGGGGGCAGGACCGTCGTAGCCGTTGCAGGCTGCGATTCCGAAGCAGGCCAGAAGTATGCAGAGCTTTTTTTTCATCAGAATTTGTGGAAATATGCAAGCGAAGGCAGGAATCTGACTCCGTATGAAGTTGGAAGGAAGTTATATGAGAAGTCTTCTTCGTTGAGATGAACTCCGTATCCGACCGCATTCCTTCGGCCTAGCGCGTTGTACATCGAGAAATTGAGTCCGTTGCGCCGTCGGGCATCCTTGTGGAAATACCAGTTCACCGAGATGTCGAGGCGGATGTATGCAGGCAGTCGGGCGGCATTGTGCTCCCCGTAATTGCAGATCACCCTGTCGCCCAACATGTAGAACGAGTCCGGGCGGGTGTAGGGCGTGCCCGTGCATGCGAAAAAGCATCCGCCGAAGTCGAACTTGCCTATGTCGTAGGTGCCGATGATCTTGAGTTCATGCAGGCGCTCGTGATTGGAAGGATAGGTGCCGGGATAGAGGGGATTGTCGAAGTTTCGCAGCGACCTCCCGAAGGAGTAGGACACCCATCCCGTCAGCGAGCCGGCATTCTTCTGGATCATCATGTTCACACCGTATGCACGCCCGTCGCCTTTCAGAAGAGAGTTCTCAATGGAGTAGCGGCTGTTCAGTATCTCCATGATTGTGCCGCTGTATTCGAGCTGGTTGTGAAGTTGCTTGTAGTAGGTTTCGGCCGACAGCGCCCATTCATTCTTTATTCCGAAATCGAGGTTGTACGACAGCGCGTAGTTGACGGCCCACTGCGGCTTTGAGAGTTTGCCCGCGAGTATCCAGAATTCTATCGGCAGACCGGTGTTGGTAAATCCTGTCTGGAAGAGAACTTGCCGGCTGATTCCGGTGCGCAGGCTGAGTTTCCCTCCTCTCGGGATGATGAATGCGGCTTCTGCCTGCGGGGTTATCCCCCAGAAACTCTCGCGTTCGGGGCTCAGGTACCAGCTTCCTCCCAGCCCTGCCTTGAGCTCGGTGTAATAGCCCAGGAACTTGCTGTATCCTGCGTGGATCTTGGCTTCGAATCCGTCCTGGACCGATTCGGCGGACGTATTGGTAGTGTTGTAGTGGCCCTCTGCCTCAGGATTCTGCGGAAGCGCCTTGTGATACGCGAGGTCCACCCCCGTTTCCCATCCTTCCAGGGTGGCCGTGGCCCTGTAGCCATAACTCCGGATATACGACGGCATGCTGCCGGAAGCGTTCGGGATGGCAATGTGGGCTTTGAGGCCGTTCATCGTGCCGTAAAGAGTCTGCTTGAGTGTGACAGCACCAAAAAAGTGGTACCAGTGGACGGAACCGAGGGCATTGTACCACGACGCCCCCATGTCGGAACTTACCTTGGTATAGTTGAATGCTCCGTCGTCTTTGCCTCCGAACAGGTCGATCCAGATGCGGTTTTTCGCATCGGGCTTCCACAACCAGGTGATGTTGCTGTCGAAAAAGCCGTATGTCAGCGGCTCGTCGTCGTATTTGAGATAACTTCCGTACAGCAGGTTGATATAGGATTTGCGCCCGGAGAGGATGAGGGCGGATTTCTTTCCGACCGGGATGTCGAGGGTGCCCTGGAACGACAACAGTCCGGCGGAAAACTCTCCCTGCGCACGGTTGGGAATTTTGTCCTTGAGGATCATGACGATGCTTCCGCCGAGCCTTGTCGACTGCCCTGCGGAAGTATTGTAATCCATTGATTGATAGTGCGTAGGGTTGAATACAGAGAAAAATCCCAGAAGGTGCGAGGCCCCATAGACCGGCACTTCCTGGATGGAGAGGAGGGTGTGGGAGTATTCGCTGCCCTGCATGTATAGGCCTCCGTCCGATTCGGTGTTCACCTGCACGATAGGGAGCAGACGCACGAAGCGGAGCGGATCGGCATTGCCGAGGAAAGATGGAACGGCGCGGATTTTCTCCACGTTAACCTTGCCGCTCACACCGCCGAGGGTTTCCAGCATGGGCCTCTGGCCTCTGCCGGTCACTATGGCACGCTTGAGGGTGTCTTTGACATCCTGGGCGCCTGCCGTCACACCGGTCAGCAGTAGGAGAGAGGCTATGAGAGCCCGCCTACTCATAAAAATCTATCAGGAAAGAAGTCCAGGAAACGGATGTGCCGTCGTCGAAGCGGAAAACGAGGGTTGGGAGCCAGAGTTCGTATTCGGTATAGGGGAGTGGCTCGAGTCCCAGTCGCGCCAGCCGTGTGTCGCCCTCGAATACTCCGATGGAGAAATCGTTTTCGCTGATGTTTTCGAGGCCATACAGGATTCCGACCGACAAAGATCCCCTGATGGAGAGGCCTGCGATGTTGACGTTGAGATTTATAACGCCGTCTTCGCGTGTAAAGGAGGATTCCTTAGCAAGGTAGAAGAGTATTTCGGTAGCAGACATGGTCTGAACTTCGTCATAGACGATGTTTACCATCTCGGCAAGATGCTGCTTGGTCTGCTCCTCTTCGGTATAGACGTGCACCGGCGCATCCTTCACCGTGCCGTGGCATGCTGTCAGGCATAGAAGGATTGCAGCGATGTATTTCAGTCTTTTTAACATCTAACAAAAAAACCTGATGAATAGGTCATCAGGTTTTATTGTGGAGAATAGGGGATTCGGACCCCTGACCTCTTGCATGCCATGCAAGCGCTCTACCAGCTGAGCTAATCCCCCAATGGGAATACAAAGATAGTTTATTTTTATAAACCTGCAAAAAATATTTTAGCCCCTCTCCATCTCCCTGCGCATATCTTTTTCTTTGATGGATTGGCGCTTGTCGTATTCTTTCTTGCCCCGTGCGAGGGCGATGTGGAGTTTGGCGTAGCCGTTGTCTGCAATGTATAGGCGCACGGCGACGATTGTGAGACCTTTGGTCTTGACAGCTAGTGCAAGATGCTTGAGTTCGCGCTTCGTTAGGAGAAGTTTGCGGTCGCGGGTAGGCTCGTGGCTGTTCCAACTTCCCCAAAAGTAAGTCGCGATATTCATCCCCTTCACGTAGAGCTCCCCGTTCACAAAGTAGCAGAACGCGTCTTGTAGGGATGCCTTGCCGGCGCGCAGGCTCTTTATTTCAGTGCCGACCAATACGATACCGGCGACGTAAGTTTCGATGAATTCGTAGTCGAAACTTGCGCGCTTGTTGCGTATCTGTATGGTACTCTTGGCCTTTGGCATAATGGACTGCAAATATAGGAATTTCTGGCGAATTTGCCCGGAATTACTATATTTGCAGGTTATGCCGAAATTCCGAAAACCGCTTCCGGCCGAGTTGCCGGAGCCGGAAATAATAGATGTACGGGCGCTGGCAGCGGAACTTAAAGCCGGCCGGCTGGATTTGGTCTGTGTGCTGGGGCCGACTGCATCTGGAAAGACCAAATATGCCGTTAGTCTAGCGCGCGAATTTGCCGCATCAGGGCTGACGGCAGAAATCATCTCCGCGGACTCTCGTCAGGTATACCGCGGGATGGACATAGGCACGGGAAAGGATCTTTCTGAATATCAGGAGATTCCTTATCATCTTATAGATATATGCGAGCCGGGCGGCGGATACAATGTCTATCAGTTCAAGGAAGACTTCGGCCGCGCGTTCGAGGAAATCCGCGCCCGCGGGTGCGTGCCGATACTCTGCGGCGGCACCGGCCTGTATATCAATGCGGTGACCGCCGGATACGACTTCCGTTCTTGCAAGCCGCTCAGTATGCCGGCCGGAGAGTTTGATGGTGGCCCGTCCGTTTCGGGCAGTAGCCGTCACGGAAGTTTTTTGAGTGAGGTTGTGCGTGGCGGTAGCGGAGTGACGGCTACTGCCCGAACGGAAGAGATACCGCGCACCTACTTTATCGGCACGCTGGTCAGCCGGGAGGTGCGGAATGCCAGGATTGACGCGCGGCTGAAGGCGCGCCTGGAGGAGGGGATGATCGAGGAAATCCGCGGCCTGCTTGCGGGGGGCGTACCTGCCGAAACCCTTATTGGTTACGGCCTTGAATATAAATTCGTTACACTCTTCCTGCAAGGGCAGTTGACAGAGCAGGAACTATTCGAACAACTATCCACAGCCATCCATCAGTTCGCGAAGCGCCAGATGACCTGGTTCCGCGGCATGGAGCGCAGCGGGGTTATAATTCATTGGGTAGAGGTTTAATACTTTATTATTATGGCAGATACGAAAGAAATATATTTTGCTGGGGGATGCTTTTGGGGAACTGAACATTTCTTCTCCGGGATTGACGGAGTGGTTTCGGCTGTCAGCGGATATGCGCAGGGGAGTCCGGAGTTTGCCGGCCGCCCTTCCTATGAGCAGGTTTACACTGATACGACCGGCTTCGCAGAGACGGTCAAAGTTACCTACCGCCCGGATAGGATATCCCTGGGGCTGCTCGCAGAGTTGTTCTTCGATATAATCGATCCCCTCAGCCTGAATCAGCAGGGGCATGACATCGGTACCCGATACCGCACCGGAATCTACTACTCCGATCCTGCCGATCTGCCTGTGCTACAGGAGGTTTACTCCTCTGTAGAGGCCCGTCTCGGCCAACCTCTTGAGGTGGAACTCGAGCCGTTGCGGAACTTCTTCGAGGCGGAGGAGAGGCATCAGAAGTATCTCGACAAAAACCCCGACGGATATTGTCATCTCCCCCTTAAGACCTTTAAGTATCTGCGTCTGTATCAGGATGTTGCCGCCCTTCTGGGGGATGAGCCGGATTCCGTAGCACGTATGGCCGAGACCGCCGCTCTCATATATGAACGGATGAAGTTTTTCTGGGTGGGATTCTACGTTGTGCGGGATTTTGCCGGAATAGGTAAGGAGTTGGTTTTAGGCCCTTTCCAGGGACCGCCCGCCTGCCTTCGCATCGGCTATGGGCGTGGTGTCTGCGGTACGGCCTGGAAAGAGTCACGCACCATCATCGTTCCCGATGTCGAGGCCTTCCCAGGGCATATTGCCTGTAGTTCCCTCTCCCGCTCGGAAATCGTTGTGCCTGTGATGCCCGCCGCGGAGGGAAAGGTGGCCGCCGTGCTGGACATCGACAGCACTTCCCTCGCCGCCTTCGACGACACCGACGCCCTTTGGCTCGAAAAAATCTGCCGACTCCTTTAATCGCCTTTTTGCCGGGCAGCTATCTTACTGATAGTCAATGCTTTGCTAGAAACAAATCGGTGAAAAATGCCGATTTGTTTCCAGGATATCGCTGTGAATCAATTAGTTAAGTGCCCGGCTTAATTCTTCAATAGCTTCCTCCCTCGTAGCCCAGGATGTAGCAAAGCGGGTGACGGCTCTACCATCCGGGAGCCTCTCCCAAATTTCGAATGCAACTTTTCCCTCCAATGCGGCCATCTGAGAGGAGGTCAGGATGGGAAACTGCTGGTTGGTTGGCGAATCAATGAAAAATGGTATTCCTTTTTCAGCGAAGAGCGCTTTGACTCTCATAGCCATCCGGATGGCATTATCGCTGATTCTCAAGTAAAGACCGTTCGTAAAAAGTGTATCGAACTGAATCCCCAGCAACCTGCCTTTTGCCAGAAGGGCACCGTGCATCTTGATATGAGTAAAAAAGTGGGCGGGAGCATTTCCTCGGGGGAAGACCACCGCCTCACCGCAAAGGGCTCCGACTTTCGTACCACCGATGTAGAACACGTCACAGAGACGGGCGATATCCTTCAGGGAGACATCTGCCGCAGGGCTGGCCAGGCCATATCCAAGACGGGCGCCGTCGATGAACAAAGGCAGGCCGTACTGTTTGCATATCGCACCGATTTCTTCAAGTTCGGCACGCGAATAGATGGTCCCGTATTCCGTTGGGAATGAGATATATACCATACCCGGCTGAACCATATGCGGATGAGTTTCATCGGCATAGAAAGCCTCCAGCCATGCCTTCAGATCTGCGGCATCCATCTTCCCCTGATGCTGAGGCAAAGTAAGGACCTTGTGCCCGCAGAATTCAATGGCTCCTGCCTCATGGACTGCAATATGTCCTGTCTGCACAGCAAGAACGCCTTGATATCCCTTCAGCAAACCGTCGATGACAGTACTGTTGGTCTGCGTCCCTCCAACGAGGAAAAAGATGTCGGCGTCAGGGCAGCCTATGGCTTCGCGGATGCGGGTTTTGGCAGATGCGCAGAAGGAATCTTCCCCATAACCGGGCTCCTGCTGGAAATTGGTCTCGGCCAGGCGCTTAAGGATTTCGGGGTGCGCGCCTTCGGTATAATCACAAGTAAAGGAATACATAGCGCTTGCAAAAATAGCAAATAGCGCGGACACTGCAAATTTCGTCACATAATGCGAAACCGGAAATATAGCCAAACCGCTGATAGGCAAGCATTTAGATATCGCAATAAATACGCATCGAAAACAATTCGCCACTTTTTATGTTTCTGATTGTTTATGGATGAGTCCTTTCCTATATTGGGGCAAAAAATGACTGCACATCATCTATTTATGAAGGGGAAGAACTGGTGGGGGCTTTTCTATCGCATTGAAGACTGCATAATGTACTTCACCACATTCAGCGTATTCGCCAGAAGGATGGAAATGGTCTTTATCGCATTTTCCATAATGTTCAACCACACACACGCCACAACTCTGGACGAAACAAGGCAACGGATCACGCTATTTCAAAGACAGGTGGGAGTCTCGACTGCGCATACCTACAATAGAGAATACGGCAGAGAAGGACAGCTTTGGCATCATTCCTTTGGCTTTTCCGTCAAACACGGCATAAAAAGGATACTGGGCAATATTGCGTATGTGTTCAATAACTGTGTTGCCGGAAAAATGAATCGGAGGGCTATGGATAACAGATGGACATTGCTGGCGTATTACAACAACAGCCATCCATTTTCCGAGCCCATAATTAAGGAGAAATGTAGCCGTAAAATGGAACGGGCAATGAAACTGGTGGATATATCCTACGATAATGATGAACCATTGAATTATGCTACACAGCGAAGATTGTTCTCCGGTTTGAACAAAAAAGAAAAGGCACAGATTATAGATTATTTGATTTCAAGGTATAATTTCCTTGACTATCGGGCTTTGATCAGCCTTTATGGAAGCTTTGAAACGGCAATCATCGCTATAGATTCCAATGCTGGTGGCGAATACGATCTGAAGGATGATACCGGCGATCATTCTTGTTATATGAAAATGATTGCCTTGACACACCAAATGTTCCCGAATCTCAGGAAACTGAATGTAGAAATGCTAAGCGATGAACAGAAGAATCAACTTGCAACTGCTTTCAGAGCTATTCTGATGGCAAAAGAAGAGAATATTCGGAAATTTCTGCATTTCAGTCCGGGCGCATAACCGATTGATTTACAGCAATATACTGAAAACAAATCGGCGAAATTGACCGATTTGTTTTTAGTAAAGTGTTGATTGTCAGCAAGATAGCTGTCCGGCAAAAAGAAGGGGCCTACAGCCCGAAGGCGTGCCGGAGAGGCTCTACGCTGTCAAGTTTCTCCCAGCCGAAGAACTGGATTCCGTTTTTCACGTAGGGTTCGCGACCGAAGTGACCGTAAGCGGCGGTGGGGGCGTAGATGGGATTCTTGAGACCGAAGCGTTTGATGATGGCAGCTGGACGAAGGTCGAAGAGACTGCGGAGTTTGAATGCTATCTCGGCATCGCTGCAAACACCTGTGCCATACGAATTAACGTACACGCTTACAGGTTCTGCCACGCCGATGGCATAGGCGAGTTGCACGAGGCATTCGGAGGCTACGCCGGCTGCTACCAGGTTCTTTGCCAGATAGCGGGCGGCATAGGCGGCGCTGCGGTCCACCTTCGAGGGATCTTTCCCGGAGAAGGCTCCGCCGCCGTGGGCTCCGCGTCCGCCGTAAGTATCCACGATTATCTTGCGTCCGGTGAGGCCGGTGTCTCCTGCTGGGCCGCCGATAACGAATTTGCCGGTGGGGTTCACGTGAAGGATGAAATGGTCGTCGAAGAGGGCGGCGAGCTCCGCCGGCAGGGAGGAGATGAGACGTGGGAGGACAATCTCCCGCACATCCTTTTCGATGCGTGAGTGCATGGCTTCATCGGTGTCGAATTCGTCGTGCTGGGTACTCAGGACAATGGTATGGACGCGTACGGGTTTGTTGGTCGTGCCGTCAAACTCTACGGAGAACTGTGCTTTGGCGTCGGGGCGCAGATACGGCATTTCTTCCTCTCCGCGACGGGCGAAGGGCCCATTCGTGTCCCGCAAGGGGAGCCCGGTACGGGCATCGCCCGTCCGAAGGCTCTCGCCAGCGTGCCGAATATCTGCCAGCACCTGAAGCAGCCTGTGCGACAGATACAGCGCCAGAGGCATATAATCCGGGGTGTTCTTGCAGGCATAGCCGAACATCATGCCCTGGTCACCAGCTCCCTGCGACATTTCATCATCACGCACAACACCGCGGTGGATGTCAGCACTTTGTTCGTGGATTGTGGAGATTATGCCGCATGAAGATGCATCGAACCCGTATTCCGCCTTGGTGTAACCTATGCGGGAGATGGTGTCGCGCACGACCTTATGTATATCCACATATGCGTTCTCGGACGCTACCTCGCCTCCGACAACCACGAGGCCTGCCGTGCAGAAGGTCTCACAAGCCACTTTTGCCTCCGGATCCTGGCGGAGGAACTCATCGAGAATAGAATCTGAAATCTGGTCGGCAACCTTGTCAGGATGCCCTTCCGAGACGCTCTCGGACGTAAATAGATAGTTCATTTTAGCATTTTTTTAAATTACCGGGGTTGCAAGCAGTCAAATCTTTCCCCATTGCGGCGCAAAGATACGAAAAATTGTATTAACTTCGCAGCGGAAAAAACTTATCTACAATAACAAAGTTTATGGAAAAAATCTTCAAGAGACTGTCGCTGAGCTTCTTAGCGATGCTTTTTGTCGTGTCTGCCTTCGCGCAGGTAACGACATCTTCCCTTGGCGGCCGCATTGTCGATGCGTCCGGCGAACCTCTCCCGGGTGTGGCTATCGTAGCCACTCATGTTCCTTCCGGAACCACCTATGGTGGGGTATCCAATGGCGAGGGACGTTATACCATCCAGGGTATGCGTACCGGTGGCCCTTACGTTGTTGAGGTCAGTTGCCTCGGATATGCAACTGTCAAGTATTCCGACGTAACCCTCCAACTCGGTGAGCTTTATGGATTGAATGCAACTTTGAAGGATGACACCCAGATGTTGCAGGAAGTCGTCGTGACAGCTACTCCTACTTCGAAGTTCGCTGCTGTCGAGAAGACAGGTGCTTCCACCAATATCTCTTCCAGGCAGATGACCGAGCTTCCTACCGTAAGCAGGAGCATGACCGACATTGCAAAGCTTTCTCCTTACGGAGGAAACGGGATGAATTTCTCCGGTAGCTCAGGCCGTTCCGCAAACTTTACCGTTGACGGTGCAAACTTCAACAATAACTTCGGTCTTTCCGCTTCCCTCCCCGGCGGTGGAAACCCTATCTCGATAGACGCAATCGAGGAAATCCAGGTTATCGTTTCTCCTTACGACGTCCGTCAGTCCAACTTCATCGGTGGTGGTATGAACGCTATCACCAAGTCCGGTACCAACACTCTCAAGGGTACTGCCTACGTCTATCATCAGAACGAGAACATTCACGGTAGCCGCGTCGACGGTGTCGATCTCGAGAGGACTCCCGAAAGGGAAACCACTTACGGTTTCACCCTCGGCGGACCCATCGTCAAGAACAAGCTCTTCTTCTTCGTGAACGCCGAGCGCACTCCTAACCCCTCCGAGGTTATCAAATGGCGTACTTCCGAGGACGGCGTAGCAGACGAAGATCGCATGATCTCCCGCGTCAAGACTTCCGAGGCCGCGACCATGCGCCAGTTCCTCAAGGATAACTACGACTACGATCCCGGTTCCTACAGCAACTACAACAAGGATAACGGAACTACCAAGTTCCTCGGCCGTATCGACTGGAACATCAACCAGAATCACAAACTGGCTCTGCGTTACACTTACACCACCGCCAACGAGTGGAAAGTTCCTTCCACTTCCCGTGACGTTCCTACCCTCGGCAACAACATGGTCAGCAAGGATGGTCTCGTGTTCAGCAACTCGCTGTACAACCAGATGAACAACATCGCCACCTACGGCCTCGACCTGAACAGCCGTCTTACCGACAACCTCTCCAACCAGCTGCTTATCACCTACTCCGATACTCAGGACGTGCGTGGAAACGACGGTGGATTCTTCCCCTTCGTGGAGATTGCTTCCGGAGATCTCGGCGACGAATCCATGCCTTACATGGACTTCGGTACCGAACTCTTCACCTATCGTAACAAGGTTCAGAGTACCGTTCTCAACATCAAGGACGATATCACCTACTACATGGGCGACCACAAGATTACCGCAGGTCTGAACTACGAGGCCCAGATGGCTCTCAACACCTATATGCGTAACGGTACCGGTATGTACCAGTTCAAGAGCCTTTCCGACTTCTACGCCGGCAACGCTCCCGTTGCCATGGCATTCGACTGGGGCTTCGACGGTGACGAGTATCCTTCCGCAAAGGTGCGTTTCGCAATGTTCGGCATCTATGCCCAGGACGAGTGGAGCGTGAACGACAAACTCAAGCTTACCGCTGGTATCCGCTTCGACAATATCTCGTTCAACAACGACGATATCATGACCAACAACGCCACCAAGGCTATCAACTACGGCGGGCGTCACGTTGATACCGGTCTCTGGCCTAAGAGCAATATCCAGATCAGCCCCCGTATCGGCTTCAGCTACGATGTATTCGGCGACCGCAGCCTCAAGATCCGCGGTGGTTCCGGTCTTTTCGCCGGCCGTATCCCTCTCGTGTTCTTCACCAACATGCCTACCAACGCAGGTATCGTGAAGGGCCGTCTGACCCAGATGAAGGATGCTGCAGTGCTTTCCAAGTTCGTCCAGGGTGGCAAGCTCGTGACCGACCGTTGGAAGATCCTCGAGATCCTCAACGGAATCGACGCCGACGAGTATCCTACTACCATCACTCCTGAAACCGCTCCCGCTCCCAGCGAGGTCGCAGGTGTGGACAACAACTTCAAGATGCCTCAGGTGTGGAAGTCCTCCATCGCTTTCGACTGGACTCTTCCCGTAAGCTTCCCTGTCACCATCACTGGTGAGTACATCTACACCAAGACTCTCAACGCCGTGATGCTGACCAACTACAACATCACCGACGACAACTCCGGCTGGGCTACCTTCAATGGTGCCGACCAGCGTCATATCTATCCTTCGAACTACAAGTACAACAGGACCGACGCTTACATCCTTACCAACTCCAACGAGGGTTACGGTTCCATCGCAACCATCGAACTCAAGGCCGAGCCTGTCAAGGGACTTGATTTCATCGCATCTTACACTCACACCGTCAGCAAGGAAATCACCGGTATGCCCGGTTCCAACGCCACTGCCGCCTGGAAGTACATTCCTTCCGTCGATGGCCCGAACTTCAACATACTGCACAACTCCAGCTACAACCTTCCTGACCGTCTGATGGCTTCCGTCAGCTACACCGACAAGGCGCACAACCACTGGAGCCTCCTCTACGAAGGCCTCCGCTACTCCGGCAACAGCTACATCTACGCCAACGACATCAACGGTGACGGTAACAGCTACGACCTTATCTACATCCCTAAGGACGACGAGATGGGAATCGGCGCAGATGCCACCTTCCGCTTCGCTTCCCAGGAAGATATGGACAAGTATGTCGAATTCGCAAAGCAGGATGAGTACCTCAGCTCCCACAAGGGCCAGTATGCCGAGGCTTACGCTGTGAACCAGCCTCTCCGCCACGTCTTCGACTTCCGCTACGCACACGACTTCATCATCAAGACCGGCAACGTGAAGAACACTCTCCAGGTAAGCCTCGATGTTCAGAACGTGGGCAACCTCTTCAACTCCCAGTGGGGTGTTACCAAGACCTGGAATACCGACGTACAGCACGATACCAACGGAAATGCGAAGATCCTGAAGTATGAGCGTACCGATCCCGACGGAGTTCCCGTGTTCTCCACCACCGTCAACAAGGGTGTAAGCACTTGGGACTTCCAACACACTCTCGGAAACTGCTGGTATATGCAGATCGGTCTTAAGTACATGTTCAACTAATAAATCAGGCTAGTTATGAAATTCAAATATATTATCGCTTCTCTCGCTGCAGCGGTTGCCCTTTTTGCAGGCTGCACCCCTGAGCTTGAGCCTGTGGCTAAAATGAAAGGCCTGGAAGTCTCCAACGACTATATTACTATCCCTACGGAGGGTACAGCAGTCACTATTACCGTCAAAGGTGAGGAAGACTGGACCGCCGTCATCCCTAACGAAAAGGTAGACTGGCTTACCGTCGCCCCTGCTGCCGGCGCCGCCGGACAGGAAGTGACCGTCAGCTTCTCCGCCACCGAATCCACCGCTGCCCGTAATGCCGAGGTCAACATCGTGATGGGCAATAAGACCAAGATAATCAACGTCAACCAGGCAGCCCCCAAGGGCGTCGTGGTTCCTCCTTCTACCGTAAAGGAAGTCTTGGAGGGCCCCGACAAGACCTACAAAGTAACCGGTAAGGTCACCAAGATCACCGGCACCAACTATGGCAACTGGTACATCAACGACGGCACTTCCGAGACCGACCTCTACATCTATGGTACTTGCGACAAGAAGGGTGCTACCTTCGACAAGACCAAACCCGAGATGGAGGTTCTCAACTGCCCTGCCAACCCCAATGCTTGGGATCTCGCAGTTGGTGACGTGGTTACCATCGAAGGCCCCAAGACCGTTTACAACGGCACCGTGGAGCTCGTGGACGTTACCATCGTCAGCATCATCCCTTCGCTGATTACCGTCGACAATCTCGAGTTCTCCCTTCCTAAGGAAGAGACCACCGTTACTGCCAAGGTGCAGTACAGCGGAGATAATCTCGACTTCTCTTCCAACGCAGGCTGGCTCAGCGTAAGCAGCATCTCCCGCGTTGCCGATACCACCTTCGTGAACATTCACGCTAGCGCCAACACCGAGGATACCCGCAAGGGCGTCATCACCCTCAAGTCCACCAAGGGCGAGGCTGTTACCGAGGTCAACATCGACGTGACCCAGGCTTCCGGTCTCTCCGCATATCCTCTGCCTTACAACGATCCTCTTACCGACGGATTCGGTGCATGGGAGGTCGAGGTAGTGACTCCTTTCGAAGGTGTCGAGAACATCTGGACCAACAGCAGTTCCTACGGAATGGTCGGCAAGGTGACGGGCAAGGGTGTTTCCGAAGCCAGCGTCATCAGCCCCAACATCGACCTTACCGGTGCCAAGAACCCTGTCCTTACTTTCCAGCACGCCCAGAGGTTTGCAGGCAATGTAGATAACGAGTACACCGTATATGTCACCACCGACAACGGCGCCAGCTGGACCCAGGTCCTCGTTCCCGTCTATTCCGACGGTAAGAACTGGAGCTATGTCGCTTCCGGACAGATCAGCCTCGCAAGGTTCACCGGCGGCCTCGTTAAGATCAAATTCACCTACAAGAGCACCGCAGATGCATATGGCACCTGGGAGTTCAAGGACGTGAAGGTCGAGGATGTAGCCGATGCTAGCTACAAGAACATCGCCGAGCTCGACAACGCAGCCGCTGCCACCGAGGCCAGCTTCAAGGCCGAGCTTACCGACGCAGTCGTCAGCTATGTCAATGGCAACAATGCATTCATCCAGGATGCTACCGGCGGCATACAGCTCTACAAGAGCGGCCACGGCCTCAAGGAAGGTGACGTCATCAGCGGAACAGTTACCGGTAAGATCAAGCTCTACAACGGCTTCGCAGAGCTTACCGACATCAATGTCAGCGCTGCTACCGTTACCGCAGGCGAGGCTCCCGCAGCCACCGTGCTCACCATCGACAAGCTCCTTGCCAGCTATCTGCGCCAGCAGAACCGCAAGGTCAAACTCGAAGGCATAACCATCGATCCCGCTCTTACCACCTCGAACCGCAACACTACCGTAAAGCAGGGCGAGAGCACCATCGCAGGTTATTCCCAGGTCAAGAACAAGATCGAAATCGCTGCCAATACCGCAGGCGATCTCATCTGCTGGCCTACCCGCTACAATGCAAATCTGCAGGTAGGTATCTGGGATGCTGCACACTTCACCGCGAAGTAATTCAGCGACATACTTTTAAGGAATCGGCTGACCGGCGCAAACCATCAGCCGATTCCTTTTTTTGCTTTATTCGGAGGGATTAATTATACTCGCAGTCCACAAAGGATTGTTTAACAACGAATTAATACAACTAAAACACTTAATCATGAGAATCAGATCCCTTCTGGTCTTTGCAACTGCTGCTTTGTTCATCCTGAGCGGATGCGAAAAGACCAATGAAAAGCCCAGTCCCGCCGAAATCACTCTAAAAAGCGAGGCTGCCATCGCTGCCGCCAAGGCTGCCGATCAGCCCGCTCCCACATTCGGAAACGTTTACGTAAAGGGCAAGATTTCCGCAATCCTCTACTCGTTCAGCGCTAGCTACGGCACCGGAACCTTCTGGATCTCCGACGACGGTAAGGCCAACGGCATCTCCGACGACAAGAAGAAGACCACCGCTCCTGACAAGGATTTCGAATGCTACAGCGTGTACATGTTCGGTATCGAAAAACCTTGGACGGAAGGCACTTCACCTCAGCCCGCAGTAGGTGACGAGGTTGTCGTCTGCGGACAGCTCACCATCTACAACGGAACATACGAGACTGCCAGCAAGAAGGCTTACGTATATTCCCTGAACGGCAAGACAGAATAATTCTGCACAGCAATAATTAAGCGCAGCTCCTCCGGGGTTGCGCTTTTTTTGTTTTATTCCAAAGGAATAATTATATTTGAAAGTTTAACCAGTGTTGGATAAATAATAATACAATTAATAACGCATTATGAAATTCAGATCAATTCTGGCCATTGCGGCCCTCGCCGTATTATCGTTTACGGCTTGCGAAGAAACAGAGAATCTTGGCGAGGCCAAGGTTTCTGTTACTCCTTCGGAAGTATCATTAGATGCTACAGGAGAAAAGTCCGAGGTCGTTGCTCTCACTGCGACCCGTGACTGGCACATAGAAAACACCCCTGAATGGGTGGTGGTAAATCCCTCTTCCGGGAAAGCTTCCACCAGTGAACAGACTGTAACCATTTCAGTCGACCCCAACAAAGGCAATGACCGTGAGGACGATATCATCTTCACTATCGGTCTTGCAAAGGCTTCTTTACATGTGAAGCAGGCTGGAGAGGCCGGTGAACTTAAGAAAGGCAGCGGCACCCTCGAGGATCCGTACAGCGTGGCAGGTGTAATCGAATACTGCCAGAGCCTTGGTGCAGATGTACAGAGCCCGGACAATGTCTACATCCAGGGCACCATCGCTTCTGTGTCCACCACATATGAAGCCAGCGGTACTTATGGCAATGCCACGTTCTACATTGTAGATAACGAGGGGGATACCGACCAGTTCTATGTATTCCAGACCCTCTATCTCGGCAACCGTAAATGGAAGTCCGGCGACACCGATGTGAAGGCCGGCGACAAGGTTATCATCTGTGGCAAGGTCGTAAACTACAAGGGCAATACCCCCGAGACAGTCAGCAAGGGCGGCAGCTTTGTCTACTCCCTAAATGGTGTGACCGAGGGTACCGTTGAACCCGAGGATCCCAGCAAGGTGGAGCAGATTACCTGTGCACAGTTTATCGAGAAGGCCGATCCCAACACCACCTATCGTCTTGTGGGCAAGGTAACATCTTCTGTCAATGCTACTTACTGTTCGTTCGACATGAACGACGGCACAGCAACGGTTGTTGTCTGGACCGTGAACAACAAGGACGAGTGGAAAGACAAGGTAAAGAAGGATGGCACTGTTACCGTGCGCGGCAAGTATCTCAAGTATGAGAAGGATGGCAACGTCAAGCACGAGATGGTCGATGCCTATATTGAGAAGTTCGAAGAGGGTACCGTTGAACCCGAGGATCCCAGCAAAGTGGAGCAGATTACCTGCGCACAGTTTATCGAGAAGGCCGATCCCAATACCACCTATCGTCTTGTTGGCAAGGTGACCTCTTCTGTCAATACTACTTACTGTTCGTTCGATATGAACGACGGCACAGCAACGGTTGTTGTCTGGACCGTCAACAACAAGGATGAGTGGAAGGACAAAGTGAAAAAGGATGGCACCGTCACCGTACGCGGCAAGTATCTCAAGTATGAGAAGGATGGCAACGTCAAGCACGAGATGGTGGATGCCTACATCGAGAAGTTCGAAGAAGGTCAGGGCGGCGGACAGGAGGAAGCCGTTACTGGAACTGTGTCCGAAACGATTGTTGCAAAGGATGACGATAAAGTCGTGGCGAACGATGCAATCGTTGCCGCTATCTGCACGAAGGGTTTCATTGCAACCGATGGCAAGCAGAATGTTTATGTTTTCTTGAACAAGGCTCCTGAGGCAAAACTTGGCGACAAGGTAAAGATTGAGGCTACCAAGACAACATATTACGGTTTGCCGGAGTTCAAGGATGCCACCATTACCGTTGTGAACAGCGGAAACAGCATCCCTCGCACCGAACTCAAGGATATCACTTCTTCCATCGACAGCTACGCTTCTTCCGATACCGATTTTCTGACCGCTACCGGAACACTTGACAAAAATACCAACGGTTATTATATCGTGAAGGTCGATGGCGCCACCAGGGCTGTTTCTCCGCAGTATCTTGACGCTTCTATTGATCCTTCCGCCTTGCTCAACCAGAAAGTGGCTATCACCGGATATTTCAATACAATCCACACCAAGAACAATTATGTTCAGGTGATTGCTACCGAAATCAAGGCAGCAGACCCCAATGCGAAGTATTGTACAGTAAGCACCAAGGCCATCAGTGCCAAGGCAAGCGATACCGAAGCAACGTTCACAATCAACGCCAACGCTGCCTGGACTGTTACCAGCGATAATTCCGCATTCACCGTGACCCCTGCTTCCGGTGATGCCAACGCTACTGTAAAAGTGACTTTTGCCGCCAACGAGACCGATAAGGCCGTTGTCGCCAACCTCAAGGTCGTTTGCACAGATGCTAAAGTTGAAGAGACCGTAGTGCTCACTCAGGCTGCGAAATCTTCGACTCCTTCGGGAAAAGCGTTTGTGAAGGTAACCACCGCCCCCAATGATTGGTCTGGGACTTATCTGATTGTAAATGAGGATAATAAAGTTGCATTTGATGGGAAAGGGACTGCAGATGCTGCAAATCTGAATATTACCGTTGATATTACTGAAGGTTCCATCGCTGCTACTGACGCCGCCCTTGCATCGACAGTCACTGTTGAGACTATGAACGGAGGATATGCACTCAAAACTGCCAGCGGAAAATACCTCTCCGGTACAAAGGAAAAGAATGCTATCAATTTCGGAACAACTCAGGTATTGATGACAATCAGCCTTGATGCCAGCGGGAATGCCGTAATCACCGACAGCGCTGCAGATACATGGATTCTCTATAACGCTGCTTCCGATCAGAAACGTTTCCGTTTCTACAAGAAATCGTCGACAGCTCCGAAGGCTGTGCAACTTTACAAGCTGTCTGAGTAGTATATGTTCCACAGAATCACCATCTCGCTCGCATTGGCCATCGCGTTTCTAGCCGCGGTGGCCTCTTGCCAGCCTGCCGCAGACCCTGTCGATTACGATGCGACGGTGGTCCCCAAGAACAGCGTCGCCGATAGTGATGACGGATTTACTTATGTTGCTGTAACGGCTAAGGGCGAGTGGTCGATCGAACTGCAGTATCCTTCGGAAGGGCCTTCGGACTGGGCAGTTATGGATCCTTCCAGCGGGAGTGGCAATAAAACCGATGCCCGTATCCGTTACAGTCAGAACGAAGCCGATGAATCCAGGACGGTTACCCTCGTCTTGATTTCCGGTGGCAAGCAGGTCAATTCTGCAGTATTCACCCAAAACGGGCGGGATCCTCAGCCATCGGTTCCGGACGGATACGATACAACCACCGCCGGCTGGCTGGAACTTCCTGAGACCAAGGGCGGCGACGGATGTGTGTTCCTACCGCACGATATGGAAGGGAAGAAGTATTTGAACAAAGCCCAAAGTGGCGTGCGAAACTGGTCCTCCTACTGGAGTTATGACGAGCACGTGTCCTACTGGGTGGCATATCCCCATAACAATGCGCTGATAGGCAGTGGAGAACGCACGAATGCCTGGGGCGTGTTCGATCCGCTTCTGCCATCTTCTATTCAACCCAACTTGAGCAATACCTACGGAGGCGGATGGACCAGGGGACACCAGATTCCTTCTGCCGACAGATATAACGAGAAGGCCAACCGTTCTACATTCTATCCCACCAACATGACGCCGCAGGAATATAATTTCAATGCCGGGATTTGGGCAAGTCTCGAAGGACAGGTCCGCTCCTATGCCGGTAGTTCTGACACGACTTATGTCGTGACAGGCTGCGTCCTGGAGGGCTCGACCCAAAAGAGCGGAAGCAATTCGGGATTTGTCGTAAAGGTGCCTTCCGCATATTATAAGGCTATCCTGCAAAGAAGCACCAGCAGTGCGGTAGGCCATAACGGATGGCGTGCTGCGGCCTGGTATCTTCCACATGATTCGTCAATAGCGAACGGGAGTTATCGCGACTATGTCATTTCGGTGGATGAACTTGAAAAGAAACTCGGCTACGACCTGTTCGTGAATCTCCCTTCGGCGGTCGGCTCCAAACTGGCCGATGAAATCGAGGCCGATTGTGCCTGGGCAAAATAACGTTTGAAAATATAACCTGAAACAATGAAAAGATACATTTACATCCTGATAGCCGTGCTGCTCGTTGCAGCCCCTTGGAGGGCGGATGCGGCCAGACATCGCAGTTATGTCATCGGATTCTACAACCTGGAGAACCTTTTCGATACGGTTCACGATGAGGGCAAGAACGACTACCAGTTCCTTCCCGACGGACAGAACCAGTGGACGGAGGCGAAGTATGCCAAGAAACTCCACAATATGGCGACGGTGATCCGCGCCATGAAAGAAGACAACGGAGCATGGCATGCCGTGCTGGGTGTTTCCGAGATCGAAAACCGCCATGTGCTGGAAGACCTCGTGTCGCAGCCTGAAATCGAGGAAGCCAATTATCAGATTGTCCACTATGACGGTCCCGACCGCCGTGGAGTGGATGTTGCTCTTTTCTACAAGCCGGAAATCTTCAAGCTCATCGCAAGCGAGAGTCTCCCATTTACTTTTGAGCCTTCGCGCATCGATTGGAGCGAATGGACGCAGGAAGAGAAAGACAACTTCCGCACCCGTGACGTGCTCATGGTCCGCGGAACTATCGATGGAGAGATGTTCGCGTTCTTCGTCGCCCACCTCCCGTCCCGTCTTGGCGGGAAGGGTGCAGACCTGCGTCCACGCGGAGCAGAGATCATCTATCAGCGCGCAATGGAACTCCAGAAGGAATTCCCCGGCATCAAGATAGTGGTGATGGGAGACATGAACGACAATCCCACAGACGTCAGCATGACCGATTTCATGCGTGGCAAGGAGAAGATAGACGAGGTTACCGATGAAGACTTCTTCTCTCCCTTCCTCAGCATGCTCAAGGCCGGATTCAGTTCGCTTTACTATCAAGGCAGCGGTAATATCTACGACATTATTCTCGTGAACAACGCAATTGCCAATGCTCCCAAGGGCACATTCCAGATCCAGCCCATCGTGCAGAAGAAGTACTACGGCCGTGTGTTCAGCAAACCTTTCATGACGAACCAGAGCGGCCAGTATAAAGGCACGCCGTTCCGCACTTTCAGTAATGGGGCCTTCGTGGGAGGATACTCCGATCACTATCCCACATATATTGTTATCAAAAAGTAGATTCTTCACCGGCTGGTTCCGGCTCAGAATGACAAACTATAGAATATGAAAAGAATAATACTATTTCTGACAGCCATACTGGCGGGAGTTGCCCTGAGCGCGCAGCCCACCGGCGGCGTCAAGGGTACGGTGATCAACCGCAATGGCAGGCAGCCTGTCGAGAACGCCAAACTCATTCTCATGCAGGGTGCTGCTCAGATTGCCACTGCCACTTCGGGCGAGGATGGAACCTTCTACATCCCCGGGCTGGATAATGGCATGTATACCCTTGTTATAGAGGCTCCTGAATTCCTGGAAACCCAGGTCCAGGTAACCGTGAACGACGGATATGTGAAAAACATGTTCAATCTTTCGCTCACCGGTATACAAAGAGTCGCAGAAGTCGATGACGACTCCTTTGCCGCCTTCGACATGGATGACTCGGGCTACAACGACAACCCTACCATCCTCTTCGGCAGCAACGATGTGTTCAATAACATAGCCGGCTACAACTTCAGCTCTGTGCGTTTCCGTGCCCGCGGTTATGCGTCAGAGAGTCAGGATGTATATCTCGCCGGCATAAAGATGAACGACGCCATCACCGGTTATTCGCCTTTCTCCCTCTGGAGCGGCCTTAACGAAGCTATGCGTTCCAAAGAGACGACGAACGGCAGCGAAGTGTCGGATTTCGCTTTTGGCGGATATAACGGAGTGACCAACATCTTCGGCAATGCGACAAATGTCCGTAAGGGCCTCCGCGGAAGCGTGCTGACCAACAGTACTCTCTACCGTCTGCGCCTTATGGGCTCTTATGCAACCGGTCTGATGGATAACGGCTGGGCCCTTGCATTCAACGTGAGCGCACGTCTCGGCGGCAACGACTGGATCGATGGCGTATACTATCGCTCCTTCGCATACTACGCCGCGGCCGACAAGGTGTTTAACGATACCCACAAACTCGGATTCGTGTTCTTTGCCACTCCCGGCCAGCGCGGTGCGCAAAATGCTTCCACACAGGAAGTTTACGACCTGACAGGAGATAATATGTACAACTCCAACTGGGGATACCAGAACGGCAAGGTCCGCAACGCCCGCGTGCGTAAGACCAATGAACCGATCGCGATAGTCAAGTACGACTTCACTCCTTCCGACAAGTTCAATGCGAGCGCCACCGCTCTCTATCGTTTCGGCAAGAACGGTTACACCGCTCTTGACTGGTACGACGCTCAGGATCCACGTCCAGATTACTACCGCAACCTCCCCAGTTATTTCTATGATGAGAATCCCGACATGAACCGCAACAACGGCATCAAGTGGGGTTGGGCGAATGAAATTTGGACACACGCGGATATGTATCCCGAACTCACCCATATCAACTGGGACCGTTTCTACCATGTCAACCGCATCCAGACGGATGCAAACGGCAAGAACCGTTCGAAGTATATTCAGGAAGAGCGCCATGTGGACCAGCAGGATCTTAATCTCGCCGGCACATTCAAATATCGTCCTTTTGACAATCTCATTGTGACAGGAGGTTTGAACGCCAGAATCAACAGGACTGAATATTACAAGCAGGTTGCCGACCTTCTCGGAGGCGACTATTTCGTCAATATCGACAACTTCGCCGAGCGTGATTTTGCGGCGACTCCATACAAACTCCAGAATGATCTGGATTACTATATGAAGCACGGTGCCGCACAGACCTTGGTCAAAGGAGACAAGTACGGATACGACTATTACGCGCAGGTCCGCAACTACGGTGGATGGGTGAACGGCAAGTTCACGGCCGGTAACTTCAGCGCCAACCTCGGCGGCCGCATAGGCTACGAGAGCTTCTGGCGCGAGGGCCTTATGCGCAAGGGCCTCTTCCCCGGACTTGATGCAAACGGGAATAAACTCGTGGTGGACGGGGTAACTGTGGAACCTACCTATGAAAACGACGGTTCGGTCGTAACATCGCTTGGTAAGAGCAAGGTGTCCAGTTTCCTGACCTATGCCGGCAAAGTTGGTTTGAACTATGTCATCGGCGGCTCGCAGAGGGTTTATGCCAATGTGGGCTATTTCAACGACGCTCCCAAGTTCAACCAGGCCTTCCTCTCTCCCAGGACCCGCAATTCTCTTGTGGATGACCTCAAGACTGTGAAGACCTTCTCTTCCGATATCAACTGGCAGTATTCTGCGAACGGAATCAACATACGCACTACGGCATACTTCACCACCATCAAGGATCAGTCCAAGGTTATGAGTGCATATGACGATCTCCAGAATGCCTTCTCGAACTTCGCCATCAACGGCATCGACCAGCGCAACATGGGTGTCGAGCTCGGGTTCAAGGTTCCGACCTATGTGGTTCCCAACCTTTCCGTGCAGGGCGTTGTTGCTGCAGGACGCTACATCTACACTTCGAATCCTACCATGACCCAGACTGTGGACAACAGCGCCGAGGTGGTTATGGAGAATGTCGATGTCCCTTACTGGAAGAGCACCCTCCTGCCTGACGGTACGGTAAAGCAGCACTTTGTGCCCTCTACTCCGCAACTTGCGGCAAGTCTCGGTCTTGCATACAATCGTAACTACTGGTTCATCGATGCCGACCTGGAATACTTCGGAGAGAGTTATCTCGACATGAACCCTCTCTACCGTACCGACACTGCAGTGAATGGCCCCGACAACCAGATAACAGCCCGCGAGCTCGAGTACATGACGGAGCAGGAGCGTTTCGATCCTGCCTTCCTCTTGAATTTCTCCGTTGGAAAGAGCTGGTATATCCATTACAAATATCAGCTTGGCTTCTCGCTCAATGTAAAGAACTTGCTTAACAATAAGAATGTCAAGACCGGCGGTTACGAACAGACCCGCATGGTAGACAATACCGTGAGCAAGAGTCAGTACTATCGTTTCGATTCCAAGTACTTCTATATGGCTGGCACCAATTATATGTTGAACATTTATTTCAGATTCTAAGCATATGAAAAAGTTTTTGTTCGCAATCGCGGCTGTCGCCGCCCTCGTTTCCTGCCAGAGTCTGAAAGAAGAATGGCAGCCTGTATTCACATTCGGCGGCAACGAACCTGCCGAGATGAAAATATGGACCGAATCTGATCTTTCGCAGTACGGGTTTACCGGGACCTTTGCCACCATCAAGGAAATGAAGGACCAGTATAACAAGAAGACCTCATACGAAAAAAAGAAGACGTCCGGACATACAATCACCGAAAACGTATGGATCAAGGGTCAAGTGGTTTCCGATGACAAATCAGGTAACCTCTACCGCGAAATCTACATACAGGACGCTACCGGAGGCATCGACCTTAAACTCGGAAAGTCCTCCCTTTACAGCGACTATAAACTTGGTCAGTGGATATATGTCAAGTGCACAGACCTATGCATCGGCGCATACAACGGCATGCCCCAGCTCGGCCTTGAGCCCGACAATACCACCACAAACGAGTATGAGACCTCCTACATCGATTCCCAGGCGGTTATAAACAGCCATGTATTCCGTGGGGAGTATGGCACTCCGCTCAGTCCCCGCGTAGTCAGCGAAGCGGAAGTGACGTCCAGCCTCAACGCAGGATTCGCCGGAGAACTCTGGGGGGTGCTCGTCACCGTCAAGGGTCTGACCTACGGCAATGAAATCTTTGCCCTGGTCTATCCCCATGGCATCCTCGGCCACAAGAAGGAGAATCCTTACAACCGAGTTTTCCTTTCCGACAATGGCACATGGGGGATCAATACATGGGGCATGAGCAAGGCGAAGTACGTTGAATATATCCAGGCTGGCAATTTCGATGATGCCGAGGTAGGCAGCGGTGCTACCAGATATGGCAAAATCACTACCAAACCTATCGATTACAAAGCCCAGATGGGCAATGAAGTTATCACTGCATTCGGACCGGACGCCTACATTACCTACAAGGAGATGATGATCAAGTATGCTACGGCCAACTATGTGTCACACTATTTCAAGATGGGATCTACCGATATCCAGGTGCGCACCAGCGGATACGCCAAGTTCGCCGACAAGGAACTGGACAGCCGTATTCTTGGTGGCTCAGCCATAGATATTACCGGTATCCTTACCATCTATGACGGCAACGCCCAGATGTCGCTTATCACAGCCCCTGACGATCCCGACAACCCTTCAGTAATAATCAACTAACTTATGAAACGCACGTTCCCGCTGCTTGCAGCGCTTGTAATGCTTATGGCTTGTAATCACACCAACCCCTTCCTTACGGAATGGGACACTCCCTATGGAATCCCTCCTTTCGACAAGATTAAAGTTACCGACTATATCCCCGCCATCAAGGCCGGTATAGAGCAGCAGCAGGCAGAAATCGATGCCATCACCGCCAATGCCGAGGCTCCGACATTCGAGAACACGATCGTGCCTCTCGAACTCTCCGGCAGCATACTCAGCAAGGTGCAGGGCGTGCTCTACAATGTGGCCGAAACCGACCGCAGCGACGCCCTCGATGCAGTAGTCGAGGAATCCATACCCATGCTCAGCGACCATGAAGCCAATATATCCTTCAACAAGGCCCTTTATGAACGCATAGCGGCTATCTATAATGCCGACCAGAGTGCCCTTACCCGCGAGCAGCAGATGGTGCTGAAGAAGCATTACGACAGTTTCGAGCGCGAAGGTATAGGCCTTCCTGAAGAGCAGCAGGCACGCCTTCGTGAGATCAATTCCGAGATTGCGGCCAAGACCCAGAAGATAGGAAACAATATCCTCGCGGAGAGCAACGCTTTCAAGGAGAAGTTCGGATTCAGCGTGAGTGCATATCCCGACAAGATGACCACCACCGAGGATCGCGAGCTTCGCAGGGCCTACAATGAGGCTTATACGAGCCGTGGACATCACGGCAACGAGTATGACAACGCTCTGCTCGTGATCGAGGTCCTCCGCCTGCGCCAGGAGAAGGCCAAAATGCTCGGCTTCCCCAACTCTGCGGCCTACACCCTCGACAACAAGATGGCGAAGACCCCTGCCACGGTGGACGGCTTCCTCCGCGACATCATGAAGGCCTCCACAGCCAAGGCACGCGAGGAGATTGCCGACATGCAGAAGGTGATGGATGAAGACATCGCCGCAGGCAAAGTCCCTGCAGGCTCGAAGATAGAACCCTGGGACTGGTGGTATTATGCAGAGAAGGTTCGTAAACTCAAATACGACCTCGATGACGAGGAGGTGAAACCTTACTTCCAGATGGACTCTGTCCGTAATGGTATCTTCCTAGCCGCCAAGCAGTTATACGGTGTGAATATGGAAAAACTCGAAGGAGTCCCTTCGTATAATCCCGACTGCGTGACTACTTGGAAGGTTACGGCGGATGACGGCTCTCTCATTGGTATCTTCACCACCGATTATCTGCCTCGCGACAGCAAGCGCGGCGGTGCGTGGATGAACAATATCCGCGAGCAGTATGTGAATGCCGAAGGAGAGGATGTGCGCCCCATCATTGTGAATGTGGGTAATCTGGCGGAGCATATGAACGTCGACCAGGTGCAGACCGTCTTCCACGAATTCGGCCATGCCCTGCACGGGCTCCTCACCAAGTGCCATTATCCTTCCGTAAGCGGCACCAGCGTTACACGCGACTTTGTGGAGATGTTCAGCCAGTTCAACGAGAACTGGGCCTTCCAGCCCGAGTTGCTTGCCAGATATGCCCACAACGATGCAAATGAAACCATCCCGGCTGCTCTTGTGGAGAAAATCAACAACTCGCTGAAATTCAATCAGGGATTCATGACCACAGAACTCTGTGCGGCTTCCATCCTTGACCTCAAGTGGCACGAACTTGCCGACATTCCTGCCGACATCAACTCTACCGAGACAGCCACGGCGTTCATCGATGGATTCGAGGAGCAGTTGGCCAAGAGCATAGGGCTCAACCCCGAAATAACATACCGCTATCGTACCACTTATTTCAATCATATCTTCTCCAGCGGATACAACACCGGTTACTACGGCTATCTATGGAGCGAGGTGCTCGACAAGGATGCTTTCAGCATCTTCGAGGCTTCGCCGGATGGCCCCTTCGACCTTGTGCTCGCGAAGAAGTTCAAGGAGACATTCCTGGAGCGTGGCGGCAGCGAAGAGCCCATGAAACTCTATGTTGAATTCGCCGGTCGAGAGCCCGATTCACATGCTTTCCTTGAAGGACGCGGATTGATTTAATATTATCATAGGCATGCAGGGCAGGTTCTGCTCTGATGAGCATTTTTTCTGCGAAGAAGAGCAGAAGCTGCCCTGCATCCAAGAATAAATTCAATAATTAAAAATGAAAAACATCGTACTAGTACGCCATGGCGAGAGCCAGTGGAACAAAGAGAACAGGTTCACAGGTTGGACAAATGTAGATTTAAGTGAGAAGGGCCTTCAGGAGGCCCTCGACGCAGGTAAAGCCCTGAAAGAAGCAGGCTTCAAATTCGACATCGCCTACACATCATACCTCAAGAGGGCAGTCAAGACCCTCAATAATGTGCTGGACGCAATGGATCTCGACTGGATTCCAGTAGAGAAGACCTGGCGCCTTAATGAGAAGCATTACGGTATGCTCCAGGGGCTTAACAAGGCCGAGACCGCAGCCAAGTACGGCGACGAGCAGGTTCTCATCTGGCGCCGCAGCTACGACGTTGAACCTCTCCCTCTCCCCGAGACCGATCCCAACTCCGCAACTCAGGATCCCCGCTACGCCGACGTTCCCGATCAGTACGTTCCCCGCACCGAGGCCCTCAAGCAGTGCATCGAGCGCGTAATGCCTTTCTGGGAGTGCGAAATCTTCCCCAAGCTCAAGACCGTCGACAACATCATCGTAGTCGCTCACGGCAACAGCCTCCGCGGTGTGGTAAAGCATCTCAAGGGCATCTCAGACGCCGACATTGTCAAACTCAACATCCCCACGGCTACTCCGTATGTGTTCGAGTTCGACGACAACCTCAACCTCGTCCGCGACTACTACCTTGCCGACCCTGAGGAACTCGCCGCCAAGCAGGCCGCAGTCGCCAATCAGGGAAAAGCGAAATAGCCTGCGCTGATTATCAAGCACTTAAAGAAAACCGTCTGGTGCAAATGTACCAGACGGTTTTCAGTAACTATCTGGTAGTCAGGAGGGTCAGGTGGCCGTTGGGTTCGAAGCGGAGTTCCTGCTCTCCGAGAACCAGCAGGGCCTCGCCGGCTTTGATGGGGTGCCGCTGATAGAGCCTTTGCCTTTCAGGGCCATTACAATATAGAAACTCCCCGGAACTGATGCCTGCGCGCTAAGGTCTACGCTGACGGGTTTGGTCAGATCATAGACATCCGTCGTGAAATACCGGCATTTTGCCACTTCTACTCCGGCGTTCCTGCCGGGCTTCGGACTTATCAACTGCAACGCCCGCCTCTATGACCCAGCCCTCGGCCGCTTCCTGATGCCCGACCCGCTCATTCAGGACCCTGCGAGCACCCAGAACTTCAACCGCTACAGTTACTGCCTCAACAATCCGCTGAAGTATACCGATGAGAGTGGGGAGTATTTTATACTTGACTCTTTTATTGTTGGTTTATTAGGCGGTGGCTGGGAGAGAGCAAAAATAATGGCGGTTAATGATGCGAAAATATGGCTCGGACTCTTCAATGTTGACAAAAACGATAATCCCCTTCAAGCTGCATGGCACCTTTTCTTACGTTTTACGTGGGAGTTGCCGCAAACTGTTGCAGGCTTATTTGTATCACACACATTTAATACATTGAGGTTATACGGTGGAACAGAATCTGTAGACTATATACACGGTGCAACGGTGCTTAGGACACGTAAAGACGGCTTCGGTGGAATAACTATAGGCAGTTTTATTAACGGTGATAGTGATATCAAAGCAGATGATACTAATCCTTTATTTCAACACGAATTCGGGCATGTGTTACAAAGCCGGGAACATGGATTAATCTGGCCGTTTTCTTTTGGCATCCCAAGCATCATAAGTGCATTTTCGAATTCTTACGAGGATCATAATAAGTTTTATACTGAGCAAGATGCCAATGCCAGAGCTCTGCGATATTTCTATAAAAACAATGAGGAATTCAGAGACGCAGATTTGTATGGAAAACTGGATGAAAAATGGCATTTTGATGACAATCCGATTAATGGATATAATCTAAAACTATCGTATAATGATGAATCTAATCAGTCGTCGCTTGACAATTTGATATAAAAAACTTAAATTTGTGTTTTATATAAATAATCAAGAAGATGAGGTTGATTCAGTTGATCAAATAAAGGGATGTGTCTTATGAAATTTATTTCTCGGTTCTTTATATTGTTTGTATTAGTATCTTCGTGTTCTGCTGAAGAAAGACATCACCATGTGCGATTTGTTAACCATTGCGCTTTTCCAATAAGAGTGTATAATCAATCGGGCACTTCACTAAGGTATGTTGAGTGGATCAGGGATAATAATTCATCATATTATGTTCCCGCGAACTCTGTAAACGATAATGCATTATCTGCACGACGAGGACGGT
Organism: uncultured Bacteroidia bacterium; assembly: GCA_902762655.1. GTDB lineage: Bacteria > Bacteroidota > Bacteroidia > Bacteroidales > UBA932 > Cryptobacteroides. Next base: position 49,737 of record CACWOZ010000001.1, read on the forward strand.
ATCTTGAAAGGCGTTATGAGGAAGTAGATGCAACCGTCTTTGTTTTGGACGCAAGATACTCTTACAATGAGGTTATCAACCGCGAGAGCGATGATGGTATAGTTTTGGTGCGTTACGATGTGTCTTTGCAGGATTTTAAAGATTTGGATTGGGAGATATCTTTCCCTCCCGACGAGCGCATGAAAGACATCCGTATGTGGCCTTCTTACGAAGAAGTAGTAGCGCGATACAGCAAGTGACCTTAACCGAACCGCCCGAGCATCTTTGCCCGGGCGGTTTTTACCTGGCAACCACGGTTACACGGGCCACGAGCACCTGCCTGGCTTCGGGCTGATCAACTGCAACGCGCGTCTGTACGACCCCGCCCTTGGCCGCTTCCTGATGCCCGACCCGTTTATCCAGGACCCTGCGAGTACGCAGAACTTCAACCGATACAGCTACTGCCTCAATAATCCTCTGAAATATACTGATGAGAGTGGGGAAAAGTTAATTATAAATATCTCTCGAAACGGTATAAAAATAGGGTGGAATTTTATAGAATTAGGTATACCCGTAGGTTTTGGATTTACGTATGATTGGTCTGAACCTAAAGGTAAAATAGGTGCTTTTATAAAGTTTGGAATTCACGAAGAATTCAGTATTATGGGAGTCGATCTGGTACAGACAATTGATCTTACTGCAAAGGTGTGTGCTACGCATTCATTCAAAGATGGATCAAATACTATCGAAGGAGAGCTTAAAGCTAAATATGGAAGAGGGAATCTAACGGCTGAGGCTGGTTTAAAAGGGGGAATACAATTTGATAAAGACTGGAAAGTAAAGAAATATATGGGGTCTGCAACTATTACGGGCGGCCTTTCTGATTCTTATGTAAACGGGAAAGTGTATGCTTCCTATAATACATCCTATGACATAGGTAGCGATGCATGGGATAACTCTTTCAGCATTGGCCTTAAGGTAAAAAAAACATACTATGATGGTAGCCCGTTTGAGTACGACGGGATGGCAGATTTTAAGTATACTTATAATATAAATAAAAAACAAGGTGCGTTTGATTTTAATCTCTCGCTGGGAAATACAGAAGAGGATCGAAGCGTCTTCGATTCTGAGCACTTCAAGTTGATAGAGAAGTATTCTTCAAGAGTTCAAGATGCACAAAAAAGAGGAAAAAAAGCAACAGAAGAGTATTATAACTATAAAAAGAGAACGAAAAGAGTTTTATAATTTGTATATTGCTAAAATATGGAAAAAAGATTACATTTTTTATTAATCACAATTTTGTTTTTGGCATCCTGTTCCCCGAAATTTTATGTAGATCAATTTAAAATGGGTGATTCAGATGGTAAAAGAAGTTTTATTTTCATAAGCGGGCGGGATGAAATTCCGGAAAGTGCCCAAAAGTTGGGGACAATGATTGTCGCTCCGCGATATTTGACGACAACAAAAAAGGGGACTTATGACGAAGTGCTTAGAATTGCAAGAGAGCAAACGATAAAAAGTGGGGGCAATGCTGCTTTTATAGTCTCACATTATCTGCCGGACGTAACCCATGCAACTCATCGTGTCGTTGTTGACATGCTTCAAATTCCGGATAGTTGTTCCATACACATTAATAAGAAAAATTCTATTCATCCGGAATATGCTTCTGTGTGGTTGTATCGATATAATTGGTTCCCTTCGTGCACTTACGATGTACATATTGATGAGGATTGTGTGTATTGGTCTAAAGGAGGAACTATGACAGAAGTCCGTTTTTATGAGTCAGGTCAACATGAAATATGGGCGAAGACTGAAAAGCGTGTGTCATTGCCAATCAAGGTGGAGGTCGGAAAAGATTATTATATTGAAACAAATGTCTGGAGCGGTGTCCTTGTGCCGAACCCGTTACTGTTCCAAGTCTCCGAGTTTGCCGGAAGAGAGGCTTGTGCATATATGGAATACGTTGATCACTAATGCTCAGCCACTTGCCCGGCACGCACGCTCGTACATCCACACGGACGCCTAAATCAGTGCGTCCGTGTTTTCTTTGTCTACGTCCGGAATAAGACGCCTGACCGGTTTGAAGTTGTAGAAGAAGCGGCTGGCTATCACCCTTATCACCGTGTATGTCGGGATCGCGATGAGCAGCACAATGAAAATCTCTATGATTACTCCTACAAAATATCTTGAAAGCAAGCGCTCGATGTCCAGGATTGTCTTTCCCACCTGCGATTCTATCCTGTCCGGAACCAGGGCCCCGACTATGCGTCCGAAGAGTTTTTCGTCCTTTATGAAGAAGAAGGAGATGAACAGTACCGAAAAGAGCCCTACGGCAATCCCTGCCACTGCGGATGCGACCGTGCCTATCACTCCGGGAATGGCCGACAGGTTGGTGAGTTGGGAGAGCTTGTCCACCAGCAGTTTAGTCCCATCGAAGTCCTCTCCTACCCATGGAGTTACGTTGATTATCCATTCGTTGATCCTGTCGAGCAGATCCCGTCCGGCGCGGCTTTCCATTTGATTCTTATCTTGCGGAGCAAGCCCATGACAGGCTGGCCCACAAGAGACAGCACGAAGGCAATCAGGAGGTAGGACAGCACTCCGCTGAAGTAGCGGCAGAGCAGGAATGCTATCGCCACGGAGGCCAGGATTATTATCAGCCTGGCAAGTTTGTCGGTGCTGCGCTCGTTCTCCATAAAACTACAGATGTGTCGTTAGCAACTTGACCTTTCCGCAGGATGGCGCCAGGGTGAGTCTGTTTTCTCCCATCACGAGCAAAGCCTCGCCGGCGTTGATCTGAACGGCGGTGCCGTCGGAACCGGTCACGGATCCGGAACCTTCCAGACCCATCACGATGTAGAAGTTGCCCGGAACTGCCTGGAGGCCGGAGAGATCCTTTTCGACGGTTTCGCTGAGCTCGAATACGGAAGTGGTAAAATACGGGCAGCTTACGACCTCCATCTCTTCGTTCTCCCTGCGCTCGTATTCGGTCTTGTATGAGGGATAGACCTTGTAGTCTATCACATCCTTCGCCTCCTGCGTGTGCAACTGGCGCGGCTTGCCGTCGAGCCCGGGGCGGTTGTAGTCGAAGATGCGGTAGGTGATGTCGGAGGTCTCCTGGATCTCTGCCAGATAGCATCCTCCGCAAATGGCATGGATGCGCCCTGCGGGCAGGAAGAAAACATCTCCCGGAGCAACTTTATGGTCTGCCAGCACCTCGGTGATGCGGCCTTCTTCCACCAGACGAACGTAATCATCCTTCGTAATCTCTTTGCTCAGGCCTGCGAGCAGATGCGCGCCCGGAGCCGTATCTATCATATACCACATCTCCGTCTTGCCTTTGCAGCCATGGCGCTGCTGCGCTATCTCATCATTGGGGTGCACCTGGATGCTCAGGTCCTTCTTCGCATCTATGAATTTGATGAGCAGCGGGAACTCCCCACCGTATAGTTCGTTCAGCGTCTTGCCGTCGGCCGGCCCGCCGACCACCTTGGTCTCATTGCCCATCACGCCGGACAGCACCCAGTTCTCGGTGCCCCACACCAGCGTCTTCAGTATCGCTTGGAATTTGTAGATCATTTTTTCTTCCTTTGTTGACCTTCCCCGTTTCTTGCCATTATTGGGGAAGGTGCCGTTCTTTTTTGTCGACCTTCCCCGTTTCTTGCCAATATTGGGGAAGGTCGAGGTTAGCGGCGTGCTGCAAGCCGCAGCAGTATGCGGAGGGCGCGGAGGCCGAGGCTGCCGGCGCCGGACCAGTCAGATGATTCGGCGTCCATCAGGCGCACGGCGTTGAGTTCCTTCGCACGCTCGAGCTCGCGGACATCGCGTTCGTCGCTCAGCAGGCGGATGAAGGTGCCGCGGAACATATTCTTGCGGAATAACCACAGCACTATAAGCACCAGCAGAAGCGCCCCGCCCACAATGAAGGCGCCCAGGGCGTAGTTGTCCAAGGCCTTCCCGAGAAGGAGGATGCCGCCGAAGGCGAGCACGGTGAGCACCATCAGGGCTATCGCGATGATGAGTATCCATGCGAGAAGGGTGCCGAGGGCCTGCGAGGCGGTGTCTGTGCCCTTCAGTTTGAGCTGCTCGATGCGGAGATCGATATAGTCTCTAGGGTTCATACGCTTTCGGGCTCTTCGGCGGGAGCGTCCTTCTTGTTCAGGGCATCTTCGAGTGCGTCGAGACCTTTCGACACAGCATCCATGGCACTGTCGGCCAGGTCTCCGGCCTTGTTCTTCGCCTTTTCGGCGAGATCTCCTGCGGCCTGCTTCAGGCGTTCGGCGTCGTCCTTGCCCTTGTCGGAGAGCAGATAAGCGGTGGCGATGGCGCCGATGGCGGCTCCTGCCAGGAATCCGAAGAAAGAGTTGTTTGCCATATTATCTGAGGTTTTCAATCAATTCAAAATCAAGCAGGCGCTGCTCCAGGTTGGCGTTCTTCACGCGGATGCGCACCTTGTCGCCAAGGCGGAAGACCTTGTGGGTGCGCTTGCCCACCAGGCGGTAGCGCTCTTCGTCGAACTCGAAGAAGTCGGAACGGATCTCACGCAGGGGCACCATGCCTTCTATCTTCGTAGGTTCTATCTCTACATACATTCCCCATTCGGTGACACCGGACACGCGCCCGTCGAATTCCATCCCCACCTTGTCCTGCATATACTCGACGAGTTTGTATTTGATGCTCGTGCGTTCCGCATCGGCGGCAACCACCTCGCGTTCGGAGGCGTGCTGGCACTCAATCTCGTAGTAGCCCTTGTTCTGGCTTTCCTTTCCGGCGAGATAGAGGCTGAGCAGGCGGTGCACCATAGTGTCGGGATAGCGGCGGATAGGGGATGTGAAATGGGTGTAGAAGTCGAAGGCGAGGCCGTAGTGGCCGATGTTGTCGGTGCTGTAGCAGGCCTTGGCCATTGAGCGCAGGGCGATGTCCTCGAAGGCTTCGAGTTCGGGTTTTCCGGCAGCCTGCTTAATGAGGGCGTTGATGCTCTTGGCTGCAGCGCGACCGTCGAGGGAGTCAGCCATCTTATAGCCAAAACCCTTCGCAAAGCGCTTGAGGCTTTCGAGTTTCTCGGCGTTGGGTACATCGTGGATGCGGTAGACGAAGGTCTTGGCCTTCTTCGATGCCACGCCGTTCATCTGCCCGTCGGTCGCGATGAACTCCGCCACAGTGCGGTTCGCCAGCAACATAAATTCTTCTATCAGCCAGTTGGCCTCTTTACTTACCTTCTGGTAGACGTTCACAGGCCGGCCCTGCTCATCTACCTCCACCTTCATCTCCGGACGGTCGAAATCCACTGCCCCGGCCTTGAAGCGCTTTTCCTTGAGCTTGTGCGCCAGATCGTTGAGGATGGTTATCGCCTCGCAAAGGGTTTGGTCTGCGGGTACATCCCCCGCAGACCCTGATTCTATGATGTCCTGCGCCTGATCGTAGTCCAGGCGGAAATCCGAATTGATGACCGTCCGGCCAATCCAGCGGCTCTTGATCTCGGCCTTGGGCGTAATCTCGCAGACCACCGAATAGGTCAGCTTGTCTTCGTGCGGACGCAGCGAACACAGCTTGTTGCACAGCTTCTCAGGCAGCATCGGCACGGTGCGGTCCACCAGATAAACGCTGGTGCCGCGCTCGCGGGCTTCCTTGTCGACCGCCGTGCCCGGCTTCACATAGTAGGAGACATCCGCAATGTGGATGCCCACCTCGTAGTTGCCGTTGCCCAGTTTCTTGAACGACAGGGCGTCGTCGAAGTCCTTGGCATCCGCCGGATCAATTGTGAAGGTAAAGGTGCCGCGGAAGTCCTTTCGACCTTTCAGGTCAGCGGCGGTAATCTCTTCCGAAATGCTGTCGGCCGCATCCTCCACCTCCTTCTCGAACTTGTAGGGCAGATTGAACTCCGCCAGGATCGCGTGCATCTCGGTATTGTTCTCGCCGGGCATACCCAACACATCAACAATGTGCCCGATAGGGGAGGAATCCCCGCGGTTCCAGCGGTCTACCACCACGGAAACCTTCATCCCGCGCTTTGCGCCGAGCCGGGCCCCTTCTTCGGGATCCACCTCTATGTCGTAAGGCATATTCTTGCTCTGCATCAGCACCCAGGCCTGGGCCCCGATGGTGTGGTAGATCCCCACAAACTGCTTGCCGCTGCGCTTCACTATCTCTATCACCTCGCCCTCACGCTTGCGCTCGGCTTTTCCTCCGGCCCTTGAGGCCGCCTTGGCCGCACTCTGCTTGGTAACCGCCACCTTCACGGTGTCACCGTCCAGGGCATTGCGCGTCTTGGACGCCTTTACATAAATGTCATCATCCTGCCCGTCAACGATAACGAATATGAAACCCTCGCGGGTCATCTGCACGCGACCTTCATAAACGGGGAAATTCTTTTTTTGTTTACCGGAACCCTTCCGGCCACTGCGGGAACCATTCCCGCCTTTATTACTGCTTTTTGTCATAACGTACAAATTTACAACAAAAATCTTGCTTTTTTGCTTATCTTTGTTGAAACAACTAATCTAGATTTATTATTATGAAGAGATTCTTCTGCTTTTTGGCACTATGCCTGACCCTAACCGCTTTCGCGCAGCAGCAAACCCCCGAAAATGTCCGTCTTATCTGCGGGCCTTACGTCCAGAATCCTACGACTACCGGTTTCACCGTAGTTTGGGAGTCAAATATGGATGCAATCGCGTGGGTGGAAGTAGCGCCGGACGACGGGACTCATTTCTATAACGAAGACCGTCCCAAGTACTACGACCTGCGCGGTTTCGGCAATCAGGTAATCAGTAATATGCACAAGATCCGCATCGACGGGCTCGAACCCGGAACCACATACCGCTACCGCTTGATGATGAAGGGTGTACGCGACTTCAAGGGCCCTGGCGATGTGACCTATACCAAGGCTTGGGGCAGCAATGTCTATACAAAGAATCCATATACTTTCACTACCGTCAAGACCGATTACGACCAGGTCCGTTTCGATGTCTACAATGATATTCACCAGAAAGATTCCATCCTGAATGTCCTGATGAAGGGTTCCAAGATTGATGAGCTTGACTTCGTGGTATTCAACGGCGATATGGTGAGCTCGCTTGCATGGAAGGAAAAGATACGTGATATGTACCTCCGTACCGGTGCGGAGAACCTGCAGGGTAAGGTGGCCCTCTATAATATGAGGGGCAATCACGAATTCCGGGGTGCCGCTTCCAAGAACTGGTTCGACTATGCCGATCTCCCCGACGGGAAGCCATACTGGACCGCTTCCTACGGCAAGTTCTTCTTCATCTTCCTGGACACCTGCGAAGACAAGCCCGATAATGATATCGAATATGGCGGGACTATGCTCTCGGAACCTTTCCTGCAGGAAGAGGCCCGCTGGCTCGAAGAGGTCGTGAATTCCAAGGAGTGCAAAGAAGCCGACCTACGTGTTGTGATCGGCCATATCAATCCCCAGAAAGGCGCATGGTATGGTCAGAACAACGTCAACAAGTACTTCGTTCCCATTCTGAACAAGGCGAATGTAAACATCTGGCTGGCAGCACACAAGCACCAGTGGAGGGAAGATAAGCCCGGACAGCTGTCAGACGCAAACTTCCCTGTAATCATCAACGACGACTGCGAGCGTCTGGAGGTCACCGTCACCAAGAAGGGTGTCAATCTCAAGTCCTTCGATCCCGACGGAAAACAGACTCATACTTATTCTACTGTCCGTTGATTACAGTAGGGCTTTTGATATGGACCTCCAGTTTCGCAGACAGATGATTGACGTGGATGTTTTTTGAGGTCAATTTCAGAACAGAATATCTTTCTTGTATCGCGTAGTCAGAAGGACGGTTCGTGCGATGAGGTGTGCGAAATAAGCTGCGAGCAGCAGATGGATGGCGGTGGCAGGGGCTATGCCGGAATCTGCTTCGGGCAGGAGCCGGGGGAGAACCGCAAGTCCCGCAAACCAAACCGCAAAGAATGCGGTGACCGCCCATATCATGGAATCTCGGATGGACCCGGACGCCGTTGCACCTATGTAAACGCCGTCCCAGGTGAAAGCGGCGCATCCTATTAGCGGCATCACTGACAGCCAGGGGAGGAACTGCCGGCATGCCCCCACCACGGTCGGGTCGTCGGTCATCAACCGCAGCATCGGCAGCCCGGCCAACAGGTAGAGGGCAATCCAGATGCCTGCGACTCCGAAGCTCCAACGGAATGTGCCTCCGACCGCCTTCCGCAGCATCTCCGGATTCCTCTCCCCGATAAAGCGTCCGGTCAAAGCCTCGCCGGCATACGCGAATCCGTCGGTGAAATAGGAGAAAATCATCAGCAGATTCATCATTATGTTGGCGCAGGCAAGCATTGTCTCCCCGTAGCGGCCGGCGATTATGGTATACCCGAGGTAGATGCCGGTCATACACAGGGAGCGTACGAAGAGATCGGTGTTTAGATGGAAGAAATCGCGGACCTTGTGTTCGTTTTGGGCTATTTTTGAGCACGACTCGCTGTTTTTCGAGGGGGTTGTGCCCGAAATGGGCTGTTTTTGAGCACGGGGGATGGCGATTTCAGGTCGGATTCTGTAACGGAAGCGGCAGATTGCCAGCGCCAGGATGAACCCTGTCCACTGCGCGATGACTGTGCCGAGGGCGATCCCCGGGAAGCCCAGGCCCTGCCAGCTGCCGACCCCTAGGGTGAGGATGATGCTGGCGGCGATGTTGACAAGATTGACGGTGAGGTCTACCAGCATCGAACTACGGCTGTCCTGCATGCCTATGAACCAGCCTTTCAGGGCCATCAGGCTCAGGGTTGCGGGCGCTGCCCAGATGCGGATGAGGATGTATTGTGCAGCGAGTATCGCGACTCCGGGGGTGACGTCGCTGAACAACAGACTCAGTTTGGACAGCGGCCATCCAAGCACCAGTAGTATCGCCGATATGCCCAGTGCCAGTTTCAGGGCCCGCCGCAGAATGGGTATGGCCTGACCGCGCTCATCAGAGCCCACGGCGGAGACCGTGTCCGAAGGATCTGGAGGTCGAGAGCCGCGGGGTACATTAGGGGCAGCGCCCCTAATAGACAATAGGCTTTTGGCTTGTCCAAAAGCCTGAGCGGTTAAACCGCCGGTTGACGCGCGGAGAAAGCCGAAGTTCCAATATATGACATTGAGCACCATGGCCCCGACCGAAATGCCGCCGATAAACTCGGCGCTGGAGCCGGCCGCCGAATGCAGATGCCCTGCCACTGCGGTATCCACCAGCCCTACCAGCGGAACCGTGATGTTCGCCAGTATGCTCGGCAGCGAAAGCCGGAGTATTTCCCTATTTATTCCCACTCAATAGTTCCGGTAGGTTTCGGGGTAAGGTCGTACAGCACGCGGTTTACCCCTGGAACTTCTGTTATGATGCGCTGGGTGATGTGGTGCAGCAGTTTGTAAGGGATCTCTTCGATAGTGGCAGTCATGGCATCGCGGGTATTGACGGCACGGATTATCACGGGCCAGTCCCAACTGCGCTTGTTATCTTTCACGCCGGTTGACTTGTAATCTGGAACAATTGTAAAGTACTGCCATACCTTGCCCTCCAGACCATTCTTTGCGAACTCCTCGCGGAGGATTGCATCGCTCTCGCGCAGGGCCTCAAGACGGTCGCGCGTGATCGCTCCCGTGCAGCGTACGCCCAGGCCCGGGCCGGGGAACGGCTGGCGGAACACCATGTTGTCGGGAAGACCGAGTTCCTTGCCTACTACGCGGACTTCGTCCTTGAATAGCAACTTGATGGGCTCTACCAACTCGAACTGCAGGTCTTCCGGAAGGCCGCCAACATTGTGGTGGGATTTGACCGGACCGGACTCGACGATGTCGGGATAGATTGTGCCCTGGGCCAGGAAACTGATGCCATCGAGTTTGCGGGCTTCTTCTTCGAATACGCGGATGAACTCCGCACCGATGATTTTACGCTTCTGCTCAGGATCGGCCACACCGGCAAGTTTGTCAAGGAAACGGTCGGTGGCATCTACGTAAACCAGATTGGCATTTAGTTCATCGCGGAATACACGCACTACCTGCTCCGGCTCACCCTTGCGCAGTAAGCCATGGTTGACATGCACCGAAACCAACTGCTTGCCCACAGCCTTGATCAGCAAGGCGGCAACTACCGAGGAGTCTACACCTCCGGACAGCGCCAGCAGGACTTTCTTGTCCCCGATCTGGGCGCGGAGATCTTTAATCTGTTCATCGATGAATTTCTTTGCAAGGGCCGGAGTCGTGATGCGCTCCATGTCGGCCGGACGTACGTTCCCTGTTGTCATGGTGTTTAAAGTTTGTTTTACAAAAATAAAACTTTTGCCTGATTATCATGCGTGGAGATCGCCGCGAAATCAGTCATTGACCTTCCAATATCTGCGTGGCGGCGTTCTTGGTGTCAACCTTTTCGATGATGCGTTCCAGGATGCCGTTTTCGTCGAAGATGAAGGTGCGGCGGAGGGTGCCGAGGACGGTCTTGCCGTACATCTTCTTCTCGCCCCAGGCGCCGAAGGCCTGAAGCATCTGGGTGGAGGTGTCGGCCAATAACTTGAACGGCAGTTCATATTTGGCCCGGAACCCGCTGTGGGACTTTGCGCTATCCTTGCTTACGCCAACCACGTTGTAGCCGGCGGCGGTCAGCGCGGCATAATTATCCCTGAACGAACAAGCCTCGGCCGTGCAGCCGGAGGTGTTGTCTTTAGGGTAAAAGTAGACAATGGTCTTTTTCCCATTGCCCGAAAGGTCTTCGCTTTTGACTATATGGCCATCCTGGTCCTGGACCTCGAAAGATGGCATTTTATCTCCAATTCTTAACATAATTCTATTTACTGAGCATTCTGAGAGCCTTTGCGAGTTGGTCTGGGCAGCTGGTACCGCGGCCGCCGCAGTCGATGCCTTCGAGGCGGGCGATGACCTCGTCCTTCTTCATTCCGGCGCAGAGAGATGCCACTCCCTGGGTGTTCCCGTGGCAGCCTCCTGTATAACGTACAGAGCGGACGGTGTCCCCCTCCAGTTCGATGTCTATCTGCACGGAGCATACCGCCCCGCAAGTCTCAAAAGATGCCCGGCGGATGCCGTCTGCTGTGATATCGGAGAGTTTTGTTACTTCAAACATAGTACAAATATAGGGAAAAGAATAATATAGGGTTCTTAGTTGCAAAATTATCCAAAGGCACCCCCAGATATTGTGTAGGTGCCTGCTATGGCAAGATGCCTGGCTAATTCTTCTGTTTCGAGTCTAAGCATATTGTCACCGGGCCGTCGTTGACCAAGGCGACTTTCATATCGGCTCCGAATTCGCCGGTGCCGACGGGTTTGCCGATCGCGGCGGACATCCTGCGGCAGAACTCCTCATACATCGGGATGGCTTTTTCGTGGCCGGCTGCCTCGATGTAGGACGGACGGTTGCCTTTCTTGGTGGATGCCATCAGAGTGAACTGGCTTACCACCAGCACTTCGCCCGCAATATCCAGCACACTACGGTTCATTACGCCGTTTTCATCGTCGAAGATGCGAAGACCCGCGGTTTTCTTTACCAGATAATCAATATCAGTTATGTCGTCCTCGTGGCCCACGCCAAGCAGTACCAGCAGTCCAGGCCCGATCTGCGAACGGACAATCCCGTCAATCGTGACGGAAGCGGAAGAAACTCTTTGAATGACGACCCGCATGACAGAAATACTATCGGAATTAGAAACCCTATCTGAATTTGCCGTCTTCTTCAAGCATTCCAAGGTAGGAATTGTAGCGTTCGGCGCTGATCTGCCCTGCATCGACCGCGGCCTTAACGGCGCAGCCCGGTTCATGGGTATGGGTGCAGGGTACGAAACGGCACTCGTCAGCCACCCGCAGCATTTCCGGGAAGTATTTTGCGATTTCCTCCTTTTCCAGATCCACGAGCCCGAAACCGCGCAGGCCGGGGGAGTCAATCAGGTACCCCGCTGGCTCAGGCACATCAGGGGCAGAGCCACTGATAGGATACATTTCGTACAACGAAGTTGTATGTTTCCCCTGGAGATGGGCAAGGGAGATTTTGCCGATCTTGGGGTCCAGGGAGGGATCTATGGCCTTGATAAGAGAAGATTTGCCCACGCCGGATTCGCCCGAAAACAAACTCAACTTGCCGCCGCAGGCCTCGCGCAAAGAATCAATACCCTCGCCTGTCTTGCAGGAGGTCTCTATCACCCTGTATCCCGCGCCTTCGTATATCCTGTGAAACTCCGCAAGCGCCTCCGGGGCTTCGTCGCGGTAAAGATCTACTTTGTTCAGGGCAATTACAACAGGTATCTTGTAAACTTCGCAAGTGACCAGGATACGGTCCAGGAAGGGGAGCTTGATCTCCGGGAAGAAGAGACTGACTGCTATTACCGCCTGGTCGAGATTGGCCGCGATTATGTGGGACTGGCGGCTTAGATTTGTAGATTTGCGTATCACATAATTCCGCCGCGGCAGAATCTCAGTAATTACAGCGGACGGAATGGCCCCAGTGGAGCATTTCCCCGTACATGGTTGCGAAGCAACGCGGAGCAGGGGCCCTTTTTCATCCGCTGTGATATATGAAACCCTGTCGCCTACTGCAATGGGATTGGTGGCGGAGGATTTTTGCAGGCGCACCTTCCCTCGCAGCACCGCGGGAAATGGCTCCCACCTCGGGAGCTCGCTCAGCAGGTAGTGGCTGCCCGCATTCTTTATCACCGTCGCAATCCTCTCTTCCATAGTTATTTCGCCCTTCCCACAAGATTCTCGGCGAAGCGCCGCAGAACCTCATAACGAACCTTGTTGAGTTTTAGTTTTTTGGCCGCCTTCAGCGCCTCTTCCGTATAACGGCAAACTTCTGCGCGTGCATCTTCATCTACTCCGCACTCTACATATATCTTCTTGATATCAGCGATCTTGCGTGCCTCCTCCGGCTTGGACACCTGCTCATTGAAACGGGCCAGGAAGGTTTCTCTTGCGGAACCCTGCAACTTCTCGCAGGTGCGGACCGTCAGCCAGCTCTTCTTGCAGTTGATGATGTCGCCCCCGATGGGCTTGCCGAAAACCTTTTCGTCGCCGAAGGCATCCAGATAATCGTCCGCGACCTGGAAGGCCATGCCGAGCTGGTAGCCATAATCGTAAAGTGCCTGGCAGGCTTTTTCATCGGCCTGGGCCATGACCCCTCCCATCTTTGCGGAGCATGCGAGCAGTACCGCAGTCTTGAGGCCTATCATCTTACAGTAATCCTCCATGGGCACCTCCGGCATGCTTTCAAACTCCATATCGTACTGTTGCCCCTCGCATACCTCTGCCGCTGTCTTCGAGAAGAGCCCCAGCACGGCTTCGAGCCTGTCGGCCGGGGCCTTTGCGATGCGCTTATAGGCGTCTATCTGCATCACGTCTCCGGAGAGGATGGCCGTATCCTCATTCCATTTCTTCCAGACGGTTTCCTGCCCGCGGCGCAGCGGTGATCGGTCCATAATGTCATCGTGCAAGAGGGTGAATGTGTGGAAAACCTCCAACGCTCCCGCGACCTCCATAAGTCTGGGGGTGAATCTGTCCTTGAAAAGGGAGTAGGCCGTCAGGCAGAGACGTGGGCGGATGCGCTTTCCGCCTATGCCGATCATATATCTGAGGGGATCGTAAAGCCCGGCAGGTTCGGCCGGGAACTGTATTTCTTTGAAAAGGCGCTCGATGGCGCCGTCTATATGTGGTTCTGTAAGCATAATGCACAAATATAGCCAATTTTACTATCTTTGCCAACGCAATGCGAATTACTTTGGGTGACATACTTTCCGGCCGTGTGCGCATAGTGAGAAGACGTCGCAGACGCAAATTGCCGGAGACAGCGGAAGTGGAGGGGTTGCGCAGGCAGGCCAAGGCCTATCTGCCTGTCAGATTGGCTGAACTGGCCGCAGAATACGGCTTCAGTTATAATCAGGTGCGTATCAAGCACAATGTGAGCAACTGGGGTAGTTGTTCCAGCAAAGGGAATATCAATTTGAATCTCAATTTGATGCGCCTGCCTTCGGAACTGCGCGACTATGTGATGCTCCACGAACTCTGCCACCTGAAGTATATGAATCACGGCAAAGAGTTCCACGCCCTGCTGGAAAGCGTCTGCCCCGGGCATAGGGCTCTTCAGCAGCAGATGAAAGAGTACAAACTGGTTTAGGGAATCAGTCCAGGCGCCATACACCCTCGAGACAACTGACGTGATGCTCGGTGATGCCTATCTCGTCCATCCAGCGTCTTGTTTCGAAGGTCTCCAGAGTGCCTGTGTTGATGCCCTTTCCAGAGCGGTCATTGTTCCAAACCCACAGTGGCGTAGGCCATAGACATACCCTGAATTTTATGCTCTTGTAGAACTGTTCGCTGCAGCCACGCTGCCCGTGATGGGCCATCTGCAGGTAGTCGCAGTCCAGCAGGTGGCGATATGGACCATTCAGAACCTTGTCCCCGCACTCGATGCCTGCATCTCCCAGAAAAACGATGGACTTCTTCCTGTCCCATACTCGCAGGATCATGGAAGAATTGTTGTAGGCATTGTTGTGGATTTCATCGTTTGCAACGCCCAGCACTTTCAGCTTCATACCTCCGAAATCGTATTCCCCGCCAGTTTGCCGGATATCGGTAACTGGAATGTGGCTGCTGTCCAGGAGGGCGTAGGCCTCCTTGCAGTTGTCCCTGTCTATGGTGTCCATCTCTATCATCTCATCTGAAAGCCTGGAATGGAAGATGTGGGAAATCTCCAGACCGGAAGGCTCTTTGAGGATTTCGGTCAATGCGCCGATATGGTCGGTATGGGGATGGGAAATGAACCAGGCATCCACCTTGCCTCCGAGCGCTGCGAGGAATCCTCTCAGAAAAGGGGCTTCGGCTTTCTTGCCGCCGTCCATTACGATGACTTTCCCGGATCGGGTGAGGAAGACATAAGAATTGCCTATTGTATTAAGCTGAGAAGGCAACTGCCAGGCGGAGAAGCCTGCTTTGGCCTTGAAGGCTTTCTGCGACTCTCTCCTTGCGAAATCGGCGGCAATCATGGACTTTTCTGCAAAAACCGCAGAAACTCCTGCCAGAGTCAGTACCTGGATGAACTTTCTTCTTTTCATAGCTTTAATGGCGTAAAGATACTCATTTCCCGCAGAATTCACTAACTTCGCGGCAATGAATAAAACATATCTTGAAATAATGGCCCCGGCTGGCAACTTTGAGTGCCTGCGGGCAGCGATAGAAGGGGGAGCGGACTCCGTGTATTTCGGAGTCGGGAACTTAAACATGCGTGCCCATTCGGCAAACAATTTCAAGCCCGAAGACCTGAAGGAAGTGACACGCATCTGCCGCGAGGCCGAAGTGAAGAGTTACCTTACACTCAACATCTGCCTCTATCCGGAGGATCTGCCGGATATGCGCAAGGCTCTCGACAAGGCTAAGGAGGCCGGTGTGAGTGCGATCATCGCCTCAGACATGGCGGCCATCAGCTATTGCCGGGAGATAGGCCTGGAGGTTCACATCTCCACCCAGCTCAGCATCTCCAACCTCGAGGCCGTGCGCTTCTACGCGCAGTTCGCCGATGTGGTGGTGCTGGCCCGCGAACTCAATCTGGACCAGGTGCGCGCAATCTACGACGGCATAGTCCGCGAGAAGATAAAGGGCCCTTCCGGAGAACTTGTGCGCATAGAGATGTTCGCCCATGGAGCCCTATGCATGGCCATTTCCGGTAAGTGCTACCTGAGCCTTCATACCGCCGGGCAGTCCGCCAACCGCGGGGAATGCATACAGATCTGCCGCCGCGGCTACGGGGTCACCGACCTCGAGACCGGCAATGAGCTCAACATCGACAATAAGTATATAATGTCGCCCAAAGACCTCTGCACCATCGAATTTATGGACAAGATAATCGGGGCCGGGGTCAAGGTATTCAAGATAGAAGGACGCGCCCGGAGTGCCGAGTACGTCAAGCGCACAGCTCAATGCTACCGTGAGGCGGCGGATGCTGTCTGCGAGGGGGCCTACACTCCCGAAAAGGCCGCGGAACTCAAGGCCCGCTTGTCAGAAGTCTTCAACCGCGGATTCTGGGATGGATATTATCAGGGCGCATACCTCGGACAGTGGAGCGATGTTTACGGCTCGCAGGCCACCCGGCGCAAGGTGTATGCAGGCAAGGTGACCAACTGGTTCGACCGCATATTCGTTGCAGAAGTTACCGTGGAAAGCGTTCCTATCAAGGCGGGGGCAGATTTGATGGCCATTGGCAGCACCACCGGCGTGGTGGAATTCAAGGCGGAGGACATCCGTGTGGAGTTCGAGCCTGTCGGTGAGGCCCCAAAGGGCTGCAGGTGCTCCATCGGATTACCAGAAGGGAGCAAACTCCGCCGCGGCGATAAGGTTTACATCTGGGAGGAAGTGGAACGGATTATGCAGTAGAAACACGCGAATATGAAAAAATATACAGCAATAATACTCGTCATGCTGGCCTTGGGCATCCAGGCTGGCGCGCAGTCCAAACTATTCAAACTCGGCCAGGCGGTCGAGGTGCATACTGCCATCCTGCAGGAACTTAACCGCAGCTATGTGGATTCCCTTCCCGTAGAGAGGATGAACACCGCCGGCATCAATGCCATGCTCGAGACTCTGGATCCCTACACCATCTATGTGCCGGAGGAGGAGAATGAGAATTTCGAGATGATGATAGGCAAGACATACGGCGGCATAGGCGCAATCATCTACAAGCCGTCGAAGGAGGTGCCTGTGATGATCAACGAGCCTTACGCGAATTCTCCCGCGGCCCGTGGCGGTCTTCAGTGCGGAGATGAAATCCTTGAAATAGACGGCCATACAACCATAGGTTTGACGGCGGCTGAAAGTTCCGATAAGATGAAGGGCAAGCCCGGCACGCAGGTCACATTCCATGTGCGCAAGGTTCGCTCCGGCGAGATAAAGGACATAACTATCACCCGCGAGAAGATACATATCCCCGATATCGAATACGCTTCCCTGCTGGATGGTACCAAGACCGGGTATATCCGCATCGGTGGCTTTACTGAAGGGCTGGGCGCAGATTTCCGCGGCCGTGTCAGGGACTTGAAGAAGCAGGGCATGGACAAACTCGTAATCGACCTCCGCGGCAATGGCGGCGGCCTGATGAACGAGGCTGTGAACATCGTTTCCACCTTCGTGCCAAAAGGTTCTCTCGTAGTGAGTTCCAAAGGGAATGCGCTGGTAGGCGAGCAGCAGTTCAAGACCAGCATGGATCCCATAGACCTGACAATCCCCGTTATCGTGATGGTGGATTCAGGATCCGCATCGGCCTCCGAAATCGTGAGCGGAGCCCTGCAGGACCTTGACCGTGCTACCATTATGGGCACACGCACCTTTGGAAAAGGCCTTGTGCAGAGCATACGCCCCCTGCCTTACAACGGACAATTGAAGGTTACATCCGCAAAATATTATACTCCGTCCGGCCGCTGCGTTCAGGCTATCGACTACTCGCATCGCAACGAGGACGGCAGTGTCGGGCACATCCCAGACTCTCTCACCCACGAATTCAAGACTGCTCGCGGACGCATCGTGCGTGACGGCGGCGGCATCACCCCGGATGTGAAGATAGAGGGCAAGGAATACAGCCGCCTGGTGTATTCCCTGGTGGTGAACGGTGTAGTGGAACAGTATGCAATGGAGTATGTAAAGGCTCACGAGAGCATCCCCGCCGCGAAGGATTTCCATTTTAGCGATTTTGATTCCTTCGTGGAGTTCGCGAAAGGCAAGGAGTTCGACTACCGCTCTTCCGCCCGCACCTACTTCGACCAGATGAAGAAGCAGTTGGAAAAGGATGATCTGGCGTCTGCCATGAGGGAGCAGTTGGCCGCCATGGAAAAGGCCTTGGAAATGGACAAGGAAACCTTCCTCCGTATGAAAAAAGATGAGATCATCCCCTTCATAGAAAGGGAGATAGCCATTCGTTACTGGTTCCAGGAAGGTGGCGTGGATGTGGATATCCGCTACGATGCCGCTCTCCGCACGGCCCTGGCCAGTCCAATGATATGAAACTGATATTTGCTACCGGCAACGCCGGAAAATTGCGCGAAGCGCGTGAAATCCTCGGGCCTGCCGGCATCGAGGTCATATCTCCATATGACCTGGGCCTTACGAAAGAGCAGGTTGATGTCGAGGAGACCGGATCCACTTTCGAGGAGAATGCCATCATCAAGGTTCAGAATTTGTGGCGGCTGACCGGTCTGCCCTGCTTCGCCGATGACAGCGGCCTTGTAGTTGATGCCCTGGGTGGTGCTCCTGGCATATATTCCGCCCGCTATGCATCTTTGGACGGCTCCGGCGAAGACCATAATTTCGCGTCGAACATCGACCGCCTGCTTCATGAGATGCAGGGCGTCTTCGACCGCCGCGCCCGTTTTGTCTGTGTTGTTGCGCTGGTGATGCCGGACAGTTGTATAGGGAAGGCTGCAGGAATGCCCCCTGCGGAGCATTTTCCTGCAGCCGTACAGATTTTCGAAGGAAAATGCGAAGGCCGCATCGCATTCGAGCGTGCCGGCTGCGGCGGTTTTGGCTACGACCCGGTTTTCATTCCGGATGCCTACCCCGACCGCACCCTTGCCGAAGTGGACGAAGACGCCAAGAACGCCATCTCTCACCGCGGCAATGCCCTCGCCGCCATGGTTCAGGCGATTATTCAGCGATAAACGGCTGAAGATATTCCGCTACCCTGTCCATCCAGGTATAGCTGCCGGTACCGGGCGAAGCCGTGCGCTGGAAGCAATGCTTGCGGGTGGCAAGGGTATGAAGTTCGCTCTGGATGCCCATCGCTCGCATCTTTTCCCAGGCTTTTACGGAGTTCATCGAAGCCCATCCGTCGGCATCGCCATGGATGAAGAGCATGGGGGCGGTGTCGAGGTCGAAAGAGAACTCGGGTGCCAGCACGGCGGAATCGTCATTCCCGCCGGTGGTGTTGTTCTTCTCCAGCCCATCCGTCAGCGCGTATGCGGGATAGATGCCTATTCCCCACTGCACCTTGCAGGAGAGTTTATCTATCTTGTCTATAGGATAATAGCTCTTGTGACGGGAGGATGTTACGCCCATGAGGGTGAGATGGCCTCCGGCCGATGAACCCATGATGCCGATGCGGTTCGGGTCCAGCCCATGGGAAGGGGCCTCGCTGCGGACTATGCGTATAGCCCTCTGAAGGTCCTGCCAGGCGGTGGTGTGCTTGGCCAGGGGAGCGGCCGGGCGGGGAGTGCGGTATTTGAGAGTTACTACGGTGATTCCCAGGGAGTTGAGGTATCTGCGCATTGGTGCAACCTCGAAACCGTCGGGATCGTTTCCTGTATAACTGCCTCCGGAATAGATAATCTGAATGGCATGTGTCTGCAACTGATGAGGGAAGTGCCATTCGATGTAGGGCTCGCACTGGTTCTCCTGGCGGTCCGGCATCTTGCCTTCCGGCCAGATACTTTCCTTTTTGTAACCGGCGCGGTCTTCGTCAGAAGCGAAGCGGTCCACAAGTTTCTCCTCAGGCTTGACGGGCCCGAGATATCCCATCTGTGTCATAAACTCGACGGCCCTCTCGAAGCCGAATGCTCCATGGGGCTTGTTGGGATAGAGATGGAGTTCTGCGGGTACTTTCATCCTTCGCAACTGCCTGTAAACCTGTGTGGAACCATTGGGGGAGTAAGGATCTTTGCCGCCGTGGTGAAGGCTGATGGGGCAGGTATGGGAGTCGAACTTGAAAACTTTGCTGAGGGTTACATCGCTGCCGTATCCTTCGCGTGGGGCTGGAATGCCCTTTTCGTCAGCATCGGAAGTGACGTATGCCGGTGCATTGGCGACCGCCCAGTTGATGTGGCAGGGCACGGCATCCAATTTATCTATAGGCTCGTATGCCGGAGTTTCTGAACTGGTGGCCAGCAGCAGGGTGAGGTGCCCGCCGGCAGACATGCCTATCGCTCCTATCTTCTCGGGATCGAATCCACGCTGCTTTGCCTGGCTGCGGACCATGCGCACAGCCCTTTGGCCGTCTTCCCAGGCTGTCTGGTAATAGGGGATATCCTTCGGGCGTGAGGTTCGATAGACGAAATTCACGCACTGCACCCCGAGGGCAGTGAGTTCCTTATGCCATTTTTCCACAAGATCCACGTCGCAGCAGTTGTAGTAACCGCCCCCAGAGATGAGGATCATGCACGCCCCGTTGGGGTTGGACGGTTTCTCATACCATTCTATATATGGCATGCGATACTCGTCGGGGTTGAACCCCAGTGCCTTGGAGACATCGGTCATCGCTGCAATCTGATGCGGCTGGAAATCCGGCATTTTGTCGATGCCGGGCCATAACGGCTGGCGTTCCCATGCACTGAGTTGCAGGGAAACGAGAAGCAGAATGATGGAAAGAATCTTTTTCATATTTCGAAGATTAACAAATATTGCGTAAGTGCTTGATAATCAGCAGACGGTTGCTAACGATACAACTCTTCCAGCACCTGAAGAGACCGGATGTTGAGGGGAATTTCCAAATGAATCGAGAGATAGCGCAACAGCGATCCCGCTATTGCGCTTCTTTTTTTGCCGTTCAGCGGATAAACCATGAATTCCGGAAATCCGGAAGACAGCAGGTCGGAGATTTCGCGCTGATTGTCTTCCGCAAACGGAGCCAGGCCTTCGAAGGATGGTGAGAAGCCAAGAGCGCCTGCAAGTTCCATCAGGAAACGTAGATGATAGTTTGCGAAATTGCCTTCCAGGGCATCCAGGGTCAGAATCGACCGTTCGCACCAGTCATAAAGGATACCCTCCGCTGCCCCATCCTGCACTGCACGCCAGAGAACCTCGCTCATAAAAAGTGAAATCGCATTTTTGTCGAAATTTGAGTGGATTCCGTTCAAGGGATGAACAGGGGAAATACCCCGGAGCCGCCAGAGATCCGACTTCCTGTTTTCGATAACCTCCGCATCCAGAATATTCAGAGGAAGGAACATGGCCCGTGAACCGCCCTTGTGAACCGTCACGATGAAACTGCGCCTGCCCATTTCCCGGCACAGGCAGTGTAGCACCAGGGAATTCTCTCCTAGTTTGGTGGAGTTCAGTACTATCAGGCGTTCAGAGGCGTTCATTTGATTACAAAGATAGGATTTTGCAGGGATTTTTCGTACATTTGACACTTTAGTAGTTTTTCCGCTAAAGACAATAAATATCTATCTATATGAAGAAGACCCTTCTTGCAGCGATCGCTGTCGTCATCTGCGCTTCGGCGCTTGCAAATGAAACTCCACGCTGGCTTCGTCAGAACGCCATTTCTCCCGACGGAAACACCGTCGCATTCGTGTATCAAGGCGATATCTGGCTCGTGAGTGCGGGCGGTGGTGAGGCTGTTCAGCTGACAACCAATCCTGCCCATGACACAGAACCCCGTTGGAGCCCGGATGGCAAGTACATTGTTTTCGCCTCCTATCGCGAAGGGCAGAAAGACCTTTGGGCTGTATCCACCGAAGGCGGAAAGCCAAAACGCCTTACCGACTATGGAGGAGCGCAGACTCCCTATGCTGTGAGCAAGGACGGAAAAATCATTTTCTCCGCCTATTATCAGGAACTTGCGACTTCCAGCGCCTTCCCCGGAGCGACCAACCTCTACTGCATAGACCTGGCAGAGGCCCTTGCTGCAGGACCTGGCAAACTGCCTGTTCCTCAGCGCGTGACCACCGTCAAGGCCTGGGCTGCGGACATCAATGCCGAAGGTACTATTATCTTTGAGGATTATGTTACCCCGGAGGATCCCTACCGCAAGCACCACACATCATCTGCCGCGCACAATATCTGGAAACTCCAGAACGGCGCATATACCAAACTCACATCCTTCATCGGTGAGGACAAATGCCCGGTGTTCGCTCCGGACGGCATCCACTATTATTATTTGAGCGAGCAGAGCGAGACCCCTGTGCAGTCTAATGGCTGGGCGGGCGATGCAAATGTCTGGAAATCCGATATCAACGGCGCCGCTCCAGTGCGTGTGACATCTTTCAAGGATAACCCTGTCCGTTACCTCAGTATCAGCGGAAACGGGGTCCTCTGCTATTCATGGAACGGTGATCTCTACACCCAGAAAGAAGGGCAGGAGCCCGTAAAACTTGCCATAAGTGTGAAGAAGGACAAGTTCGAGCGTGAGAATACCTACCGCGTTACTACCGGCGGCATCACCGGATTCGCAGCATCTCCCAACGGGAAGGAAATCGCCGTGGTCTCCAGGGGTGATGTCTTCGTCACTCCTTTGGAACTTGGGGATACCCGCCGCATTACCGACACCCCCGAGGCTGAGCGTGGTGTCGCCTTCGGAGACGGCGGCAGAAGCATCTACTACGCGTCCGAGAGGAATGGTGAATGGGCCATCTACAAGCGCGAACTGAAGAACAAGAAGGACCAGACCTTCACCTTCTCTACCGATACCAGGGAAGAACGTATCACTCCTGAAGGACAGGTCTGCTTCCAGCCGAGCGTTTCTCCCGACGGCAAATGGCTGGCTTATCTTCGCAACCGCACCGGACTCGTAATCTGCCCTGCAGACGGCGGCAAGGAGAAGGTACTGTTGCCGGAAGGTGTGAACTACTCCTATTCCGACGGCGACATCCAGTTTGAATGGAGCCCGGACAGCCGTTATATCCTTTCTTCCTACCAGGGCGGACAGCGCATGTACAACGAAGATATCTGCCTCATCGATGTGGCTAGCGGCGAGGTGACCGACCTTACCCAGAGCGGCTATTCTGACGGCAATTTCAAATGGGCCATGGGCGGGAAGGCCATGACCTACACCTCCGACAAGGCCGGCTACCGCAGCCACGGGAGTTGGGGAGCCGAAGGAGATATCTACATAATGTTCTTCGATGACGAGGCCTATCTCGACTTCACCCGCGGGGAGGAAATGGAGAAGATAGAGAACCTGCTCAAGAGCGACAAGCAGGCCTCCAAGGATAAGAAGAAGGAGGAAAAGAAGGACAGTACCGATAACAAGAAACCAGAAAAAGTCAAACTCGAACTCGAGGGCCGTTTCGACCGTATCGTACGCCTTACCCGCAATTCCGGCAGGATAGGTGACTACATCCTCACTCCAGACGGTAAGAAACTCTACTATATGGTTCAGCTCGAGAAGAATTACGACCTTGTCTGCGTCGACCGCAAGGACGGCAGCATCAAGGTTGTCAAAAAGAGTTTCTCCGGGCGTATCATTCCTTCTCCTGACGGCAAGAGTGTTTATGTCGTCGGCAGCAACAGCGTCACCAAGGCCGATCCCAACAACTTCTCAACTAAAAACGTAAGTTTCCGTGGCGAGTTCGAATACGATGCCGTCAAAGAACGTGAATACATATTCGAGCATTGCTGGCGACAGGTCAAGGAGAAATGGTATGTCGCCGACATGCACGGAGTAGACTGGGCTGCCGTGGGTGCGAACTACCGCCAGTTCCTCCCTTATATCACGGACAATTTCGCATTCCGCGAACTCCTTTCCGAAATGCTGGGCGAACTCAACGGTTCCCACACTGGAGGCCGCTATGGCGGTCCTGCCGGCGGAGTTGGCCACGTGGGCGTAATCTTCGATGAGGAATATGCCGGCAAGGGCCTGAAAGTAAAGGAATTCCTTCCTTATAGCATGCTCAAGAGGTATGCTGCCGATATGAAGGAGGGAGACCTCATCCTGGCCGTCGACGGCAAGGAGGTTGAGGCAGGTACTCCATGGTATCAGGCTCTCTCACGTACGAACGGCAAGCGAATCGTGCTCAAAGTCAAGGCCGGCGGCAAGGAGAAGGATGTAATCATCACTCCTTCCGGGAATGATACCGAAGGCTATTACCAGCGCTGGGTGCGTAACAACGAGAAGCGCGTCGAGGAACTCTCCGGCGGTAAGGTCGGTTATGTGCATGTGCGTGGTATGAACTCCGCAAGTTTCCGCGAGGTCTATTCCAAGGCCCTTGGCAAATATCGTGAATGTGAAGCCCTTATAGTGGATACCCGTAATAATGGCGGCGGCTGGCTGCACAACGACCTGGCCACCTTCCTGGATGGAAAGATGTATACCAAACGCGAGGCCCGTGGTGTATATATGGCACCCGAACCTTACGACAAGTGGGTGAAGCCTTCATGCGTGGTTGTCTGCGAGGCCAATTACTCCGATGCCTGCGGTTTCCCTTACTGCTACAGGGCACTCGGTACCGGAAAGATCATCGGGGCACCGGTACCCGGCACCGCCACCTCTGTGTGGTGGGAGAACCAGGTGGATCCTTCGCTGGTGTTCGGTATACCTCAGATAGGCTCCTGGAGTGTGTCCAACGGCCGTTATCTAGAAAATCTGCAACTCGAGCCCGATATCGTAGTCTACAACGACCCCGAGTCCGTTGCCCGCGGCGAAGACAGGCAACTTGAAGCGGCAGTGGCCGAAATGCTGAAGGAGACGGCCAAGTGACAAGAAGCCGCGGACTCCTCGCTCTAAGCCCGCTGATTGTATTTCTGGCGGTGTACCTTGTGTCGTCTTTCATTGCGAAAGACTTCTACAAGGTACCCGTTGTGGCTGCTTTCCTGCTGGCTTCAGCTTATGCATTGTTCATTACAAAAGGCAGGTTGGAGGATCGTGTGACTATATTCTCCCACGGCGCCGGTAATACCAATGTACTGCTGATGATATGGATATTCGTGCTTGCCGGTGTATTTGCCACCACCGCGAAAGACATCGG
Organism: uncultured Bacteroidia bacterium; assembly: GCA_902762655.1. Classification (GTDB taxonomy): domain Bacteria; phylum Bacteroidota; class Bacteroidia; order Bacteroidales; family UBA932; genus Cryptobacteroides. The sequence goes on from CACWOZ010000001.1 coordinate 74,400, forward strand.
AAGCATAGATGCCGTAGTAGCCGCTACACTGCATGTGCTCCCGGGACGCTTTATCCTGGTGGGCCTTTTCGTGGCAGCCTGCTTCATCTCTATGGCCATAGGCACCAGCGTGGGCACCATAGTCGCGCTCGTTCCCATTGCATCCGGACTCGCTTCCGGCACCGGCGCACCTCTGGCTATGGTTGTGGCATCCATCGTGGGCGGAGCCTTCTTCGGGGACAATCTGTCCTTCATTTCCGATACTACCATCGCTTCTACCCGCAGCCAGGGATGTTCGATGGCGGATAAGTTCCGCACCAATATCTGGATAGCCGGTCCTGCTGCCGTTATAGTCGCAGCAGTATATGTTGCCTTGGGACAAGGCTTCAGCGCAAGTGCACCGGATCAGAGTTTCAACCTCCTTCTTTTAGTGCCTTATCTCTCGGTCATAGTGTTGGCATTGTGTGGCTTGAATGTGCTTGGCGTGTTGGGCATAGGCATAGTGCTGAATGCTGTCATCGGCCTTTCTCTCGGCAAGTTCGGCTGGATAGGATTCCTGCAGTCAGCAGGTGCGGGAGTGGCATCTATGGGCGATCTGATTATCGTAACCATGCTGGCAGGAGGGATGTTGGAAGTGATTCGCGTGAATGGTGGAATCGACTGGATTATCAATGCTCTTACGCGAAGGATTTCCGGGCGGCGCGGGGCTGAATCCACCATTGCCCTGCTGGTCGCTCTTGCCAACATCTGCACCGCGAACAATACCATCGCCATCATTACCACAGGAAGCATCGCCCGCGACATCGCCTCTCATTTCGGGGTCGATCCCCGCAAATCCGCCAGCATCCTGGATACTTTCTCCTGTATCGTGCAGGGGCTCCTGCCATACGGGGCGCAGTTGCTGATGGCGTCCGGCCTCGCAGGCATCAGCGTAGCATCCATCATCGGATGTCTCTACTACCCTCTGGCCCTTCTTGTCTTCGCCATCCTCGCCATCTGGCTCCGCTTCCCGCGGGGTCAGCGTATGCCGTAGCGGCGGAGAATTCTCACTAAAGGTTTGCGCAGGCTTTCGGCCCAGATGTGGTAGCCGAAGTCGGAGGGGTGTATACCGTCGACCGTAGTTTCCTGGTCGGGGGTGGCTGCGTTGGAGGTCTTGATGTAGTAGACATCCTTGTAGCGCTTGACGGCGATGGCCATGACGCTGTCGGCAACGGCCATCTTTGCGCTTTCAACGCGGTCGCGGTCGGTGTTGAAGTTGCGGTTCTCGCGGCGTATGGTCCGGATGAAGATAAGGGGCACGCCGGGATGCGTTGCCTGGATCCCTTCGATGAATCCGAAGGTCCGCTCGCGGATTTCGCCCGGGCTCGGGTTCGAGAAAGTATCGAAGAAGAAGGCATCCGCCTTAGCATCTTTCAGCGCGTTGAGGAACTGGGGCTGCATCTTGCAGTCGCCGCTGACTCCCAGCGAATTAAACTGGAATCCGGTCATTCGTGAGAGAAAACCTGGCAGGGTGTTGGCGGCGCGGGAAGTGCATGCACCATGAGTGAAACTGGATCCGTAGAGCGCGATGTTGTGGCGGAAAGGTTTTTCGCCCGGTGTCAGCGTGCATCCGGCCGGAACCCCAACCTGTGCTGAACGTATCTCGCTGAAATTCGGGAAGTAGACCATGCATTCTTTCTCTCCGGGTGCGAGGTCGGTAATGAGATTGCAGAACTTGTATTCGTCGTTTCCTCCGGGGATGGCGGCTGCGGCGGCCCAAAGCCAGCGTCCATCTTTCTTTATATAGAGGTCGAAGCCCCTGTCGCCACGGTTGCTGCCCCAGCCGCCGCACACGATTGCCTTCATTCTGATGGCGGGAGCATCGGTTTTGAAAGATACTATGATGCCGGAACTCTGCTTGAGCAGGCGGATATCATTTTCCACCCATCCTCCATATTTGCCGAAGTCCATTCGCTGGTAGGGCTCCGGAGTGTCGGGAAACACCTTGCCTGTGATGGTCAGGTCGGTCGCTTCGGTATAAACAAATTCCTGCGCGAAAGCGGAGAGGGCAGCAAGCAGGGCTGCGAAAGAGAGTATCAGCTGTTTCATAGATAGATGTAGTCTTGGGCGTCGTAGATGAAAATCAACTCGTTCATACGCTTAAGGGCCTCCTCGTTCCATTCTCCCTTCAGACGTATGTTCATGATTGCATGGCAGGATAGTTTGCTCAGGATTGCGGTAAGATGCTCCTCCCATTCGTCGGCAGAGTCAAGGTCGAAGGCGATTTCCTGGACACCGCCTGCAACTGCCGCACCGAGTTCTTTCAGGTCGTTGCTGTAAAAGACGGTCCTTTGCTTAGGAGCTTCGCTGAGGGGCGCGACTATCGCGCTGCCGCCGGGACGATAATACCAGGGCCTGCGGCCTATCTCGATGTAGTCCGAATGCATCGCCGGAGGATTTCCGTAGCCTGCCGGCTTGAGGAATTTTACTGATGGATCGAAAGTTACATCCAGATGCTTCACTTTCGAATAAAGATTGCCGAGAATCTTTCCGTCAGGACCGACCACGCACGAACATCCGCCCAACTTCGACTTCTTTCCCATCGAAACAGATGCGCGGACAAGGTATGCCCCGGTGTGGTATGCGCAGAACTCGTCGATCATGTCCAGCACATGGTGCGGGTCACTTCGCTGATGGGAACTGCCGATAATGATATCCGGTTTCCAGCGGGCTATGTTGGCATATGCCTCATAGAAATAGAAATCGTAGCAGATCAGGAACATGTAACGCACCCCCTCGATGTCGAGATAGTAGGGCTGAGTCCATTCTCTGGTGTATTTATTGTCCACGCCTTTCTTCTTCCATTCACCGGCGGTAAGATGTTCTTTGAAGTATTTGCCAAGGACGGATCCGTCCCGGCCGAAAACGAAGATCGCGTTGCGGGGCACATCCCATGAGTCATCTATCGCGCCGCAGAATACCAGACTATTGCACCTGCGGGCAGTCTCGGCGCATTTGTCCAGAAGGATGGGACCATATTTGCGGGCAGTTTCCAGAAATCCGGGGTTGGTGGTCTTTCCGGGCACTTCGCTGAATTCGGGAAGCACCACGATGTCAAGTGAAGCATCACATCTGTCCAGTTCGCGCAAAGTCCATTCGAAACTCTTGTCAAGTCCGGCCTCGTCCTGTGCGAACAGAGGCTGGATCACGCGGGACTTCATCGGCGCGGCGCCAAGTGAAAAGGCTGCTGAAAGCAGCAGTGCAATCAAAAATATCTTTTTCATTTCTTTCCGAATATTTTGTCGATAACTATGGCAATCGCGCCGTCTCCTGTAACGTTGCATCCGGGGCCGTAACCGTCGAGTGCCAGATAAAGCGTCATGACAAGGGCCGTCTGTTCGGGGCCGAATCCCATGATAGATTCAAGCAGTCCGACTGATGCCATCAGCACACCACCCATCACTCCGGGTGCGGCCACCGCGGCGATTCCCTGCATAAGAACGAAGTGCGCATATACCGCAAACGGCACAGGGATATTGAAGATATAGGCGACAGCTATCGCGGATACCGCTAGTTTTATGGTGGATCCGCACATGTGTACTGTGGAGCAGAGGGGGATTGTGAAGTCGACTATGTCGTCGTTCTTGACATTCTTGCGGGTGCAGGAAGATGTTACGGGAATCGCTGCGGATGAGGAGCAGATGGAAAAGGCGGTGAGGTAGGCCGGGATCATGTTCCAAAGACACTTGAACGGGTTTTTGCCGGCAATCGCGCCTGCTATGCAATATTGCAGGACAAGCCACACCAGCGTGAGCACCACACCGGTGAGAATGACTTTCGCCCCTGTTCCCAGTACCACGGCGATGATTCCCTTCGCACCCATCTCGCATATCATAGTGAAAATGTATACTGGCAGAAGGGGGATAATGGCCTTCTCAATGGTAAGTTTGATGATGGCTCCGAACTCGTCGAAGCCTTTCTTGAGGGCCTTGGAATCAGTGAATATTATGCCTACTCCCACCATGAACGAGAGCACCAGTGCCGTCATGATATCGCAGATAGGGGGTATCTTGAGGTCGAAATAAGGAAGGAACTCCTTGGCTGAAACCGCATCCGCCGAAAGTTCACCCGCCTGAAGATAGTGGGGAAAGGCGTTGGAGGCGCACAAGTGTGCGAAAAATCCGGAGCAGATGGTGGAAAGGTAGGCAATGCCCATCACTACCAGGAGCATCTTGCCTGCCCCGCGGCCGACATTTGCGATTGCCGGGGTCACAAGACCAAGCACCAGCAGGGGAATTATGAATTTCAGCAGTTGCGAGAACAATACATTGAAGGTCTTGAAGATGCGCACCAGCACATCCGGAGCGACCAGGCCAAGCAGAGCACCGAGGGTGATCGCAATCAGGACTTTTACAAATAATCCGAGTCTTATCTTTTTCATTTTCAGAGAGATCCCATCATTAGAACAGTTACGCCAACAAGCATAAGGAGCAGAACTCCAGCCTTCTGGGCTATGCGCTTCTCTTTAAAGAGAGCGGCACCAAGGGCGAAGGTGATGATGACAGAACTGCGGCGGATGAGGGAGATTACGGACAACAGCGAGCCGTCTGCCTTTAGAGAGAAGAAGTAGAGCATGTCTGCCCCGGTGATGAGCACAGCGACAATTACGAGCGTCCAGTCCCATTTGAAGTGTTCCCGGATGCCATGCCTGCTGCGTATCAGGATTGTGATGGCAAGCAGGATATTTATATAGATATTCGTCCAACTCTGCACGAACAGCGGCTGCATGCCTGTCATTATGTGCTTGTCCCACAGGGCGCTGGCTACACCGGTGAAGACCGACACGACCAGGGCCCAGAATCCTTTGTTGCCCTTGAAGGAGATACCTTCGCGTGAACTGTTCACGCTGATAAGCCACAAGGCGAGAAGGACAGCCGCCACACCCAGCCACTGCTGCCAGTTCAGGCGTTCCCCGAAAAGGATGATGGAGAACAGTACCACGAACATCGGACGCGAGGTCTTGAAGGTACTTACAGTAGTGATAGGCAGCAGCTGAAGTGCAATCATTCCGCTGACCCATGAGGCTGTGACGAGGACGGCTTTGAAGATAAGGCGGAGATGGTCGGGCAGATTGCCAATTGTGATGAAAGGGCTGACGAAGAGAGCGCTGAGCGCCGTTGCTACCAGCAGGATATTATATACACCGTTATTCTTCAAGGCAACCTTCTTGGCGATGTCGTAGACGCCAAGCAGAATCGCCGAAGCGAGAGCCATCCAGATCCACATAGTCTTACTTGGTCTTTACCAGATACTGTTCTTCTTTGTATGTGAGGCCCATGAACAGGATTGCAAGTGCGCACGCTCCAAGAAGAAGCAGGAAAGTTGCGCTCCATCCGGCATTCTGGGCCACAAGTCCGATCACCGTGTTGGCCAGGATGAAGGTTCCGAAAAAGTATCCGAAGAACCCGGTGAGACCGGCTGCCGTGCCGGAAGCGTTCTTGGGAGCAAGGTCGAGTGCCTGTACTCCGATCAGCATCACTGGCCCGTAGATGAAGAATCCTATGCCTATCAGGCTGATAATCACTATGGTGAGATTGTCGATGAAGAGCCAGTACAGTGCGATGAATATGGCCACCAGTGCCATGAACAGCATTGTAGGCAAGGCCCTGCGGCCATGGAATAGTTTATCAGAAAGCCAGCCGCACAGAAGTGTGCCGGGGATTGCTGCGAATTCGTATGCGAAGTAAGCCCATCCGGCGGATTTAAGGTCTATGCCTTTCTCGGTGAGGATGGTTGGTGCCCAGTCAAGGCATCCGTAACGCACCATATACACGAAGGCGTTTGCCAACGCGATGAACCAAAGGAACTTGTTGTTCAGCACGTACTTGAAGAATATCTCCTTGGTAGTGAGAGTCTCTTCGTGTTTTTCGGAATAGTTCTTCGGGTAGTCGTTACGCCATTTCTCAATGGAAGGAAGGCCGCAGCTTTGGGGCGTATCGCGAAGCAGTACGTATGCAAGCAAGGCGATGAACAGAGCCACTGCTGCGGGGAAGGCGAAGGTCCCTATGAGGAAGTATAGCTCGGTATGGGCGCCATAGAACCAGGCGCCGAACCATGCGGCCCCATATGTAGCCATGGGGCCTACCAAAGCTCCTCCAACATTGTGTGCGCAGTTCCAAATGCTCATCATTGTGCCGCGTTCGCTTACGCTGAACCAGTGGGTCATCACGCGTCCGCAAGGAGGCCACCCCATTCCGTTGAACCATCCGACGAGGAAGTTGAGCACGCCCATGACTACGATAGCAAGTGCCTTGTGGTCCGCACCTATGAACTGGATGGGAACAATCATGAAGCACATCGAAATGGCCGTAAGTACCAGCCCGAGAGGCAGGAATACCCTTGCGTTGCTGCGGTCGGACACACTCCCCATCAAGAATTTTGAAAGGGCGTATGCAGCGGCGTTAAGTCCCAGTACGAAACCGAGTTCGGTCTTTTCGAAACCTAAGGGGGCCATCGCAGGGATGGCCATCGAAAGGTTCTTCCGTACCAGGTAGAATCCGGCATAGCCGATGAAGGCACCGAGGAATACCTGCAACCTGAGTTTTTTATATCTGGCATCAGCCTCCGGTCCTGTCTGTTCGGGCTTGTATGCTGGTTGTTTAAGAAGTTTTAGCATTGTTTACTTTTGGATTTCAAATTCGTGACTCCAATTCTGTCCATAGGGCCCCGTTACCGTAATCAGCACTCGCGACGCCCCTTCGGAAGGAGTAACTGCAAAATAATGAATGTTCTTGCGCGGTTGTTTGTATTTGGGAATAGGTTTCTCACCGAACTTTTCTTCAATCTGCTTGATGTAGGTGGGGGAGACGTCCTTTACCATCTCCGGGCTGCCTTTCAGCACGCCGTCTTCATACCACTGTATGGTCCACCGGTCATCATAGTTCCAGACATTGACTATGTAGGAATCCGGATTGAAGCGGGATTCTCCCTTTGCAATGAATTCCACCTGAAAGTCATCTGGATAATCCACGTTGTGCCAATACCATCTCAGTTCTCCGCCGGTGCGGTCGAAGATGTCGTAACCGCGTGGAGTACCGTCGTTGCACCAGGTGGTCTCCCACCAGGCACCGCAGATGGCCGCCGGGTTGTGCTCCCTGATTTCCGGAGTGTATACATGGTTGTTGAGTATGTGGGTGTGGCCGGACAGAAAGTCCACTCTGTACCCTTCAAGCATCTCGACCATCTCCTTGCCGTTGATTATCCAGTTATTCTTGAACCAGCGCCAGGCAGGACTGTGCTGGGCTATGAAGATGTGTGTGTCCTTAGGGATGTATTCCAGAAGCCCGCGCACAAAGTCCATGGTCCATTCTGGATAGCCTTCATCGTATTTGCCGGATTTCTTGGGGTCACTTACCTCTCCGCGGAAGCGGATGTTGTTCAGCCCAACGACCAGGTCTTCTCCCAGCCAGAACGCCCAGTTCACGGGCCCGAAAGCTTCTTCGTAGCCGGCTTCGGCTTCTTTTCCGGATAGGTTCTGGATGAAGTCATGGTTGCCTATTACGGTGTAGAAGGGTATCCCTGTCTTCTTGATAGCCTGTTTGTAGGGCTCGAACATATTCAGCTCATTCCAGGCAATATCACCCAGGGCGATTCCGACCGTATTGCGCAGCGCAGCATGTTCCTGCGACTGTTTTACAAGATCTTCAAGAGGCTCTTTGCAGAACTTGGCGAGATGCCTCTCATGCTTCATCTGTGGGTCCGAAACTGCAAACAGGGTGAAATCTCCTCCCGGAATTGTGCGGTTGAGATGGAAGGTGTATTTCTTTGCCTTCGAGAGATGTTGGTAGAACTGAGGGGTGCCGGTCGAATAATCGGGCTGGTAACCTGAGGGGGTCACTATATACACGAAGTTAGCATCGTTGGAGACATTCAGTTTGAATCTCCCGTCAGCGTCCGTCGTGGTAAAGTTTGCCCCGTCGGTTACGATTACTCCGGGGATCGGGTTGATCCCACAGTTCACTTTTCCGCTCACCTTGCGAGCCTCTGTAGCCAGGCAGAGGCTCGCCGTGAGCAAAACAATAAGCAGTTTCTTCATCTGTCAGTTATTCTCCCCACTGAATCCGAGGTTGCCACTCTGTGGTGGATATGTCGGTCACTGCAAGACGCCAAGTGCCCCCGTTGGGTGCTGTAAGCATATCGCCGCCGGCTCCCATGGCTGACTGGCAGACAAAACGGAAGACGACATTCTCGGTTTTAACGGAATACGTTACGGTAGCATCAACTTTAACGTTAGTGGCTCCATCGGCATTCATTGCGTGGGTGTATTCAACATCCGTTCCTTCAACCTTGTCAGTCTTTATTTCCGCAGCGGCCTTCCACTCGTTTCCATCCAGGTATATGAGTTTCCAGTATTTTGGATTGGTAGCGGACGTTCTGGTTTCGAAGGTGATGCGAACTTTCTTGCCTTTGGAAACTACTCCGGGAACTTTAAACTGGCAATAATCACCAGGCCAGGCACCGGTTACACGGGGGTTGAGGGCCTGGATGTCGAGTTTGGTTTTCTTTTTGCCGCTTGCAAGGTCGGCAGCATTTCCTGCCTCGTTGTTGTACCATATGGTTCCGGTTCCCGTAACAGAGGCGATATATCCCGATACCCCCTCTTCGGTCGCGGAACCATTGGCCAAAGGCCAGGTTTCGTTAAAGTTGTTTGCGTCGGTCTGGATACTCCATTCCACAGGAAGTTTAACCTCATTTGGATCATCACCGCCACCAGGAGTACTACCTTCAGCAGGAAGAACCTTTATATTATCGAGATACCAGCGGTTTTGTTTACGCGTGCTGCTGATCGAAGGATCGTTGTTGGTAGGACGTATCGTGACCTTTGTTGTGGGAGTGGCGCCTTTGATGCGTACTTGAGCGTGCTGCCATTCGAGTTTGGTGAGATCATCTTCTGTGGGTTGCGACGAGGTTATCTCGTCACTGATTTCTGTACCATTCTCAAATACTCCACCTCCGCTGACGGTAATGGTAAGAGTCATGATATCCGGTTTGGAAGCACCTGTCATGCACCAACACCAGTCGAAGTTAAGGTCGATGTCATCGGTGTCATTTATCTTGGCGAGTGCAGGAAGAATGATGCCGGAGTTATAGGAGGTCTTTCCAAACTTAAGGTAATTCTTCTGAAGATACATCGTCTGCTTGTTGCCGTTGTCCGGAGTGCCGTCCGACCACTCCTGTTCCTTCCATCCCCATATATAACCGTATCCACGGGACTGGAATTCTGTGAGAAGGTCTTTCAAGGCCGCGGTAGTAAAGATGTTGGGGGAACTGCCCACTGAATTCGCAGCCACATCGTCAGGAATACTGGCATTGCCATCGGTCCAAGGAGCGAACCACTCGAAGTCGTCCTCGAAGTAGATCAGCTGGTCAAGGCCATTGTCTTTGAGTTCGGTAATGAAGATTCCAAAGAGCCTGTCACCCAAAATTCCGCATGAATACCCGGTAACTGTGGCCTTGTGTCCATTAAGGCTTGAAAGTTTCAAGTCTGCAGGGGCATCGACCTGTCTGATCGAGTAATCCACATCATCTATGGTCAGGGTAAGGTTGCCTCCGGAAACTACGCCGGACACTGTGACATACTCGATCGCATCGGCCTTGTAGCTGGCAATTACGTCATTGAGTACTATGGCTTCGGGATAGGTGTAATCTCTGGAGGATAGAACCTTGAGTTCATCAACCTGCGTTATGGCTGGAAGAGAATTGACACGGCCCTTGATACCCTTGATACTTACCTTGTCGCCAATTTTAACCTCCTGGACGGACTGGGCATAGACATTGGTGGTACCGGTGTTCAGCACGAATCCTGCAGAGGTAAGGGCAACGACGTTAGCCTCGTCGAGAATGAAGGACTTGCCATCGGCGAGGGCTGCGACCTTGTCGAGAGTGAGATGCTCGGCGTTACGGTAAGCATCACCTTCCTGGCTTACAATGATAATAAGACGGCTGGCGAGAGTGTTGCCCCCGATGATAAGGGTATCTTTGCGGGGCTCGAGCATTCCGCCGGCATCAATGTTCTCGCTTGCACTGACGGTAACTATTGTGGTTCCGTTGCCGGTAGCTGGATCAACCGTAATCCATGAAGGAGCGGTGGTATGCCAGTCTCCGTCGGAATAGACTGTGACTGTCTGGGCTGCCGGATTCTCGGCGGCGAAAGTCATGTGAGATACATCACCGAGAACTGCCTTTGCAACCGTCGGCCCCTCTTCTGCGCAAGATGCAAGAAGCGAACAGGCGAAGACGGCTGCAGCAGTTATCTTTAATATGGTATTTAATCTTTTCATAATCTGTTACCAGTTAGGATTCTGCTTAAGATTCTCGTTAAGTTGAAGGTCCTTCTCGTTGATAGGATAGAAGTAGTGTTTCGACTCGTCGAATGAGTGGGAGATGCTCTTGAAGATGTCCAGTACGCCGGACGTAGCATAATTGCCGGTGACTGGATCTACAAGGTATACCATGTCTGCCGCCTGCTCTCCAGAAGGGTCATATATCTTGAACAGATTGCCGGTAGCAGTGGTGGAACCAACATAGAAAGTGTATTTGCTGCTATCACCGAAGTCGTAGCTGCCGGGCTTGACATACATGCCGTAGTAAGGCTGATTGAGGCAGTATCCTGCTTTCCAGCGCATGAGGTCGAAATATCTGCCATAGCCTTCCTGGAAGAGCTCGACAGCGCGCTCACGGCGGATTTCAAGAATGACGCCGGTGTTGCTGCCGGTCACATTTGGATATCCGGTCTTGTCGCTCTGGAGATATTTGTCCGGGTTTGCATTTGCAGTCGCCAGATCGAGATCGGGCATACCGGCACGCTTGCGAATCAGATTCACGGAAATATCAAGGTCGTCCTGGGTGAGTTCGCCGAGTTCGGCTTTTGCTTCTGCATAGTTCAGCAGAACTTCTGCATAGCGGAATACCGGCATGTCGTTGAAGCAGTTGTCGGTGGAGTAAGGCTTCGTGGAATATGCGGGAATGTACTTTATGGTCTGATAGCCGGACTGGCAGTATGCAAACTCGGGGCCGTCCTTGCTCACACCTGGATTCTTCCAGGAATAGCCGGGAGTACGGATGGTCTGTGCAAGACGGGGGTCGCGGTTCGCAACCTCATCGGTGAATTCCATGGTATCCCAGCCGGATTTGTCGGTGAAACGTGAGCCGTCTTTCATCAAATACATGTCGACCATTTTCTTGGTCATGCCGTATCGGGCGGAAGTCTGGTTCGTGATGTCGCGTCCGCAGTCATGATGGATCTTGAGATCACGGTCGTAGTTCACCGCAAGGATGATTTCATCCGTATTTGCATTGTCGGAATTGAAGAGGGTCAGATAGTCGCTCTCAGGCTTGCCTGTACTGAAGAGTTTGTAGGCGTTGGAGTCCATCAGCTGTTTTGCCGCCTTTGCCGCGAGGTCGAGGTAGTAATCGGCACCGTGTGTAGTGCCGTCAGCAGCAGTATAGGAGTTTTCGAACGGGGCGGGGGAGGAGTGGTATTTCCTGAAAGTGCCCTCGAAAAGGCAGAACTGGGCCTTGAGGAACATTGCAGTGTACTTGTTCACCCTGTATGCCGTCTGGGGAGCCTTGGCCTTGCCGGGCAGGTCCTCGATTGCGCAGTCGATGTCTTCAAGGATGTGCTGCATTACAGTCTCGCGAGTATCGCGGGGGTTGTATAGATCCTTGTCGTCGGAACCGATTTCACGGTCGATCCATGGAACATCGCCAAACTTGCGTATCATGTCGGCATAGTAATATGCCCTCCAGAATCTGGTGAGGGCGGTGTACTCCTTAACTGCCGCTTCATCTTTGCAACGATCTATGTTAGCAAGAAGAGTGTTCATCTTTCGGAGGTTTGTGAACGACCAGCCGCCACCGGAAGTTGGAACGGTGCGGTCATTGCCACCGCGGATGAGGTTGGAAGGATTCATCTTCACGAAAAGGTCGCTCTCGATAGCATAAGGTTGCTTTTCGAGAAGATTGTTGTAGAAAGTATTGGAGAAGAGCTGAAGGTCTTCCGCTCTCGTAAAATATGAATCCGGAGTAAGCTGCGATTCAGGAGAAAGAGACAGCATGTCTTCCAGGTTGCAGGAAACCGCAACGAAAGAAGCAAGAATCAAACAAAATATTGACTTTTTCATAATTGCGTTCCTTTAGAAAGTGATATCAATACCGAGCATCAAAGTCTTCTGCCAAGGATAGGACGTATTGTTGAGGTCATTGACCGGATCGCTGCTACGGGTGAAGCAGCTCTCCGGATCCAGATGACGTGTAACCTTGGTGATCGGAGACCAATAGGCGAGATTTTCGCCGGAGAAGTAGACCCTTAACTGATCGAGGCCGATCTTGGAGATGAGCTTCTTGGGAAGCTGGTAACCTATGGTCAGGTTCTTGAAGCGCAGGTAACGGATGTTCTGGATGTAGCGGTCGTTCACGCGGCCGAGTTCACCGCCGCCGTTGGATGCAACGTTGGAACGGGGTCTCGGGAAGTATGCATCGGGGTTGTCCTCACTCCAGCATTTGTCGAGGAAGTTCTTCTCCAGGAAGGTAGGATAACCGAGGCTGAAGGGACCCCAGAAATCGAAGTTGTAACGGGCAGGATACCAATAGTGGTTGCCTGTACCCTCAAAGAACACGCTGAAATCGAAACCGTTCCATGAGAAACCTGTCTGGAATCCGTAGTGGAGTCTGGGGAGACTGTTTCCGAGGTAGATGAGGTCGCCATGCTCTGATTTGGTGTTCTTGGCAATGCCTATCACACCATCCGGCTCATCAGCGATGACATTGCCGTTCTCATCGTATGTGTATTTGCCTCCCAGGTCGGCGTATTTCAGGTCGCCGGCCTTCCAGCCTCCGGTGAGGTTGGCATTGCAGTAAGACTGGTCGATCTGGCTCGTGTAAGCCTGGGCTTCGGCGTCAGACTGGAACAGGCCTTCCACGTGGAAACCCCAGATTTCTCCGATTTCCATTCCCTCATACCAGTTGGAAAGCAGGTAGGTGTCGTTTTTGAACTTGGTGATGGTCGAAGAGTACTTGCTGAGAGAACCTTTTGCAAAATACTCGAAATTCTTTCCGGCTACCTTGAAGGAATCCCTCCAACTGAGCGAGAGCTCGAACCCTTTGGTGCGCAGGTCGGCGGCATTCATCTGGGGAACGCCGGCACCATATACTGAAGGAAGATCCATGCCGTCGGTAAGCATGCCGTCGGTGTCGCGGATATAAGCCTCGCCGGTGAATTCGAGTTTGTTGCCAAGCATTGCGAGGTCGAGTCCGATATTGGTTTGCTTGGAAGTCTCCCAGGTCTTGTCCGAGGCGACCGGATCGTCGAGATTCGTGTAACGCGCCATCGTAGTGTCGCCGAAGTTATATGCGGCGAAAGTCCTGAAATTGACGAGACGAATATAGGAGAAATTGTCTACATTCTGGTTTCCGAGCGTCCCATAGGAAGCGCGCAGCTTGAGGTTGTTGACAATGCCTTTTACAGGAGCGAAGAAAGGCTCTTCGCTGATGCGCCAGCCGACAGAAACAGAAGGGAAGAAACCGAACTGGTGCCCGCGGGCGAAACGCGAAGACCCGTCGTAACGTGCGGAGGTCTCAAAGAGATAGCGTCCCTTGTAGTCGTAGTTGATACGGCCGAAGAAGCCTGCCGTCCTCCATGCGGACTGGTTTCCGCCGACTTCCGGAGTGCGTGTCTCGGTCGAGATGAGAGCAAGGTCGGAAAGTTCCGAGGTTATGAGGTCGTAGCCTTTCGCGTAAACCCTCTTGGAGTGGTAGTCGTCGTAGTTGTAACCGCCCATTACCGTGAGATGATGGGCATCCGCCCATGTGTTCTCGTATGTCGCATAGGCATTCCAGGTCTGACGCACATACTCGCGTATATCTTCAGTCATGTAGTTGTCGAACGCTCCGCCGTTATTGTATTCCACGATTTCGCCGGGATACTGCGAATAGGTGATAAGGTTCCTGCGGTGTGTATCGTGATTGTTGTAGGTGCGGTAGCTGTAGTTGGCCTTTACGGTAAGCCCCTTGAAAGGTGTTATCGTGAGTTCGGTGGTATTTGCGAGGTCTGTCCTCTTTTCGAGGTTCAGGTTATCGCTAGCATAAGCCCAGTGACGTCCGTTGCAGACTCGGTAACCGAGAGCATCCACAAAATATACCCATGTCCCGTCGGGGTTCTTGAGAGGGAAGCATGCGGGCGCGTGACGGTCGCCATACGCGAAGGAATCCTGAATGTCATGAAGGCCGGGGAAGTCGTAGACACCGGAGAAGAAATTGGTGTTGTTGCTGATGCGCGCATACTTGTTGATGCGGGCGTCGATCTTTGCCCTGAGGTTGTACTTCTCATATACGTCAGGACGGGCTTTCACCATACCTTCCTGGCGGTCGTACTGTCCGGAGAGATAGTATTTTACGGCCTTGTTTCCGCCGCTGACGCTGACACTGTGGTTCTGGGTGGGATGGACGTCGTTGTAGAGTTCATGCCACCAGTCGGTGTTGGCGTAGTACTTGTACTTTCCGTCCTTTATGACCACCCACGGGCGTTCGGGGTTCTCGGTCTTGTCGTTCACGCGGGCAAGGAGTTCACGCATGTCTTCCGCCGAATAATTGACGTAGTTGGACCCTTTGCTCTCATACCAGAACTTGTTGAGGGTGTAGACGGACCAGTAGCCTCTCGTCTCCCAGTCGGTGGAAGTGGTGGGCATTTCAACGCCCCAGCGGCCGTTGTAACGTACGGTGGCCTTGTCCTTGTCGACGGCGCCGCTCCTGGTGGTCACCAGAATCACACCGTATGCTGCGCGTGCTCCGTAAACTGCTGCAGAAGAGGCATCTTTTATTACGGAGATGGATTCCACATCCTGAGGGTTGATACGGTTTATGCTGCCTTCGATGCCGTCGATCAGCACGAGAGGATCACCGCCGTTGATGGAAGTGAAACCTCGTACGTTGAGCGATCCGGTGGAACCGGGGTTGCCGCTGGACGTGCTGACGTTGAGGCCGGGCACGGAGCCCTGGAGCATGGTGGTAAGGTTATGCGCGCTGCGGTTTTCGATGCTTTTGCTGTCGATTGCCGTGATCGCGCCGGTGAGGTTAACTTTTTTCTGAACACCGTAACCCACGACGACTGTTTCTTCGAGGGTCAGGTTGTCTTCTGACAAAGTCACGTTGACCAGGTTCTGGCCGGCGGGCACAGATACAGTCTGTGTCTGATAGCCGAGACTGGAAAACTCGATGATCACATCTTTATCCGGTACACGTAGAGAGTATGTACCGTCTGCTGCCGTGATGGTGCCGTTGGTGGTGCCTTGAAGGACGACCCCTGCGCCGGGAACCGGTTGCCCTGCGGCATCAAGTACCGTTCCTTGCATCGTTCGGTTCTGCGCATTCAGGGCAAGGCCCGAGAGAATGAGCAGTGCCGAAACGGCCAGTGTTTTCAGTAATCTCATAATAAAATGGTTAATAGGGTAATGTTGGATTATTTGTTCTTGTATTCATTGATGTCGAATGCTTTCGGACGCGTCATGGTCTCGGTGTAGACCTTGCCGTTTCGGTCGGTGACCTTTACAGTAACCGTGGAGGTCGCGCTACTTGCCTTGGCTTGGAAGAAGTGTGTCCAGGAGGTGGTCAGGAAGCTGGGCGTGCTTGTTGCGGCAGCACTCTTGCAGCGCGGTGCAGACAGGGCTACGATGTGGAGAGGGTCGTATGTGTATACCTTGGTGACAGGGAGCGGAGTTTCTCCTTCAAGGATTTCTACCTTCCAGTCCTGGTCGTAATCCCAGACATTCACCAGAATCGTATTGGCGGGATAGTCCGCCACGGCGGTGGAGTATTTCGTGAAGTCCTTGTGGTTGTTTCCCAGTTCCGGAACTATGACTTCCTTGACCTTGTCCATGTCATATGCGCGGAATTGGTAATTGATGTCATGCCCGGCAGCCTGGAAGCTCTGTGTGAAATCCTTGCCCTTGAACGACCAGATTCCGAATCCGCCCGGAGCTCCGTCCTGTGAAACATGGATGCCTTTTGTCAGATGCCCGGACCACCACCACGACGCACAGACGGCGCCCTGATTGTGCTCGGAAAGCGCTCCTGAATGTTTGCGGTTGAAGATGTTGTGGGTATGTCCGCTGAGGAAATGCACATTATAACCCAAAACTGCCTTTATGAAATCTGTCATGTTGGCTTCTCCTGCGGAATCAGCCCCGTTCAGATATGTATTGTTGAAAGAGTTCGCCCCGTTGGGTAGAGAAAGCGGAGCATGTGAACTGATGAAGACGGGGGTATCTTTTGATACGAAGGAAAGGTCCTTGGCAAGCCAGCTCATCTGTTCGGCAGTATAGTTCCTTTTGTAATCACCGCGGGCATCCGCCCCGGTGCCGACGTTGTTGTAGTCGATGTTGTCGAGCACTATGAAGTGTATCTGCCCGATATTGAACGAATAATAGGTTGGTGCGATGTCCCGGGTGTATTTAAATGACTTGTCGTAGTCTCCCACGGAATTCATGTCATTGTCATGGTTGCCCATGGTGTGGAAGAAAGTGATATCCTTAAAGTAGGTATTGGCAGTCTGCAGATACTGGGGGAACTCATATGAATTGCTGTACCAGTAAAGATCCCATGTCATGTCTCCCATGGTCCAGACATATGTTTTTCCTTTTGCAGCGTTGATTGCCTCGTTCATGGTCTTGGCGACACCGGCGAACTGGGAAATGTCATCGTTCCTCTTGGCAAGGTGCATGTCGCCAGCCACGAGCATGGTGAATTCATCATTGTCTACCTTTATCAGCTCGAAATCCTTGCGCTCCGCCACCGTTGCGCTTTGCGACAGTGTCTGATGGAATCTCGGCAGAATTCCGTCATTGGGGACTTCATAGCCCGTAGGTATGATTACGAAAACGTATTTCCATTTCTTTTCGGATTTGAGCTGGTAGATGCCGTTCTTGTCGGTCTTGACGATTTCGGCACCGTCCGACACCAGCACGTCCGGCACGCCTTTGCCACCGCATTCCACCATTCCGTAGACAGTCACCCCAGGTTCGGGCTCCACATTAAGCGCCTGGATGATTGAAAGGTCGAATTCACCGGCGTAGTTGTTCAAGCCACAGCTTCTGATATAGAGTTTGTAATGCCCTGCGGTGAAGCCTTCCGGAAGGGCGAAGCTGAGATGAGAACCGTCCTTGTAATCGACGATGCTGCACGGTGTATCGTTGCCGGCGGCGTTGCGAAGTACTATCCGGTCATCTGTGCTGATGTTCGTGATGCCTCGGAGTTGGAGCGTTATATCCTGCCCTTCTTCGATTTCAATCAACGATGGTACCGTGATGTTGGTAGTTATTATTTTTACGGATTCCTTCTGCGGCTCCTTGCCGCATGAGAATACAACTCCTACAGCCAGTAAGAATATAAAGATGCGTTTCAGTGTCATGTTCAATATATATGTATCTATTTACAAATGTATAAAAATATCCAAATACTTGTCCATCTGGTTTAGCTATATTTGTTATATTTGTGGGAAAACCAATAACCATGTATCTTCTTGGCTACGATATCGGAAGCTCTTCGGTGAAGGCTTCGCTTGTAGAAGTGGAAAGCGGCCGCACCGCTGCATCGGCGTTTTATCCCAAGAGCGAGGCTCCCATTCTTTCAGCGCAGTCCGGTTGGGCGGAGCAGAACCCTGACGCCTGGTGGGAATATCTCAAGATGGCGACAGTGGAGGTTCTCGGGCAGGTGAGCGGTGCTTCGGTATCCGCCATCGGCATCTCCTACCAGATGCACGGCCTGGTGTGCGTGGGCAAGGACCTCAAGCCCTTGCGTCCTGCAATCATCTGGTGTGACTCACGCGCAGTACCTTACGGCAACAAGGCCTTCGAGGATCTTGGGGCGGACTGGTGCCTGGGGCACCTGCTCAACTCTCCGGGTAACTTTACCGCCGCCAAACTTTCGTGGGTGAAGGAGAACGAGCCCGAACTATTCGAAAAGATATACAAGATAATGCTCCCGGGCGACTATATCGCCCTGCGCCTGACCGGAGAACTCTGCACAACCGTGAGTGGCCTTTCGGAGGGGATGATGTGGGATTTCGCGCAGAATCGCCCTGCGAAGGAACTGCTGGACTATTTCGGCTTTTCCGAAGATATCCTTCCAGAGGTCAGGCCCACCTTCTCGGAACAGGGCCGCCTGAGTGCTGCCGCTGCCGCAGAACTTGGGCTCGCGGCAGGCATCCCCGTTACCTACAGGGCAGGGGACCAGCCGAATAACGCGCTGAGCCTTAACGTGTTGAATCCCGGGGAGATAGCCGCGACTGCGGGCACTTCGGGAGTAGTTTACGGAGTGCTGGGAGAAGTTAATTTCGATCCGCAGTCACGTGTGAATACATTCGCCCATGTCAATCATACTGCCTCCGACCCCCGCCTTGGCGTGCTCCTCTGCATCAACGGCACCGGCATACTCAATTCCTGGGTACGTCGCAATATCGCCTTCGACGGCATGACCTACCCCGGTATGAACGCTCTCGCCAAAGAATCCCCGGTCGGCAGCCGCGGCATCAGCATCCTTCCCTTCGGAAACGGCACTGAACGCATGCTCGGCAATATCGCCCCCGGCTGCAGTTTCCACGGAATCGACTTCAACCGTCACGGTCGCGCGGATATCCTTCGCGCTGCGCAGGAAGGGATAGTCTTCTCGTTCCAGTACGGCATGGAAATCATGCAGCAGATGGGAATGAAGATAGACCGCATCCACGCCGGTAACGCGAACATGTTCCTGTCGGATGTATTCCGGGAGACGCTGGCCTCCGTTTCTGGCGCCACCATCGAACTCTACGACACCGACGGCTCAGTAGGGGCTGCCCGCGGTGCCGGCCTCGGCGCCGGCATCTACTCCGGCCCTGCCGAAGCCTTTGGTACCCTGCATCGCCTTGCACTGGTGGAACCCGCTTCCGACCGCAGCCCATACCAGGATGCCTACGTCCTTTGGCGCGACCGTCTGCAGCGTTTGCAAAACATTGCTGATAATCAATGAGTTGCTTAAAACCGTCTGGTGAAAATGCACCAGACGATATTGCGTAAGTAATTGATATACAATACATATATGAAACAGTATTTTCCAACAATCGGCAAGATCCCCTTCGAGGGGACAAAAAGCAAGAACCCCCTTGCATTCCATTATTATGATGCTGAGCGCATCGTGCTCGGCAAACCTATGAAGGAGTGGCTGCGCTTCGCGATGGCGTGGTGGCACACCCTCGGCCAGGCGTCCGGTGACCAGTTCGGCGGACAGACCCGCTCTTACGAGTGGGACAAGGGCGAGTGCCCCTACTGCCGTGCCCGCAATAAGGTGGATGCCGGATTTGAGATCATGCAGAAACTTGGAATCGGTTATTTTTGCTTCCACGATGTCGACCTTGTCGAAGATACCGACGATATCGCCGAATATGAGGCCCGCTTGAAGGATGTCACGGATTACATCCTCGAGAAGATGAAGGAAACAGGTATAAAGAACCTCTGGGGCACCGCCAATGTGTTCGGCCACAAGCGCTATATGAACGGCGCCGCTACCAACCCGGATTTCGACGTGGTCGCCCGTGCCGCAGTTCAGATAAAGAACGCCCTCGACGCCACTATCAAGTTAGGCGGCGAGAACTATGTGTTCTGGGGAGGACGCGAAGGTTATAGCAGCCTGCTCAACACCCAGATGCAGAGGGAGAAAGACCATCTTGCAAACATGCTGAAGGCAGCCCGCGACTACGCCCGGGCCAAGGGATTCAAGGGCACTTTCCTCATCGAACCTAAACCGATGGAACCCACGAAGCATCAGTACGATGTAGACACCGAGACCGTTATCGGATTCCTCCGCGCCAATGGACTCGACAAGGACTTCAAGGTGAACATCGAAGTCAACCACGCTACTCTCGCAGGCCACACCTTCGAGCACGAATTGGCAGTTGCGGTCGACAACGGACTGCTCGGCAGCATCGATGCAAACCGCGGCGACGCCCAGAACGGCTGGGATACCGACCAGTTCCCCATCGACACCTTTGAACTCACCCAGGCGATGCTGCAGATTATCCGTAACGGCGGCCTCGCTCCAGGAGGATCGAACTTCGACGCCAAACTGCGCCGCAACTCCACCGATCCCGAGGACATCTTCATTGCCCATATCAGTGCAATGGATGCAATGGCCCACGGACTGCTGAATGCCGCTGAGATTGTGGAGAAGTCTCCCATCCCTGCGATGGTGAAAGAGCGCTATGCATCATTCGACAGCGGCCTCGGCAAGAAGTTCGAAGAAGGAAAGGTTTCCCTCGAGGAACTCTACGATTACGCCAGGCAGAACGGTGAACCAAAGCAGAGTTCCGGCCAGCAGGAACTCTACGAAACCCTCGTGAACCTCTACAGCATATAGAGATGGCTGATTACAGACAAACGGGTAGCCGGGCCTATCTTACCGGCATAGTGCTGGTAGCCGTGATAGGCGGCTTGCTTTTCGGATATGATACCGCAGTGATTTCCGGCGCAGAACGAGGCCTGCAGGCATTCTTCAGCGGTGCGGCTGATTTCAGCTACACCGACGGTCTGCACGGCTTCACCACATCCAGCGCTCTTATCGGCTGCATCATAGGTGCACTGATTTCCGGGTTTATGGCATCGCGCCTTGGACGTAAGAAATCCTTGTTCGCGGCTGGTATAATGTTCTTCCTTTCTGCGTTGGGATCTTATCATCCTGAATTCCTCTTCTTCCAGAAGGGGCTTGCAACGAAGAGCCTTTTGGTTGCCTTCAACTTTTATCGTGTGCTTGGTGGCGTAGGTGTGGGACTCGCTTCCGCCCTCTGCCCCATGTACATCGCGGAGGTGTCGCCTGCAAGCAAGCGCGGAACCCTGGTGAGCTGGAACCAGTTCGCCATCATTTTCGGCCAGCTTGTGGTATATTTCGTGAACTTCCTCATCATCCGTTCACACGCCAATGACCCGGCAGTGGTGGAATGGACCAACAGCATTGGCTGGAGGGTTATGTTCGTGAGCGAAGCGGTGCCTGCCGCACTCTTTACGGTTTTGATTCTGCTGGTGCCCGAGACGCCTCGTTATCTTGCCCTGAACGGCCAGGACGACAAGGCCCTCACCGTGTTGAGCAACATTAACGGCGAAGTCAGGGCCCGCGAGATACTCGCCGAGATCAAGGCGACCGCGGTAGAGAAGACTGAGAAACTCTTCAGCTATGGCTGGATGGTGATTTTCATCGGCTGCATGCTGAGCGTATTCCAGCAGATCATAGGCATCAACGCCGTGCTGTACTTCGCGCCACGCATTTTCGAATCGATGGGTATGGGCAATCCGATGTTCCAGACTGTACTGATGGGGGTAATCAACATTACATTTACTTTGGTGGCCGTGTTTACCGTGGAAAAGCTTGGCCGCAAGCCGCTTCTCATAACAGGATCCCTCGGTATGGCGGTCGGCGCAATCGGAGTAGCCCTCTCGAATGTGGTCACTCTTCCTGCCATCATCCCTGTAGTCAGCATTATGGTCTACAGCGCCTGCTTCATGTTCAGTTGGGGCCCCATCTGCTGGGTGTACATCTCGGAACTCTTCCCGAATACCATCCGCAGTCAGGCGACAGCCATTGCGGTGGCCTTCCAGTGGATATTCAATTTCGTGGTTTCCAGCACTTTCGTGCCTCTTTACAATTATAGTCACTTCCTAGCATACGCGATATACGGAGGCATCTGCATAATCGCTGCCGTATTCGTGTGGAGGCTGGTGCCCGAGACAAAGGGCAAGACACTGGAAGATATGACTAAACTCTGGAGAGGCGTTCGATAACATGCGCTTCACGAGTGGTCACTAAGGTCAGGATTTGGCAGGCAAACGGGGACTGTAATGAGCACGGATGCCTGACTCATGTCCTGAGGGTTTGTTCCTGGTTCATCCTGCGGGATGCTCTGGCCTATGAGGGCGAATAATTGCTGCCAGTAGAGGGGGAATTCGCCTTCGGCATTCTTGAAGTTCATCGGCTTGGCATCGAAAAGATATCCTCCGTCGGGGGTTCGGTAACTGTCGCGCACCAGTTCGGAGCAGTACATCGCCTCGTTGTCCGGCGAGAACCAGACATCGTAAGGTCGGCCGAGGAACTTCTTGGCATTCTCCACAAACTGTTCGGCCATTCTGCTGTCTTTCAGCCGTTTGACAATGAATACAGGCATGGAGCCGTCTTTCAGTGTGAAGTCGCGCAGGAAGGTGTCGAGCGGATGGCGGTCCACTCCGTGCTTGATAGTTGCATCTATGATCCAGGTGGTGTCGGCCACGACCTCCGCGATTGCAACGTGGATGAGGTTGAGGCTTCCTTTGCCGGTGGCGTCGCTGATGGCGCTGCTCATCGAATCAGGGTCAAGGCTGTAGTCCTGGGGAATCCCGACAAAAACCAGATCTCCAGTGCGGAGGGTGTCGGCAGTCTTACATCCGGCAAGGGCCAGAATCACAATTAATAGGTATGCATATCTTTTCATGGTGCAAAAATATGCATAAAAAAGATATATTTGCATCTGTATGAACGAATCTGTAATTCTCGCACTCCTGATACCTTTCGCTGGCACGGCGCTGGGCTCCGCCTTTGTTTTCTTTATGCGCAAGGACATTCCGGCGCTGCTTCAGAAAGTGTTGCTGGGCTTTGCCTCCGGTGTGATGGTAGCAGCAAGCGTGTGGTCGCTGCTGATTCCTTCGATGGGAATGACTCAGGGCAACGTATGGCCTGCAACAACAGGTCTCCTGGCAGGTTTTGCATTCCTGCTCCTGATAGACCAGGTAACTCCGCACCTTCATCTAAGCGGCGGACCTGAAGGGCCCCGCAGCAAATTGTCCCGCACCACCATGCTGGCGCTGGCAGTAACCATACATAATCTGCCGGAAGGAATGGCTGTCGGAGTTGCCATTGCTGGAGCGCTAGGTGCCGGGAATGCCGGGCTGACCATTGCCGGAGCATTCGCTCTTTCGCTTGGAATCGCCATCCAGAATGTGCCGGAAGGAGCCATTATCTCGATGCCGCTGCGTGCCGCCGGCAATAGCCGCGGAAAGTCTTTCCTGATAGGCGCCCTCAGCGGGATAGTGGAGCCAATCGGCGGTGCATTGGTTATCCTGCTCGCTTCTGTTGTGACAGGGATGATGCCCTACCTGCTTGCATTCGCCGCAGGAGCAATGCTCTATGTAGTGATAGAGGAACTTGTGCCGGAGGCCTCCGAAGGCAGCCACTCAAACATCGGGACGATAGGTTTCGCCATCGGCTTCGCCTTGATGATGGTGCTGGATGTACTGCTAGGCTAGGCCAGTAGTTGCCAGAGGACGGATGTGGAGTCGGCGACAGTTATGCCGGGAGTGCCTTCCATTTGCCTGTAGCCCCAGCTGACGGCGATTGCATCTATTCCGCCGTTTTCGGCAGTCTTCATGTCGGTCATCGAATCTCCTATCATGACCGCTTCGCTGCGGCTGCATCCAGCCTTGCGAAGGACCTCTCCCACGATCTCCGGATCTGGTTTAAGGGGGAATCCCTCCCTGTTGCCGAGCACTGCCACGAACTGGATCCCGGGGAAGAATTCTGCCACCAGAGTTTCCGTTCCTGCCTGGAATTTGTTAGATGCAATGGCCATTTTCACCCCCTCGGCATCCAGCCTGGCTACGAGCTCCACCATCCCGGGATAAGGTCTTGTATGCACATCGATATGGCCGGTGTAATACTCCCGGAAGTCGGCAAGGCACTCGTCTATCAGGGCTTCATCGGACTGCTTTTCGAAAGGCAGCGAAACCGTTACGAGGTTGCGGATTCCGTGGCCGACTTTCTGCCTGTAATCCGCGAAACTGTGTAAGGGGAAACCCCTGCGCTCAAGGGCGAAGTTGACGGCGGTTCCCAGATCTTCAATAGTGTCCAGGAGGGTTCCGTCCAGATCGAATATGACTGCTTTGTATTTCATTGGACGCGAAGTTACTTAAAAATGCTGAAAAAAATGTATCTTTGCTCTTCGCATGAGCAAGGAGCAGTACATAAAGATACGTGGCGCCAAGGCCCATAACCTGAAAAATGTCGATGTGGATATCCCGCGCGGCAAGTTTACGGTAATAACAGGCTTAAGTGGCAGCGGGAAGAGTTCCCTTGCCTTCGACACCATCTATGCCGAAGGTCAGCGCCGCTATCTCAATACCCTCTCTCCCTATGCCAAGCACTTCATGGGCATACTCGACAAGCCGGAGGTGGAAAGCATCGACGGTTTAAGTCCCATCATCGCGATTGAGCAGAAGACTACCGGCAACAATCCTCGCTCTACCGTGGGCACGATAACGGAAATATCCGATTTCCTGCGTCTTCTATACGCCCGCGCCTCCACCGCCTATTCACCGGTAACCGGAGTCGAGATGGTCCGTTACACCGATGAGCAGATCGTAGACCTGATCATGAAGAACTACGAAGGCCGCAAGTGCCTTCTGCTCGCGCCGCTTGTCAGAGGCCGCAAAGGCCATTACCGCGAACTCTTCGAAGGGCTCCGCCGCAAGGGCTATTCCCAGGTCCGTGTCGACGGGGAAATCCTGAACCTGAACGAGGTTGAGGCCCTGGACCGCTACAAAGGGCACTTCATCGAACTGGTTATCGATAAACTCAAACCGGGTGAAGGAGACGAGAAGCGTATCCGCGCATCAGTTATGACCGCCCTTGGAATGGGTAAGGGGTCACTGGCGATCCTCGACCACGAAAGCGGCGACATCCACCACTACTCCAAACATCTGGTGGATCCCGAAACAGGCCTCTCCCTGCAGGAACCAGCCCCCCATACCTTCTCTTTCAACTCTCCGGAAGGCTACTGCCCCCATTGCAAAGGCCTTGGGACGGTAGTGGATGTAAATATGGATACAATCGTGCCGAATCCGGAACTCAGCATAGCCGAAGGTGGAATAGTGCCCTTGGGCAAAGTGCGGGAGAACAAGAAGTTCGAGGTCATCCGTTCCATCGCCCGCAAGTACAATTTCTCGGTATACGACCCTGTCGGCACCTTGCCTGACGAGGTGGTGACCTTGCTGATTTATGGATCCGACGAGTTCTTTCGCATAGGTGAAGGCAATCTGAGCCAGATGGTAAACTGGCCAGGAGTCGTGGACCACATCGAAGATAAGGTCGTCTGTCCGGTCTGCCACGGTACGCGCCTTCGCGAAGAAACCAACTGCTTCAAGATAGACGGCAAGACCATAGCCGAGGTCTCTGCAATGGAAATCAGCGAGTTGCATGAGTGGCTGGGCACTTTGCCCGGGAAACTCTCGCACCGTGCCGGCACCATTGCGCGCGACATCCTCAAGGAACTCCGGGACCGTGTGTCGTTCCTGATGGACGTGGGCCTGGAGTATCTTTCGCTCGACCGTGCTACAGGTTCGCTTTCCGGCGGAGAGGGCCAGCGCATTCGCCTTGCTACACAGATTGGTTCACGTCTTGTTAATGTGATCTATATCCTGGACGAGCCGTCTATTGGGCTGCATCAGAGAGATAACATAAAGCTAATCAATTCGTTGAAGGAGCTTCGCGATGAGGGCAATACCGTCATCGTGGTGGAGCATGACGAGGCTACGATGCGCGCTGCCGACTGGCTGACCGACGTCGGCCCCGGCGCCGGCCTCGAAGGCGGCCGTATCATGTACAATGGCCCGGCAGAGTCCCTTCCGCCGGACGGGATGAAATCCACCACTCTGAAATATCTGGAAGGTGAAGACAGTATAGAGGTGCCGAAGTCACGTAGGAAAGGCAACGGAAAGATGCTGACGCTGAAAGGTGCATCCGGCAACAACCTGAAAAACATCGACGTGGACTTTCCTCTGGGCTGCATCATAGGCATCAGTGGCGTGAGTGGCAGTGGCAAAAGCTCCCTCATAAACGAAACCCTTGTCCCCGTCCTCAAGAAGAAATTCTACCGCTCCACCGAAAAACCTCTGCCATACAAGGACCTCGAAGGCATCAGGAACATCGACAAGATAATAGAAGTAGACCAAAGCCCCATCGGCCGCACCCCGCGCAGCAACCCTGCCACCTTCACCGGAGTCTTCGATGATATCCGCGCCCTCTTCGAGGACACTCCGGATGCCAAGGTCCGCGGTTTCAAGGCCGGACGCTTTTCTTTCAATGTGCCCGGAGGCCGCTGCGAAGAGTGCAAGGGCGCCGGAATAAAGTTGATAGAAATGAACTTCCTGCCAAGTGTGAGTGTTCCTTGCGAAGTGTGTGGCGGAAAACGTTATAAGGAAGATACTCTCGCGGTCCACTATAAAGGCAGAAGCATTAATGATGTGCTGGAGATGAGCATTGCCGAGGCGTATGAGCTCTTTGCAAAGAATCCACGCATCGCCCCAAAACTCAAGGCCCTCGTGGATGTC
Source organism: uncultured Bacteroidia bacterium (assembly GCA_902762655.1). GTDB lineage: Bacteria > Bacteroidota > Bacteroidia > Bacteroidales > UBA932 > Cryptobacteroides. The sequence continues at coordinate 100,784 of CACWOZ010000001.1, forward strand.
GGCCTCGGGTACGTGAAACTGGGCCAGAGTTCAGTCAGTCTGTCGGGAGGAGAGAGCCAGCGTATGAAATTGGCGGCCGAATTGTTCCGGAAAAGTACGGGCAACACCCTCTATATACTCGACGAACCTACTACCGGCCTTCATTTTGCAGATATCAAGACACTTCTCGGCGTGCTTGAACAACTCGCCGACCAAGGGAATACCATTATTATTATCGAACATAATCTGGATGTGCTGAAGAGCGTGGATTACCTCATCGACATGGGCCCTGAAGGAGGGCGCAAAGGAGGAAGGATCGTGGCTACGGGTACACCGGAGCAGGTCTCGGCCGATGCGAATTCGGTAACCGGGCCGTATTTGAAAGAAATGCTATGAGCGTAGAATTTTCCAAGATCGAGGCTGCCCGCAGGGAGTATGCCGACTGGTGCTCCGCGGTGGGCATCGACACTATCGAAAAACTCAACGGCGTGCTGGCCGACGGCCAGGCCGTAAGACTGATAAACCTCTGTGAAGCCCGGCAGGAGCGCAAATATGCAGAGATTGCGAACCAGATATTCTGGCATAAGAAAAAGACCAAGATAGTGATGATGTCCGGGCCATCATCAAGCGGAAAGACCAGCAGTTCGCTTCGCATCGCCCAGCAATGTGAGGTGCTCGGGCTGAACCCCAAAGTCATTGAGCTGGACAATTACTTCTTGGACCGCGAGCATACTCCCAAGGACGAAAACGGCGAATACGATTTTGAGGCCCTGGGTGCTATGAATGTGGACCTGTTGAACGAGAATCTGAACGATCTGCTTGCAGGCAAGGAGGTCGTAATCCCCAAGTTCGACTTCAAGGCGGGCCGTCCTGTTTTCGATGAATCCCGCCGTATGAAGCTTGAAGAGAACGATATGCTGTTTATGGAAGGAATCCATGCCCTGAATCCCGACCTTACTCCCAATGTGGACAGGAATCGCATATACAACGTGTATATTTCCGCGCTTACTGCTCTTCCCGGGGGCCATAAGGAGCACGGTTCCACTACCGACAAGCGCCTGCTTCGCCGCATAGTGAGGGATAACCGGGTCCGCGGTATCAGCCCCGAGGAGAACATCCTCCGCTGGCCCAGCGTCCGCAGGGGAGAAAGGCGCAACATCTTCCCCTTCGAAGAGAACGCGCGCGTGGTGTTCAACTCCTCCACCCTGTATGACCTTCCGCTGCTGAAGTATTATGCGGAACCCCTGCTTTACGGGGTTACGGAAGCTTCTCCCGCCTACGAAAAAGCCCAGTCCTTGCTCGAGTTCATCGAACCCGTCACAGCACTCAAACCGGCGGAGATAGCGGCCATTCCTCCGACCTCCATCATGCGTGAGTTCATCGGAGGACAGACTCTGTGAGCATCATGAATTCTACCGAGCAATCATCCATTTATTCGGGGCTGGACCTGATGTCCACCGAGGAATTGCTGAAAGGCATCAATGCCGAGGACAGCAAGGTCCCCGGGGTGGTCGCCGGCAGTATTCCGCAGATATCCGCCCTTGTGGATGGAATCGTTGAGAGGATGAGGCGCGGGGGCCGGGTGTTCTACATCGGCGCTGGCACCAGCGGCCGTCTCGGCATCACCGACGCCTCGGAGATATTCCCTACCTATGGCCTCGACGGTGCGTTCATCGGTATTATTGCCGGGGGAGACGGTGCGATCCGCAGGGCGGTCGAGGGTGCTGAAGATGATCCCATCCGGGGCTGGAAAGATATTCTGGCCTTTGATCCGCGTCCGGAAGATATCGTAGTCGGCATTTCAGCCTCCGGTGGCGCTCCCTATGTGCTCGGAGCAATACGGAATGCACGCGAAGCAGGAATGCTGACTGCCTGCATCACCTGCAACGAGGGGTCTGCGCTGGAAGATGCTGCGGAATTCCCGATAGTTGCAGTGGTCGGCCCGGAATTCGTTACCGGCAGTACCCGTATGAAGGCCGGCACTGCCACAAAGCTGATTCTCAATATGATATCTACCTCCGTGATGATACGCCTCGGACACGTTAAAGGCAATCACATGGTGGACATGCAACTTACCAACAGGAAACTCGTGGACCGTGGTACCCGCATGATAATGGAGGAAACCGGGATCGCGGATTACGACAAAGCCCGTGCCCTTCTGCTGGAGCACGGCAGCGTCCGTGCTGCGGTCGAATCAGTCAAGGTCTAGCTCTTCCCTTTCGTTGAAAGGCTCCAGGAATGGGTTTTCCGTGCGCTCGCGGGAGATGGTGCTCGCAGGGCCGTGCCCGGGATAGATGTCGGTTTCTCCCGGGAGGAAGATGAGTTTTTCCATTATTGAACGGATTTCGGAGTCGTAGTCGCCTCCGGGGAGGTCGGTGCGGCCGATGGTGCCGGCAAAAAGGGTGTCGCCTGTGAAGAGCACGTGCTCGGCCTCGTTGTAGAAACAGACACTGTCGGGCGTGTGCCCCGGAGTTGCAATCACTTTGAATCCGTAGAGGGCTCCACCGGCGTCATTCCCGTCTTCGCCCAAAAAAGGCTCAGCCGGAAAAGCGCCGGTCTTCGCCAGTGCCGCCTTTACAGGTATTCCAAAGCGTTCTACCAGCGCCGGCACACCAAGCGTGTGGTCCCAATGCGTGTGGGTGAGCAGTATCGCTTCCGGTGTCAGTCCTTCTGCTTCCAGATATTTGTACAAACAGTCCAGTTCACCCACTGCGCCGGCGTCATTCCCGTGCTCGCCGAAAAAAGGCTCGCCCGGAAAAGCGCCGGTCTGCGCGTTTGCAAAACCGGGATCTATGATAACGCAACGGCTCCCGTCGGAAACCACATAGCAGTTCTCCTGGAACGCATTGCAGACAAATCTCTTGATATTCATAATAAAAACCGGACTGGCGAATGAATTGTTACAAAATTACGAATAAAATGTTAAATTTGTAGATTGAGATAAAAATGGGTGCTGAATGCATATAGGCGTAGCAGGAAATATCGGCAGCGGAAAAACGACCTTGACCAGAATGCTCGCGGAGCATTACGGCTGGAAGCCGCAGTTCGAATCGGTTACATACAACCCTTATCTGGAGGATTACTACAAAGATATCCCCCGGTGGTCGTATAATCTTGAGACTTACTTCCTCGCGCAGCGTTTCAAGGACGTGCTGGAAATAGCAAAATCGAAAGAAACAATCATACAGGACCGTACCATTTCGGAAGGAGTGTACATTTTCGTCGCAAACAACTACGAAATGGGGAACCTTTCCGAGCGAGACTACAATACCTACATGCAGCTATTCGAACTGATAATGAGCACCGTTAAGCAGCCGGACCTCCTCATCTATCTTAAATCCGGAATCGAGCATCTGGTTGCAAACATCCAGAAGCGCGGCCGAGACTATGAGCAGAGCATCAGTATCGAATATCTCGATGGACTTAATCGCCACTACGAAGACTGGATATCCAAGTACACCGGTCCGCTTCTCGTAGTGGAAACTGACAACATTGACTTCAAGAATAATCCCGAGGACTTCGCGGCGATCACAGACCGCATCGACGCCCAGCTCTTCGGCCTGTTTTGATAATATAAAACTTTAACAGTCATGCATATAGCAATCGCAGGTAATATCGGAAGCGGCAAGACCACTCTCACCAAGATGCTGGCCGCCCACTATGGATGGATTCCCAAGTTCGAATCGGTGGACTTCAACCCTTACCTCTCCGACTTCTACGAGGATATGGCCAGATGGTCGTTCAATCTGCAGATATACTTCCTGAACAAGCGTTTCAAAGATGTGGTTGATATCTCCAAGACAGACGACATCATCATCCAGGACCGTACCATCTACGAAGATGCCCGCATCTTCGCCCCCAATCTACACGACATGGGACTGATGAGTTCCCGCGACTTCGAGAATTACTCCGACCTTTTCGACCTTATGATGAGCCTTGTGGGCTATCCCGACCTCCTCATCTACTTAAGAAGCAGCATCCCGAACCTCATCGCCCAGATACAGAAACGCGGCCGCGAATATGAGCGCAGCATACGCATCGACTATCTTACCGGCCTCAACGAGAAATATGAGAACTGGATTGCCGGCTACAAGGGAAATCTGCTGGTTATCGACGCCGACAACATCAAGTTCGGCAACCGTCCCGAAGACTTCGAGAAGGTGACCGACATGATAGACGCCCAGATGTTCGGCCTGTTCTCCGCACCTAAACCTGAAACCACTGATTTTTAACCAATATGGCAAACGAAAGACCTACCATAATCGACTTTGTCGAGAAGTATACGGCTAAATACGCCGAAAAGACTTTCCTGCGCGAAAAGCAGGGAGATGTGTGGACTGAAACCTCCTTCAAGAAAACCCGTGACGAAGGCCGTATCCTGGCCGCAGGATTCATGGCCCTCGGCCTGCAGAAAGGTGAAAAAGTCGCTCTATTGTCCGAAGGCCGCAATCTGTGGATCATGACTGAACTCGGCATCCTCTACGCCGGCGGCGTGGACGTGCCTCTTTCATATAAGCTCGAGTCCGACTACGATCTTACCTTCCGTATCAACCACTCCGACGCTCAGTTCGTGGTGGCGTCGGTGGGAGAACTTCACAAGGTGCGCCGCGTGATCGCCCAGTGCCCTGCTGTCAAGAATGTAATCGTGCTCGACGACGTGGAACTCCAGGAGGGTGAGATTTTCATAGGGACTGTCCGTGAAATGGGACTTAAGTTCCTCAAGGACAATGCTGCAAAACTTGAGGAGCGCATCGCCTCCGTCGGTCCCGACGACTATGCCAACATCAGTTATACATCCGGAACCACTGCGGACCCCAAGGGCATTCTGCTTACCCACCGCAACTACACTGCGAACGTAGAGCAGGGCGCATCGGTCATCAATATCCACGAAGACGCAGTCATGCTTATCGTGCTTCCGCTGGATCACTGTTTCGCGCATGTGGCAGGTTTCTATACCATGATGATGTACGGCGGCAGCATCGCCACTGTCCCGGTCGGAAAGACGCAGCTTGCGACACTGCGCAACATCCCGGGTGCCATCAAGGACGTGCGTCCGCACATCATGCTCTCGGTGCCTGCAATAAGTCGCAGTTTCAAGAAAAATATAGAAGGTGCAATCCGTGCCAAAGGCCCCAGGGTGGAGAAACTTTTCAACTGGGCAGTTAATCTCGCAATCGGTTACAACCGCGAGTACTATAACGCCGGCAAGCCTTGGATCAAGCATTTCTGGAAGAAGCCAATCATCAGGTTCTTCGACCGCAAACTCTTCAAGACCGTGCGTGACAGCGCCTTCGGCGGCAGGATGGAATTCTTCGTTGGCGGGGGTGCGCTGCTGGACATCGAACTCCAGCGCTGGTTCTGCGCTATCGGAGTGCCGGTATTCCAGGGCTACGGCCTGTCCGAGGCCACTCCTATCATCTGTGCGAATTCCATAGGGCATGCCATCTTCGGAAGTTCCGGACGCACAGTCGAACCAATGGACATCAAGATTTGCGATGAGGACGGCAAGGAGGTTCCCGACGGAGTCACCGGAGAGATAGTGATCCGCGGCGAGAACGTTATGGCTGGATACTGGAAGAATCTTGAATCCACCGCCTCCACCATCATCGACGGATGGCTCCATACCGGCGACCGCGGCTATCTATACGCACCAAACCGTCGCTACCTCTATGTTACCGGCCGCTTCAAGAGCCTGCTCATCAGTGCAGACGGTGAGAAGTATTCACCCGAAGGATATGAGGATAGCTTGACGGACAGCAGCAAGTACATCGACCAGGTTATCATACACAACAACCAGGATCCATACACCATCGTCCTCTTAGTGCCCAATAAGGAAGCTCTCCGCCGCACGATGAAAGAGAAGCATCCCGGTATCGACCCCGAATCGAAAGAGGGGAAGGAGACAATGCTGCGCATGATTCAGGCAGAGTGCGATTCCTACAAGAAGGGCGGCTCTCATGAGGGAATGTTCCCGGAGAAGTGGCTTCCCGCCGCTATAGCGGTGCTGCCCGAAGCCTTCACCGAGCAGAATGGTCTGGTTAATTCCACTTCCAAGATCGTGCGCGGCAAGGTTGAGAAATACTATGCTGACCGAATCGGGTATGCATATACTCCCGAAGGCAAACAGTTGCTGAATCCCAAGAACATAGAATCAGTTTAAATCAATAATACTATGGCTAATGCAGTAAAGAAACAGAACTACACCCCCGCAATCGTGGTGATGTTCGCATTGTTCTTCATGATCGCATTCGTAACGAACCTCGCAGGTTCGATGGGTGTGATCGTCACCAACCAGTTCGGCGCTTCCAAGGCTCTTTCGCAACTTGGAACCCTCGCCAACTTCATCGCTTATGCTTGCATGGGTATACCTGCCGGTATCATTCTCAAGAGGAAAGGCTATAAGTTCACCGCCCTGGCTGCAGTAACCGTCGGTTTCATCGGCGTCGGCATCCAGTTCCTTTCCGGATATGTCGAGAGTTTCGGTGTCTATGTACTCGGTGCATTCGTGGCCGGTTTCTCGATGTGCATGCTCAATATCGTTGTAAACCCTATGCTGAACACCCTCGGCGGCGGTGGCAACAAGGGTAATCAGCTCATCCAGTGGGGCGGCACCTGCAACTCCACCGGCGGCACCATCGCACCTATCTTCGTGGGTTGGCTGGTGGGTGGCAGCATCGCAGATGCAACCGTTTCCAAGGCTGCCCCTGTGATGATTATCGCCATGGCAATCTTCGCCATCGCCTTTATAGTCATATCCCTCACCCAGATTCCCGAACCTCACATGGAGACTCCGGAAGAGAAGGCCGCACGCCTCGCAGGCAATATGCAGAAAGATCCTCACAGCGCACTGTCGTTCCGTCACTTCGTGCTTGGTGCAATTGCCATCTTCTTCTATGTCGGTATCGAGGTCGGTATCCCCAACACCGCCAATGTCTATTACTCCGGACTTGACTGGGTAGGCCCTGCAATCGCAGGCACCATGATCGGCGGCTACTGGCTCAGCATGCTCATCGGCCGTCTGGTCGGCGCATCCCTCGGTTCCAAGATCAGCAGCAAGACAATGCTCGGCGTAATGAGTGCCGTAGCCATCGTGCTCGTTATCTGTGCAATCTTTACTCCCGAAACCGTCCACATCGAGATTGGCGCCAACACCATTCCTCTGTCGCTCGGCTTCCTTGTACTCTGCGGACTCTGCACCTCCATCATGTGGGGCTCAATCTTCAATCTCGCAGTTGAAGGGCTCGGAAAGTACACTGCGGCTGCTTCCGGCATCTTTATGACGCTCGTATGCGGCGGAGGCATCATCCCCTTCTTCCAGAACCTCCTTGCCGACCATGTGGGGTCGCTGCAGAGTTACTGGCTGATCATCGCCTGCCTCGCATTTCTCGTATATTATGCATTCGCAGGCTCCAAGAACGTCAACACCGATATTAAAGTAGACTAAATCATGGGTAAAGATTTCGTAGTAGGTATAGACATAGGCGGCCAGAGCTGCAAGCTCGGCGTAGTTGACGCACGCGGCGAAGTGCTCGTGCAGAGCGTCATCAAGACCAATGACAATCCCGATGCGGACGTAATCATCAAGGAACTTGCCGAAGCCGTGATCAAACTCGTGGCGCAGGCCGGCAAGCACGGCCAGATCCGCGGCATAGGCGTAGGCGCCCCCAACGGAAACTATTACACCGGAAGCATCGCATTCGCACCCAATCTTCCCTGGGCCGCCCACGGAGAAGTCAAGTTCGCACAGAAACTTTCCGAGGCCTGCGGAGGTATCCCCGTATCCCTTACCAACGATGCCAATGCGGCGGCAGTCGGCGAGATGACCTACGGTGTGGCCAAAGGCATGAAGAACTTTATAATGATCACCCTCGGCACCGGCGTAGGTTCCGGCATCGTCGTGAACGGTGAAGTTCTTTACGGCTCCGACGGATTCGCCGGGGAACTCGGCCACACGATAGCCGTCCGTCACAACGGAAGGCTCTGCGGCTGCGGCCGCAACGGCTGTCTCGAGGCGTACTGCTCCGCAATCGGAGTTGCCCGTACAGCCCGCGAGTGGCTGGATATGAGCGAGGAACCTTCTCTGCTCCGTGAAGTCCAGAATATCACTTCCAAGGATGTGTACGAAGCTGCAAAGGAAGGCGACGCCGTCGCTCTGCGCGTATTCAACTATACCGGACGCATTCTCGGCGAGAAACTTGCAGACTTCATCCAGTTCTCCGCCCCGGAGGCTATAGTCCTCTTCGGCGGACTGGCACGTGCAAAGGAATTCATTTACGAGCCCACCTACAAGAGCATGAACGACAATGTCCTGCCTCTCTGGAAGGGTAAGGTGAAACTCCTTTTCTCTCAGCTCAAGGAGAGCGATGCCGCCATCCTTGGCGCATCCGCCCTTGCATGGGAACTTTAGAAACAACTTATTAACATTTATAGACAATGAAAAAGAATTATTTGTTCGCAATCCTCGCAGCAGGACTTGCAATCGTTGCCTGCTCACCCAAGGCTGAGAAGGCAGCAGAAGTAGAAGACGGCGAGGAAGCCGTCGAAACAGTGGAAGAAGTGGTCAAGACCGCAAAGGACTACACTCCCAGCAAGAAGCAGATCGACTCTGTATCCTACCTCGTAGGTATCAACTTCGGCTCCTTCATCAAGGGATACGACTTCGGCGACCTGAACTATGCCCAGATCAAGAAGGGTATGAACGACTTCATCAAGGCGAAGGGCAACATGCGCGACCCTGAATTCGGCGAGCAGTTCAAGATCAACCCCGACGAGATGAACCGTCTCTTCGGCGAATTCCTCGAGAACAGGCGTTCCCTCAAGCTCCTTCAGAATAAGGAAGCCGAGGAAGCTTTCCTTGCCAAGAACAAGACCAAGGAAGGTGTCGTAGAACTTGAGAGCGGCCTCCAGTACAAGATCATCAAGGAAGGTGGCAAGAAGCCTACATCCGACAAGGACACCGTATGGGTACGCTATCAGGGCAAGACCCTCGACGGCAATGTATTCGACGAGGTCACTCCCGACCGTGATTCCGTACGCTTCACCCTCAACCGCGTAGTTGCAGGTTGGACCGAAGGCATCCAGCAGGTGGGCGAAGGCGGAACCATCGAACTCTATGTTCCCGCCAAACTCGGATACGGTGAGCGCGGCAACCAGGGCATCGAACCCAACGCCACCCTCATCTTCACAGTAGACCTTTGCAAGGTGGCTCCTTTCGTAGAGAAGGAAGCTGAATAATCTTCCTGTCGGTTTCAAATCGGATTCCATGTGCAAAACAAGCGTTTTTTGCACATGGAATCTTGTTTCTAAAAAGCCTTGAAGTCATGAATAAGATATGCAATCGTTTAGCGGGAACGGCCCTTGTCGTCATCTTGTCGTTGCAAGGCGCTCCCGGCATTTTCGCCCAGAACAGGAAAGCGCTTCCTGAAGACAACGGCATGGCTCTCGTCAATCCTGGAATGGGCTGGATGGTGTTTTACTATTCCAATGTCCTGGAAAACTACGGCTCAAAACTGGAGCCTTCCGATATAGTGGAGGATTTCCCCGGGATGAGCACCGTGTTCCTGCGTCTTCCCTGGAGTTTCGTTGAGCCGGAAAAGGACAAATTCAACTGGGAGATTATTGACACTCCGGCACAGCGCTGGCTCGAGAAGGGCCGGCAGGTGGCGTTTTGCATTACCGCCACCGAAAACTGGACGCGCCAGGGCACGCCGCAGTGGGTGTTCGACGAGGGGGCGAAGTATTATGAAGTAGGAGGCTTTCTGGAGCCGGATTACGACGATCCGGTTTTTCTCGCCGCAGTGGAACACATGGTGGCAAAGATGGCCGAGCGCTATGACGGCGATCCGGCGGTTGCCTTTTTTGCTATAGGCGCCTATGGGATGTGGGGAGAAGGGCACACGGTGCGCACGACCCCGACCCATGGCCATAGCTGGGGATTCGAGAGCCAGAAACGCATCATCGACATCTATACCCGCCATTTCAGGAAGACACAGCTTTGTATTTCGGACGATTATGCGGGGCACGATGACCGGCGGGCGCGTTTTCCCATCATCGACTACGCCAAGTCCAAGGGTGTGACGATCAAGGACGACAGCATCCTGGTGATGAATCCTCCTGATTCGTGGTATCACAGCGGAATGGCCCAGATCTTCTGGCCCGAAATGCCGGTAATCCTCGAGCACGAGCATTACGGCATCAGCGTCAAGTTCGATGCGTGGGACGCCGACCTCCTTCTCAAGGCCGTGGAGGATTATCATGCATCCCTGCTCTCAATCCACTGGTGGCCGCGCGAGTTCCTGCAGGCCAACAAGGATGCAATCGGGCGAATCAACCGGCGGATTGGATACCGGATCAATATGACGGAGGCTGAATGGCCGGCTGAGATACATCTCAACGAGCCGTTTCATATCAAGAGCGCCTGGAAAAACCAGGGGGTTGCGCCCTGCTATTGCGGCGGCTATCCCTGCTTTACCCTAAAAGACCGGAAGGGCGGCATCCTGGCCGTGCTTGTCGACACGGAATTCAACATCAAGGACCTTGGTGTCGATGCTCCTGGCGAGGGAGTTCCTTTCCGGAGGGATGTCAAGTTCACGATCGCCAGGGTCTTTACAGATTCGTTCGGCTCCTTCTCCCGCGCCTGCCCTTCCGGCAAAGCCGGAATCTACTTCTCGGTAGGAACCGCGTATGGCTCTCCCACCATCTCCCTCCCTTACAAGGGGGACGACGGCCACAAGCGCTACTACCTTGGCGAGGTTACCTTGAAATAAAGGCCACAACCATAATCAATCTTCCAAGATTGTTTTTTGAGAAAAATTTCAATCTTCCAAGATTGTTTTATATCTTTGCGATGGTTAAACGCATAAAGACATGGAACTAAATCCGGACATACTCTACAGAAACTCACACAGACTTGTGGCACAGGTGAGCCTTGACTTCAAACGTGAGATATATGACCACATCAATTGGAAGCCTAGAATTATTGGAATCAAGGGACCGAAGGGTGTAGGTAAATCCACTCTCCTCAAACAGCATATCCGGGAGACATTCGCAGATGACAGCAAAATCCTTTACGCTTCGCTGGACCATATCTGGTTCAACGGGAACAGTCTGGACGATTTGATTGAGTACCACTATATCCATGGAGGAACTCATCTGTTTTTGGACGAAGTGCACAAGTACGAGAACTGGCAGTGGGGAATCAAGAATATCTACGATAATTATCCCACGATGAATGTCGTATTCACGGGAAGCTCCATGCTTCAGATTGGCGAGGGCAACGTGGATCTCTCCAGAAGAACTTCCATGAACACGGTCCACGGAATGTCGTTCCGGGAGTATCTTGCCTTTGAAGGCCTCCTATCCTGGGAAAAGGTCAGTTTGGAGGATATCCTTACCAGGCATGTTGAAATCGCTACAGAAATCACCAACAAAATCCATGTTCTGAATTACTTCACGGATTATCTCAAGCATGGATATTACCCCTTCTACAAGGAAGATACGGAAGGATTTAACGACCGCTTGGCAGAGGTATGCCGCCAGGTGATTGAGCAGGATATCCCGGCTGTTACGGAGGTGGAGTATGCTACTATCCAGAAACTGAAGAAACTGCTCTATATCATAGCAGCCCAGGTTCCGTTTGTCCCCAATATGGAAGAGATTTATAATCAGTTGGAGACCAACCGGGAGCAGGGGCTTAAGTTGATGGACCTGCTTGAACGGGCAGCCCTTATCGGTCAGCTCAAGACTAAACCAAAATCCGTGAAGAAACTGTCTTCACCGGACAAACTCTATCTGGATAATCCCAATTTGATGTATGCCTTGTCCGGTAACCCGGAAATAGGAACCATAAGAGAGTCATTCTTCTATAATCAGTTGAGCAGAGTATGCAAGGTATATTACCCTGCAAAAGGGGATTTCCTTGTGGACGAGAAATATCTCTTCGAGGTGGGTGGTCCTGGAAAGAGTTTTGAACAGATCAAGGATATTGAAAACAGTTTCCTGGCGATAGATGGAGTAGAGTTTGGGCGCGGGAATAAGATTCCCCTCTGGTTGTTTGGGTTCTTGTATTAATTGTTTTTGTACAGATGAAACCGCATAGACTGATAACCATAGCGGCAGCGCTAATGCTGAGCATGGCCTTTTGTTCATGCAAAGTTGTCCGCGCATCCCTGCCCGACCGGGAATCCCTCCGTACACTCCAGCCGCTGCTGCTGCGTTCGGAAAAGGTGGACAGTTGTCTGGAGGTTCTACGAGGCATCGACACCACGCTTTTGACCCGCCCCTCCGACAAGGCCAAATATGCCTTGTTGCATGCTATGGCGCTGGACAAGAACTACATCGATACCACCGACCTGTCTGTTATAGCTCCTGCGGTGCGATACTATACTCCGTGGTACCATTTTAACCGTGCGTACAAGTTCTATACATGGTACTACAAGGGGCGTATAGAGGAGAACGGACGTGACTACAAGGCTGCTTTGCATTCGCTTTTGGAAGCGGAGCGGGTGATGGGAGGGACGGATGATTTGTACCGAACGCGCCTTTATTTCGCATTTGGGCGGGTATATGGCTATACAATGTCTTATAATCAAAGATATAAGTCTGCAAAGAGAGCATTAAAGTATGCAAAATCGCTTACTTTTGGATCATATTATCCTGATGCTTTATTGGATTGTGCAAGTACAGCTGCATCTGTGTTCAATCATAAGGAAGCGAAAGAATACCTTGATTTATATGAGAGTACCTATGGTGGAGGGTTAAATCATAATTATCCGCGATATTATCTGACAAAGATGCATTGTTATGAAATGCGAGAAAGCATGCGGGACAGTTCAAAGTATTATTTGTTCAAGTATGTAGAAACTGGGGAAGTAAAAAACGAAGTCGTTGCATGTTTGATGAACTGTGTGCTGCGCAACGATTACGAATATGGAGAGTGGCTGTTGTCAAAGTACAAAGATTATATTCCATTACAAGGGACAAAAGCTGCTGCATTCTATGAGTTCTTGTCTGTTATAGATGAGAATAAAGGCGACATTGCGGCAGCAATGTATGACTTACGCCAAAGTCAGAAACTGCTAAAAGATGAATACTCATACAACATATTTAACGACATTTCATCTCAGGCGCTAAAATACCAGAATAAATATCAAAGAATAAACTTCCTACTATTGTTGCTTGTGTCCATCATAGTAATTATGCTTGTTGCCTTTACATACTTAACTCACGCAAGAAAAAGCAAATATGAATACCTGCTATTAAAACAAAACTTCGATTCAGTTACAAATGAATATGATATGCTGTACGGTTCCCTTTGGGCAAAGGATTATTCAGGAGACAATATCCAGAAGGTTTATGACCGAATCGTAGAAATGGGTGTGATACTCCCAGGTAACAATACAGATATAAGGAGTATTTCTTCCGTAATATCAGATAGAATTGGAGTGGGACGCTATGTTGAAATGATGTGCCTGTTGACAGCCATTTACTGCAAGTCCTTCTACAAGAGTCTTGTAGAAAAAAAACTTAGTAGTGTAGAGATAACAATTTGCAGTATGTTTCTAATGAACATAACTACAAAAGAATCGTCTTTTATTCTCAAAAGAACCGGCATACGAAACGATTGTTCCGAAATTCGGAGAAAACTACAAATTAGTAAAGAATCTGGCTACCTGTCGGAGGAATTGAAGAGACTTTATTCCCAAAATAACAATAGATGAGTGCTGGTATCGACAAAATGACACTTTTTTTGATAGCTGCTTAATAATCAATGGGCATATCTTGGGTGAGATGACACTCTATGTTTGAAATATGACATAACACGTGCATAATTTTGTGTTGAAAAAAACACATAATTATGAAAAAACATTTCATTTTGATAGTTATTGCCGTTGCTGCAATTGCACTGGCTGGCGTAAGTTATGAATCGACTGCCCAACCTTTAGATTCCCTTTTTGTTGAAGGTGGCGGATCCGGCACGGGGGGGGGGTAGGAATTTGCCTATCAACGATTTACAAGTTTCCGTGCTCGATTTCTTCGGCACAAAACTCCTCATTGTCACCGTGCAGTCCAACCTCGGGACAGTGGATTTCTGCATCACCAACACCAGCACCGGCGAATACCTCGACGGTGAATTCAATGCCCTTCCGGGTTCTTATCCCATTCCAATCTCCGGAACACCGGGTTATTACACCATCTCATTCATTCTCCCTGATGGCCGGAGTTGTTATGGAACATTTGAATTAAACTAACAATTGATTATGAAACAAATAAAGTGCATATTAATAGTCCTTGCGGCGCTATTATTGTTTGCAAATTGTCAAAAACATTGGCTTCGTTCTGCTGTTGAAGATGAGATTAAACCCTATTCAACGGTTCGTTCTTATAAAGAGGCGAAAGAAATCGCAGAGTTTTCTTTGAGTTTAATAGAAAACGTGGCAACGAAAAGTGGCGATACTAGAAGATTGGAGCCCGCACAATGCTTTATCAAGAGATCCACAAAAACAGGTGGAGCAGATAAAGACACCCTACTTTATGTTTTTAATTTTGCCGATAATGAGGGCTTTTCCATCGTAGCAGCAAATAAGAATGTTTCACCGCTCATCGCTGTGGCTGAATCAGGGCATTACGAGCCGGGGAAAGACACTGGAGTAGAGCCTTTTGATTTGTTAATGCGTGGTTTCTTGGATTCTCTAGATGAAACCTTGCCGGATCAGGAAATGCCCCACCACTACTATGAATACTACTCATTTATAGATTCGTGCGATGTTCAATTGCAGACAAAGTGGGGACAGAGTGGTGTATATGGGCAATACTGTCCAAATGGAATAAGTGGATGCGTGGCTACTGCAGTAGGTCAAATCATGGCCTATAAGGCACATCCGGCCAATTTTGTAACAACGGTTACAATGGGGAATGATTATGCAGTAGGGGACACTGTTCAAATGAACTGGACTATAGTAAACCAACACGTTGTCAACCATTCCGGAATAGTTCAACCCTGTGATTCTGTTCATAATCAAATAGGCGCCCTGTTACGGGAAATAGGAGATCTCGTTTATATGAACTATGGGGCCAACAGCAGTGGCGCATATATGGGAAATGTGCCAAATGCTCTTGACTATTTTGGATATAGTTATTTCCTATATTCGGCCGTGAACATTCCTTCAATGGAGTTATCGATTAAAAGTGATTGTCCTGTGCTGGTTGCAGGTTGGACTGATAATAATCTTGGGCACGCTTGGGTTGCAGATGGTTTCAAAGATTTTGAATACTGGAGACAAGAATACTACGCATCCCCGCTTGAGCCCGGCGTTTATATACCACGAACCCCTGTCTTATATGCATATACAAAACTAATGCACTTTAATTGGGGATGGAATGGCGTGTGTAACGGGTACTTCGCCTTTAATTGTTATGATACATCACAAGGGGCCATCTACGATGATAATATAAATTATGCTTCGTATAATTTCGGAAATGGTGTGTCCATGTATACTAATATCGATATTTTATTACCTTTGTAGAGTTATGAAAAAGAGATTACCGTTATTTCTAATCGCGATTGCAGCCGTGGTGGCGTGCAGTCCGTCATCTGCCGATAAAACTGAGGTTAAGGAGCAACAGGAGAGCCTGGAGTTCAGCGTACCGGATACTCCGCCTCAGATGACCAAGAGCCAGATTTCCATGAGCGATGCCGTGCTTGGTTTCGGATTCGATACATTCAGCAAGTTGATTGCCGGAAAGTCCGGTGAGAATGCCTTGTTCTCTCCCTTGAGCCTTTCGCTATCCCTCTCACTTTGCGACCTTGGAGCCGCAGGGGAGACGGAGAAGCAGTTGTCGGCCTTGCTTGGTTTCAGTGACTATTCTTCCAAGGAAATTGCATCTTATTATAAGACAGTCGTGGGCCGTTTGCTCACTATAGACAACAAAGTCAAGTTCGGCTCCGCAAATGGCATGTGGATCGACAATGGTTTCCCTGTGCTGAAGAGTTTTACCAACGATGCTGTTCAATACTTTAATGCACAGGCATTCAATGCAGATTTTTCCAACGGAGAATCGCTACTGAAAGCAATCAATGACTGGTGCAAAGAAAAGACAGAGGGGCTGGTCCCCGAGATGCTGAAGGAGGCGCCATTTCCTCCGTTGGTGATAGCAAATGCTCTGTATTATAAGGCGGAATGGGGTGTGGAATTCGATAAAGAGTTTAAAGAAATGCCATTCCATGGAGTGTCCGCAGACGCGAAAGCTTCATTCTTCGGAAAAAAGGCTCTATTTATCTATAACGATTTTAATAATATCCAGTTGCTCAGCATTCCTTATGGAAATGGCAGTTATGACCTTGTAGTAGCTCTTCCTGCAAGTGGTTCAACAACCGCAGATGCATTAAAGGCTCTTGGAAGCACCGAAGGCAGAGAGTTCCTGGCTGAATTTGGCATAAGCGGCAATGGGCTGAATGGCGAATTGGTGGAAGTGTTGCTTCCGAAATTCGAGATAAAGAGCCGCTATGAAGATGTGGCAGATGTCCTTCAGGCTCTTGGGGCCACCACGCCCTTCAGCGCCAAAGATGCTGACTTCTCCAATATCTCTGAGAAACGTGTATATATCGACCGCATAATTCAGGAGGCCGTTGTTAATGTGGATGAAAAAGGCACGGAAGCGGCCGCGGTCACACTTAACCTTATGGCCTATTCAGCAGGCCCGGGAAGTGAACCCCCTGTCAAGCAATTCATCGCCGACAGACCATTTGTATTCTTTATCCGGGAGAAGGGCTCCAACGCCATCCTCTTCATGGGCGTGAAGAATAATTAGCGCTTATTCGTTTTCATCATAGATGACTTCCTCTTCTTCGGGGGAGTCATCTTCGTTTTCGTCCTCGTCGTCGAGATCTTCGTCGTCTTCGTCTTCAATGTCTTCATCCTCGTCGAGGCCGAGCATGCCGAGGATGCCGGAGGGCTTTTCGCCGGGAAGGCGTCTGCGGTTGTCGGGGAGGTCTTCGAAGGCGACGTAACCGTGCTCGAATTCAATGGGCAGGGGTCCCTTGGATTCTATGATTTCGGGAAGCTGGACCTCGCGCCCCGGTTCCTCTCCTTCGAAAGTGACCGTCACGCTCTTTTTGGAAACGACGTCGTAGAAGTACTGGAACTTGACGATTCCGGCCTTCACCGTATCGGCGAGACTGACCTCGTCTACCGCCTTGTTGCCTGGAAGGGGCATCAGCGCGAAGCGCCCGGCAACGTTTCCGGCCTCGTCGAAGGCCTTGAAGAGTATCTGCTGGTCCTGAGGGAATTCAAGATCGGCACGGAGCTGCTTGTGCAAAGTATACAGACTGTTCGAGGCATTTACGAGGTATACCCTGAAAAAGCCTTTTATTCCTTCGAGCGTGACGCGGTAACGGTAAGTCATCTTCTAACTAATTTCTAAATACAATGCGAATATACAAGATTTTTGCTAATTTTGGACATGGTTTCGCGCGATAAATACAGCACCATCGCAGCCCCGTCCGAAGGTCTCTACAAAGACAGTGGCAGCCGTTTTATCGCCTATGCGTACCCAATCACCTCAGAATCAGATGTCAAGCCCATAGTGGATGCCCTGCGAAGGGAACACCATTCTGCAAGGCATCATTGTTTTTCTTATCGGATAAACAAAGTGGAAGATAGTCCTGAGGGACCGGTTCTGGCAAAGGAGGGCCTGTGGCGCGCCAACGACGACGGAGAGCCCTCCGGCACTGCCGGCAGGCCGATTCTCGGGCAAATAGATTCTCGCGGACTGCAGAATGTGCTGCTGGTGGTAGTGCGCTACTTCGGCGGCATACTGCTCGGTGTCCCAGGATTGATCCGAGCCTACAAAAGTGCAGCGGCAGACGCCCTCGACAAGGCGCAGATCGTCGAAAAAACCGCCACCCGCCGCTGGAGTCTGGAATTCGGGTATGAACTGATGCCCGCCGTGATGAGCGATTTGAAGTCGCTTGGCCTGGACGTTGCGAAGAGGGATTTCGCCGAAGCCTGCCGCTTCGAAATTGACGTGCCCCTGTCGAAAGAGACTCAATTTTTGGAACATACAGAAAAAATAGGTATCTTTAAGGATAAAATCATTTTAATGCCATGAGCAAAATCCACGTATTTAATGCAGGCCCCTGCCTTCTGCCGCAGGTGGCCATCGAACATGCCCGCGAAGCCCTTCTCGACTTCAAGGGCACCGGTGTATCACTGATATCCATTTCACACAGAACCAAGGAGTGGGAAGAAACGATGAACGAGACCAGGGCTCTATGGAGAGAGATCCTGAACATCCCCGATGAATACGAGACCGTCTTCCTCGGCGGCGGCGCCAGCCTCCAGTTCCTTTATGTGGCGATGAACTACCTCGAGAAGAAGGCCGCATACCTCGATACGGGCGTATGGGCGCACAAGGCACTCAAGGAAGCCCAGGGACTGGGAGACGCCTATGCAATCGCCTGCAGCAAGGACAAGAACTATACCTATATCCCCAAGGGATACGAAATCCCCACCGATCTCGACTACTTCCACATCACTACCAACAACACCATCTACGGCACCGAGATCAAGCACGACATCGACTGCCCCGTTCCGCTTATCGCCGACATGTCTTCCGACATCCTCTCCCGCAGGGTGGATGTCAGCAAGTATGCGATGATCTATGGCGGCGCGCAGAAGAACGCAGGCCCTGCAGGCGTGGCATTCGCCATCATCCGCAAGGACAGCCTCGGAAAGGTTAGCCGCTACATCCCTACGATGCTCGACTATCGCGTGCACCTCGACAAGGAATCGATGTTCAACACTCCTCCCGTGTTCAGCATCTTCGTGATGAACGAGACCCTCAAGTGGCTCAAGAGCATAGGCGGCATCGACGCCATCCACGAGATTGACGAGAAGAAGGCCGCAACCCTCTACGCCGAAATCGACCGCAACCCTCTGTTCGTCGGCACCGCCGAGAAGGAAGACCGCTCAATCATGAACGTCTGCTTCGTGATGGCTCCCGGCTACGAGGCCCTGCAGGACGAATTCCTCGCATTCGCGAAGAGCAGGAATATCGTGGGCATCAAGGGCCACCGCAGCGTGGGCGGATTCCGTGCATCGCTCTACAACGCCTGCACCCAGGAAGATGTCGAGGCCCTCACCGCCGCAATGAAGGATTTTGAAGCACTCAAGAAATGAAAGTCCTCATAGCTACCCAGAAGCCCTTCGCCGCAGCAGCTGTGGCGGGGATCAAGGAAATACTCGAAAAGGGCGGATACGAAGTCCAGCTCCTCGAAAAATATGCTGAGCAGGCCGATCTCGTGAAGGCCGTTGCGGATGTCAACGCCCTCATCATCCGTTCCGACAAGGTGACCGCCGAGGTGCTTGACGCTGCCAAGGAACTCAAGATAGTCGTGCGCGCCGGCGCAGGATACGACAACGTCGATCTTGCAGCGGCCACCGCACACGGCGTGGTGGTGATGAACACCCCCGGCCAGAACTCCAATGCGGTTGCCGAACTTGCAATCGCCATGATGATCTTCATGGCACGCACCCAGTTCACTCCTGCAACCGGAAGCGAGGTCCAGGGCAAGACGCTGGGCATCCAGGCCTTCGGCAACGTAGGCCGTCTGGTGGGTGCAAAGGCCAAGGCCCTCGGGATGAAGGTCAAGGCCCTCGATCCCTTCCTCTCCGACGAGCAGATAGCGGCTGGCGGAGCCGAACCCGTGCACAGCCTCGATGAACTCTATGCAGGCAGCGACTATCTCTCCCTGCACATCCCCGCACTTCCTTCAACCATCGGAAGCATAAACTACGACCTCATCACCAAGATGCCCAAGGGGGCGACTTTGGTGAATACCGCCCGCAAGGAAGTGATCGACGAAGCCGGTCTGGAGAAGGCTCTCGAAGAGCGTCCGGACATCAAGTACGTCACCGACGTCGCTCCCGACAATCTCGCGGTCCTGCAGGAGAAGTTCGGTCTCCGCGTGTTCGCCACTCCCAAGAAGATGGGCGCGCAGACCGCAGAGGCCAACATCAACGCCGGTCTTGCAGCTGCAAGGCAGATCGTGGATTATTTCGCAACAGGAAATACCAGGTTCCAGGTAAACAAGTAAGAGTATGGTAACAGTCAAACCCTTCGAGGCCATCAGGCCTCCCAAGAATCTGGTGACGGAAGTCGCGGCACCTCCTTACGATGTGCTGAATTCCGCAGAAGCTAAGGCGATGGCGGGAGAAAAGAGCCTGCTGCACATTACCAAGCCCGAAATCGACTTCGAGCCCATCGCAGGGGAGCACGAACAGCGCACCTACGACAAGGCTGTCGAGAACTTCAAGCTCTGGAAGGAGCGCGGCTGGCTGGTGCGCGACCCCAAACCCTGCTACTATGTGTATGCACAGACTATGGACGGCCGCACCCAGTACGGAATAGTGCTCTGTGCCCATGCCGCTGACTATGCGAACGGACTCATCAAGAAGCACGAACTTACCCGCAAGGACAAGGAGGACGACCGCATGGTGCACGTGCGCATCCAGAATGCGAACATAGAGCCCGTTTTCTTTGCCTACAAGGACAATGCGGAAATCAATGCTATAGTCGAAAAGACCGTCGCCGGACCTTCTGAGTACAAGTTTACGGACGAGAACAATTTCGGACACGAATTCTGGGTTATCGACGACGATGCCGTCGTGGCGCGCATCACCGAACTCTTCACTACTCAGGTGCCTGCGTTCTATGTCGCCGACGGACATCATCGCACGGCCGCCGCGGCACGCGTATGCGAAGAAAAGAAGGCCCACAACCCCGGTCATACCGGAAAGGAAGAATACAACTACTTCATGGCCGTATGCTTTCCTGAAAGCCATCTCAAGATCATCGACTACAATCGCGTGGTCAAAGACCTGAACGGACTGGACAAGGCTTCTTTTCTCAAAGCCCTCGAAGAAGACTTCACTGTCATTCCGAGTGCAGCGAAGGAATCTCCAGCCCCCACCGGCCTGCACAATTTCAGCATGTATCTCGACGGCAAGTGGTACTCTCTCACCGCCAAGACCGGCCGCTACGACGATTCCGATCCTATCGGAGTGTTGGACGTGACCATCCTCTCCAATCTGGTGCTGGACAAGATCCTGGGCATCAAGGACCTCCGCACGGACAAGCGCATCGACTTCGTGGGCGGCATACGCGGCCTCGGAGAGCTTGAGCGCAGGGTGGACAGCGGCGAGATGGCGGTTGCCTTCGCACTTTATCCCGTGTCGATGAAACAGCTCACCGACATTGCGGACACCGGCAACATCATGCCGCCGAAAACGACATGGTTCGAGCCAAAGCTCCGCTCCGGCCTTGCAATCCACTCGTTGGATTAATAACGGACTGTATTGATGGATATGGTTTACAACAATCGTAACAGAAGTAAAAAGGGCGGGTTGCAGTTTTTGGCAGTCTGTCTGATTGTTGCGCTATGCCCGTCTTGTTTAAAAATACATTCACCATCTTCACTTACATGGCAGGATAAAGGTGATTTTTATTCGCATGAGGAGGGCTTTCATTGGAAAGGGGAGGAATATCATGAAAGATTGATTATTGTCAGGAATGGAATGATGCACAGAAATCTTCTTGTTGCGATATCTGATAGTGTGGTCGCTTTGCACTATAATTCATATAGACTCGCATCGAAACCAAAAAGGGGCGGTACAACGGTTGATTTGGACATACATTTGTTGGTGGATTCTTTGCTTTATTCTGACTCTATTAAATATCCTGTTGGTGATAATGCTAGCTCATCAGGTGAATATAGTTTGGTTAAGGATTGCGAAATAAATTTTGTATGCGGAACCGATTATTATAAAGTAATGGATGGATGGGTTTCATTCAAATATGGAAACAAATACACCGAGTATTATCAAAACGAACAAAAAGTAAGTGTGTATCAACCACTTGTTGTTTTGTTTGAGTTTCGCGTAATGTCAGCTGATGGGGAAGAATCATTTGTTACGGATGGATATATTTATGGGAATGATGGTGACAGGTAACAGTTAATAGTTAATAGTTAATGGTTAATGGTTAATGGTAACGGTAAAACCTTTTGAGGCGATAATGCCTCCCAAGACCACCTGGTTCGAGCCGAAGCTCCGTTCCGGTTTGGCGATTCATTCACTCGACTGAAATCAAGTGCCCGTTTTTGCGGGCACTTCTTTTTTGTTTTTACGAAATAATTGTTAAATTTGGGTATGCATAGGGACTATTCCGCTGAAATACACAGCACTCTGAAGGAATTCTTCGGGTACGACAACTTCAAGGGGGACCAGGAACGGGTGATCAACCATCTCCTCAACGGAGGCGACGCCTTTGTCCTGATGCCTACAGGAGGAGGCAAATCACTTTGCTATCAGCTCCCTGCCCTTGTGGCGGAGGGCACGGCTATCGTGATTTCTCCGCTGATTGCGCTCATGAAGAATCAGGTGGATGTGCTGCGCGGCTTTGTCAGCAGCAACGAGAGTATCGCCCATTTCCTGAATTCCTCGCTGTCGAGGCAGGAAATAGACGAGGTCCGTGCCGACCTTCTCGCCGGACGCACCAAGATACTCTACGTCGCTCCCGAATCGTTGACAAAGGAAGAGAACGTAGCCCTTCTGCAGGAAATCAAGATATCTTTCTACGCTGTGGACGAGGCGCACTGTATCTCGGAATGGGGACACGACTTCCGACCGGAGTACAGGCGCATCCGCAGTCTGGTGAACGAGATAGGCCGCGCTCCCATCATCGCCCTCACCGCAACGGCTACTCCAAAAGTGCAGAGCGACATACTCAAGAATCTGGGTATTCAGGATGCCGTCATTTTCAAGTCGTCCTTCAACCGCCCCAACCTTTATTACGAAATCCGTAACAAAGTTGAGCCGGAGAAGGACATAGTGCGTTTCATACGCCAGAATCCCGGCAAGTCCGGCATCATCTACTGCCTCAGCCGGAAGAAGGTCGAGGAGATGGCCGCCTTCCTCAGCATCAACGGCATCCGGGCGCTGCCGTATCACGCAGGTCTCGATGCGAAGGTGCGTGCCGAGAATCAGGACAAGTTCCTGATGGAGGAGATAGATGTGATAGTGGCCACGATCGCCTTCGGCATGGGAATCGACAAGCCGGACGTGCGTTTCGTAATCCACTACGACATCCCGAAGAGCATAGAGAGCTATTATCAGGAGACCGGGCGCGCGGGCCGCGACGGCGAAGAAGGCCTCTGCATCACCTACTACAGCTATAAGGATATACGCAAACTGGAGAAGTTCATGCAGGGCAAGCCCGTGGCCGAGCAGGAAATCAGCCGCCAGCTCCTGAACGAGGTCGTGGCATACGCCGAGTCGGGCCAGTGCCGCAGGAAACTGCTGCTCAACTACTTCGGCGAAGAATACACTCAGGAGAACTGCGGTTGCTGCGACAACTGCCTCCACCCGAAGCCCGTATTCGACGGCCGCAAGGACATGCAGCTTGTCATCGACCTCATCACCAGTCTTCCGGAGCACTTCAAGGTCGAGCATCTCGCATGCATACTCGCTGGCAAGGAGACGGCCTTGATCAAGAGCTACAAGCACGACGAACTCGAATTCTTCGGCAAGGGCAGCGCCCACGACGAACGCTTCTGGATCACCGTCATCCACCAGGGAATAGTACATCATTTGCTCGAGAAGGAGATAGAGTCCTACGGCCTGATCTCCGTTACCGGAGCCGGCCTTGAGTTCCTGATCGCCCCGAGCAAGCTTGAACTCGTGCAGGACGGTGTATTCAGCGACGACGGTTCCGACGACTTCGAAGACGAAGAGGCTGCAGCCGCAGCAGGTGCGGTGCGCGGCGGAGGAGGATGCGACGAGAACCTCCTCAAGATGCTCAAGGACCTCCGGAAGGATGTCGCCCGCCGCCTGAAGCTCCAGCCGTGGATCATATTCGGCGATCCTGCACTGCAGGATATGGCCATCCTGTATCCTGTCACGATAGATGAACTCAAGAACTGCCAGGGCGTAGGCGAAGGCAAGGCGCGCAAGTTCGGCGCCGAGTTCGTCAAGATTATCGCACAGTATGTCGAAGAGAACGACATCACCCGCCCGGACGACTTCGTGGTGAAGTCGGCTCCCAACAAGAGCGCAAACAAGATTTTCATTATCCAGAGCATAGACCGGCGCATGGACCTCGGGGACATCGCTTCCGCAAAGGGTATGGACCTCGATGAACTGGTGACGGAAATAGAGGGCATAGTTTCCACCGGAACCAAGCTGAATCTGGATTATTACATTGAAGACAATTACGACGAGGAAGATGTGGAGGAGATTTACGAATACTTCCGAATCGAAGCCGAATCCGACTCGGTCGATGAGGCCATCTCCGCCCTCGGTGGCGATTTCGAAGAACTCGAAATCCGCCTCATCCGCATCAAGTTCCTGTGTGATATAGCATCATAGAACGGCAATGATACCCAAGGAAACGGTCGACCTCATCCTGGATACCGTACGGATAGAGGACATAGTAGGGGACTTCGTGACGCTGAAGCGCCGCGGGGCCAACTACGTGGCCTGCTGCCCTTTCCATCAGGAGAAGACTCCGTCGTTCTACGTGTCGCCTTCGAAAGGTATCTACAAGTGCTTCGGATGCGGGAAGTCCGGGTCCGCCGTAGGCTTCCTGATGGAGCACGAGCATAATTCCTACGTGGAGGCCCTGCGCTACATTGCGAAACGCTATAACATAGAGATCGTCGAGGAGGAGGAATCACCGGAAGAGCTTGCCAGCCGCCAGCGCAGCGAAAGTCTGATGCTCGTGAGCGAGTTCGCACAGAAGTTCTTTGCAGACCAGCTCAAATCAGGCGAAGGAAAGGATGTAGGCCTTGCCTACTATCATTCCCGCCGCCTGGAAGATGATACCATAGAGAAATTCGGGCTCGGCTGGGCCCCATCTGCCCGTACCGCATTGCTGGATGCCGCACGCAAAGCTGGCTACAAAGATGAGTATCTGTTGGATGCAGGACTTGTGGTAAAGAGGGAAGATGGCACCCTCGGCGACAAGTTCCGCGAACGCGTGATGTTCCCGATACAGTCGGTGAGCGGACGTACCATCGCCTTCAGCGGCCGTACTCTCAAGGCCGACAATCCTGCAAAGTACGTCAACTCTCCCGATACCGAAATCTACCGCAAGAGCAACATCCTCTTCGGCATCTATTTCGCCAAGAGCGAGATATCCCGTCAGGATGAGTGTATTATCGTCGAGGGTAATATCGACTATGTGATGCTCCAGCAGCTGGGCATACACAATGTGGTGGCCCCCTGCGGAACGGCGCTTACGGTGCAGCAGATCCGCCTGATACACAAGTTCACCGAGAATGTGCTGCTGATGAACGACGGCGACTCCGCCGGCATACACGCTTCGCTGAAGGATATCGACCTCATCTTGTATGAAGGCCTGAACGTGCGCGTGGTGCTTCTTCCGGAAGGGGAGGACCCGGATTCGTTCAGCAAGGGCAGGAGCCTGGAGGAAGTGCAGGCGTACATCGCTGCCAATGCAAAGGATTTCCTCGATTTCAAGTCGGACATCCTCCTCGGGGAAGCCGCCGGGAATCCTCTCAAGAAGGCGAATTTCGTAAACGACATAGCGGACACCATCGCCCGCATACCCGATGCGGTAAAGCGCTCTGTTTATGTGAACACGGCCGCCGAGAAGTTCGACGTGGCTCCGGACATCCTCTTTGCGCGAGTGAAGACTACCCGCGACCGCCTGCTGGAAGACGAGCGCCGTGAGCGCGAGCGTGCCGCCAGGGGAACCGATGGAGCAGAGTCCCCCTCTTCCGCGTTGCTTCGCAACCCTGTACGGGAAAATGCTCCAGAGGGGGACTCTGCTCCATCGGCATCGGCCAGATACACTCCGGAGAACCGTATCCTTGCGGCGGTGGAGGGCGATATTCTGACCTTCCTGCTGCAGCACGGATGCGAAGAACTGCACTTTGAGACCGACTCCCCGTACTACGATCCTGATGCCACCGATACCGTGGCCGGCTTCATCGCCTCCGCCATAGAATCTACCGGACAGCCATTGGCCAACAGCGGTTTCCGCCGCGTATATGATGCATATCTCGATCTTTATGATGAGGGCAGGCAGCAGGACGAGATTATCCGCACCCTTCTGGACTCTCCCGACAGAACGCTTGCGGAAATAGCTGGAGAGTTCTCCACCAGACCTTATCAATTGTCTGTGAAGCGTTTGGAAAGTTCCATGACATCTGAGCAGTCATGGCTCGTGGCATATGTTCCCCGCGCCATGCTCACCCTGGCAGAGCGCCGGGTGGCATCGCGCTTAGAGGAAATACGGCGCGCCCTTCACGACATAACGTCCGAAGAATCACTCCCTCTTCTGCAGGAGATGACCAAATTGCAGAAAAGACAGAAGAAATTGAAAGATACTCTGAAAAAAGAAGATTAAGACTATATATGGAAAAGAAGTTCAAGAGAACCCTGGTGACCTGCGCGTTGCCTTATGCCAATGGCCCGGTGCATATCGGGCATCTTGCCGGAGTATATGTGCCGGCTGATATTTATGTGAGATATCTCCGACTCCGCGGGGAGGATGTGCTGTATGTGTGCGGCAGCGATGAGCACGGAGTGCCCATTACCATCAAAGCACGCCAGCAGGGCTGCAGCCCGCAGGACATAGTGGACAAATACCACAGTATAATCAGCGAGAGTTTCAAGGCCCTGGGCATCAACTTCGACATTTATGGCCGGACATCGTCTAAGGTTCACGAGAAGAATGCATCGCAGTTTTTCCGCAAACTCTACGACGAAGGCAAGTTCGTCACGCAGGAGAGCGAGCAGTATTACGACCCTGAGGCCAAGACCTTCCTCGCCGACCGTTATATTGTGGGCACCTGCCCCAAGTGCGGTAACGAGAGCGCCTACGGTGACCAGTGCGAGAAGTGCGGCTCAACTCTCAGCCCGGAGGAACTCATCAATCCTCACTCCAAGTTGAGTGGGGCAGAACCCATTAAAAAGAAGACCACGCACTGGTATCTTCCCCTGCAGGACTATGAACCCTGGCTTCGCGAATGGATTCTGGAAGGACACAAGGAGTGGCGCTCCAATGTCTACGGCCAGGTCAAGAGCTGGCTGGACGGAGGCCTCCAGCCCCGTGCCGTCACGCGGGATCTTGACTGGGGTGTCCCTGTGCCTGTAGAAGGTGCGGAGGGCAAGGTCCTCTACGTGTGGTTCGATGCACCTATCGGATACATTTCCAACACCATGGAGCTTCTGCCGGATGACTGGGAGAAGTGGTGGAAGAGCCCCGATACCAAACTGGTGCACTTCATCGGCAAAGACAATATCGTGTTCCATTGCATAGTCTTCCCTTCGATGCTTAAGGCATACGGCGATGGCTTTATCCTCCCCGAGAATGTGCCTGCAAACGAATTCTTGAATCTCGAAGGCGACAAGATATCCACATCCCGCGGATGGGCCGTTTGGGCTCATGAGTATGTGCAGGATTTCCCGGGAAAGGAGGATGTGCTGCGCTACGTACTGACTGCCAACGCTCCCGAAACCAAGGACAATGATTTCAGCTGGAAGGAATTCCAGACCCGCAACAATTCCGAGCTGGTGGCTATTTTCGGAAACTTCGTTAACCGTGCCGTGGTTCTCACGCATAAGTATTTCGAAGGGAAGGTGCCCGCTGCCGGCGAGTTAACCGACGTGGACCGCGAGACTCTTGCCGAGGTCCCCGTGCTTCGCGAAAGCCTTGAGAAGAATATCGAGAACTATCGTTTCCGCGAAGCTCTGAAAGATGCCATGCAGATAGCGCGTCTTGGCAACAAATACATTTCCGACAGTGAGCCGTGGAAACTTGCGAAGACCGATCTCGCCCGCACAGGCACCATCCTGAATGTGTGCCTGCAACTCTGCGCCGATCTTGCCATCGCTTTCGAGCCTTTCACTCCTTTCGCTTGCGAGCGTTTGCGTAAAATGCTGAACCTGTCTTCCGTGGCCGGCATTGCCGGTCCGCAAAGCGTAGGTTGGGAGCAGTTGGGGGCGACCGATATTCTGAAGGAGGGCCATCAACTGGGAGAGGCGGAGTTGCTGTTCGCGAAGATAGAGGACGATGCCATCCAGAAGCAACTCGACCGCCTTGCCGCCATCCGTGCGCAGAAAGAGGCGGAAGCCAAGGCAGAACTTGCGAAACAGGTCGCTCCACAGAAGGACGAATGCACCTTTGAGGAATTCGAGAAGATGGACATCCGTACTGCGACCGTGCTGGAGGCGGAGCGTGTGCCCAAGACCGACAAACTCCTGAAACTCACGATAGATACCGGCCTCGACAAGCGCGTGATAGTGTCCGGCATTGCCGAATACTACAGCCCCGAGGACATGCTTGGCAAGCAGATCTGCATCCTCGCCAATCTCAAACCCCGCACTATCAAGGGGATTGAGAGCAAGGGCATGATTCTCATGGCCAAGCAGAACGACGGAAAGATGCGCTTCATCACTCCGCAGGAAGCAGTGGTGAACGGTTCGCAGGTTGGTTAATACTTCTTGCGTATCAGACTTATGCCGTCCCTGAGCGGCAGGATTACGACCTCCACGCGGGGGTCGTTTTTCACATGGTCGTTGAAAGCGCGCAACGCTTCCGTCTTGGCGTCGCGGTAGGTTTCATCGAAGGGCTTTCCGCCAAGCAGCACGTCGTCGGCGACAATTATTCCGCCTGGACGGAGTTTGGGGAGGATTGCCTCGTAGTAGTCTATATACTCGCGTTTGTCGGCGTCGATGTAGGCAAGGTCGTATGGCCCCTGCAGCCGTGAGAGTGTTTCCAGGGCGGGCCCTGTGTGTAGTTGTATCCTGCTTTCCAGCCCGGCATCCCGCCAGCCCTTGCGGATAATGTCTTCGAGTTCGTCATCTATCTCCAAGGTGTCCAGAGAACCGCCTTCCGGCAGGCCGGAAGCAATGCAGGCTGTGGAATATCCCGTGAAGGTACCGATCTCCAGGGCCCTGAGCGCTCCGCTTATCTGCGTGAGCATGGTGAGCAGCCTGCCTTGTACAGGCCCGCACATCATGCGCGGGTAGTTGGTGTGCATGTGGGTGGCGGCCTCTATCCTCTCCAACGCGTCGCCGAAGGGAGAGCTGTGGGCAAGCAGGTATTTTTCCAGGGGAGAAGACATTTTATTTCTTCTTGATGCTGCGGAGTTGGTGGGTGTCGGTGGAGATGACCATCTCTATCTTCTTGTCGGACGAAGAGGATACAATCTCTATTCTTGCGTTCTCGAAAGGCCTGGCGGCGAGAAACGCATCCAGGGCTGCCTGCCTGTCGGTATGGACGGGGCCTATGGGTTTGGAACACAGGGCCTTGAGGCCGCGGTAGGCTACTTTGTCCGATTCCATCGCGCGGTTTATGTATTCTTGCAAAATGTCGATATAGGCGGGCAGATAAACCAGTTCATCCCCACCGGTCATATAGGCGGGAGCTATCGGAATCATCACTACGTCGAAGCCCTGCTTGAGTTGGTTCTCGTCTTCCGGGTCACCGCCTTTAGTAAGCGTCATGTATGTGAAGTTGGCATCGAAGGTGAAGCGCACGAAGTAATAGAGGTTGGTGTAGCGGTCGCGGGTGTAGTCGGTGACCGTGCAGAACTCGTAGGGGGAAGCCATCCATCGGCTGGAAATCTCTTCTTTCAGCACGGCATCGAATACTTCCTGCCCGGTCAGTACCACGCGTGTCGTGCGGGACGGAAAGTCCTCCAGGCGCGCCTTGCGGGTATAGATGCGGCCTTGTGCGAAGGCGCATGATCCGCAAAGTACCAGAAGCAATGCCAATAAATATTTTTTCTTCATGTTTCTCACGTTGGCAAATTTACACTTTATTTTATTATTTTTGTAATCCTATGAGTGAGTATATAGTATCTGCACGCAAGTACCGTCCGGATTCCTTTGAAACCCTTATCGGACAGGACAACATAGCCAGGACGCTGAAGAATTCCATTCTCCGCGGCCAGCTGGCCCATGCCTATCTTTTCTGCGGCCCCCGCGGAGTAGGCAAGACCAGCACCGCACGAATTTTCGCGAAGACCATCAACTGCATGCATCCTACTGCAAATATGGAGCCGTGCGGGGAGTGTGAGTCCTGCGTGTCCTTCGCCGAAGGCCGCTCATATTGCATTTATGAACTGGACGCTGCCTCAAACAATAGCGTAGAGGACATCAAGACCCTGATGGAGAAAGTGCAGATACCTCCTCAGGTCGGCAACTACAGCGTGTACATCATCGACGAGGTCCACATGCTCAGCCAAGCCGCTTTCAACGCCTTCCTCAAGACTCTGGAGGAACCACCGGCATATGCTATATTCATCCTTTGCACAACAGAAAAGCATAAAGTCCTTCCGACCATCCTCTCCCGTTGCCAGACCTACGATTTCAACCGTATCGGCATCTCCGACATGGTGCGCAACCTGCGTGGGATAGCGGACAAGGAAGGAGTTAAAGTAGATGATGAATCCCTGCACGTGATTGCCCAGAAGGCGGACGGAGCCATGCGCGACGCCCTCACGATCTTCGACCAGACCGTTGCCTTCTGCGGTAGCGACATCCACTATGAGGATGTTATCCGTAACCTTGGAGTGCTGGACTACGATTATACTTTCAAACTTGTGGATTTCTTCCTTGCAAAGGATTACGCCAGTGCTCTTCTGGAGTTCGACGACGTTCTCTCCAAAGGGTTCAACGCCCTGCATTTCGTGTCGGCCCTGGGTGAGCATTTCCGCAACCTGTTGGTGGCACGCACGGGAGGCCTGGAGTCGTTGCTCGACCTGCCGGAGTCCCTTAAGGGTCGCTATCGCGAGCAGGCCGGGCGCTGTACTATCCAGTTTTTTTATGACGCGCTCGGTATTACCACTGCCTGCGAGGCAGGTTACAAGTCCAGCACAAATCAGCGGTTGCATATCGAGTATGCCCTCATGAAGCTGGCATTTCTCGGCGGTGTGCCCGTGGCAGCTGCATCTCTCCCACTAGAAATCAAAGGGGAGGAGATAGTTCAAAGTGTTGATAATCAGCAAGATAGCCGCCATGTAACGAATGAGCCTGCCGCGACAAAGCGAAGCAGCCGGGCTAAGAAGGTTATGTCGGGGCTGCTGGCCGGGGAGGAGGATGATACCGCTTCTGCGGTCACCACTTCTTCCGCGTTGCTTCGCAACTCTGTACAGGAAAATGCTCCGGAAGGGGTGACTGCAGAAGCGGTTGACCCCGACATCCCGACAGAAGACGAAATCCGGACAAAATGGCCGGAACTGGTGAAGGAATGCTCCAAGGGTAAACCAAGATTGGAGAATGCCCTTGCCAGCGCCGCACTCTCGTTTGCCGAAGAGGACGGATTCAGGAATGTCAGTTTCGAGGTGACCAACGAGGCCCAGAAGCAATGGATAGAGAACGGACTCCTGCGCAATATGGAAACCAGCTTTGCCAGGATACTCGGCAGCGGCAGGGTTCACTTGTTCGTAACCGTCAAACAGGTCGAAGAATCTGCACCAAAAGTATATCTTCCGGCAGAAAAGGCACAAGAATTGATGAATACCAATCCCGAGGTCCTGAATCTTGTGAAGGATCTGGGCCTGGACGCAAATTAGAACATAATGAAACTTCGCTGCGAAAACCTGGTTAAGAAATATGGCGTGCGCACCGTCGTAAAGGGTGTGTCGATGGAGGTCAACCAAGGA
This sequence comes from uncultured Bacteroidia bacterium, assembly GCA_902762655.1. Classification (GTDB taxonomy): domain Bacteria; phylum Bacteroidota; class Bacteroidia; order Bacteroidales; family UBA932; genus Cryptobacteroides. The sequence continues at coordinate 132,459 of CACWOZ010000001.1, forward strand.
GAAATCGTCGGCTTCCTCGGCCCCAATGGCGCAGGAAAGACGACCAGTTTTTACATGATAACCGGCCAGATCGTGCCAAACGAGGGACGCATCTTCCTCGACGATGAGGAACTCACCGGCCTTCCCATGTACAAGCGTGCCCAAAAAGGCGTAGGCTATCTGCCTCAGGAGGCATCGGTCTTCCGCAAAATGAGTGTAGAGGACAACATTCTTTCCGTAATGGAAATGACAGGGATGTCCAAGTCCGAGCGTAAGGACCGTATGGAGCAGTTGATTGATGAATTCAATCTTTCCAAAGTGCGCAGGAGCCTTGGAATACAGCTGTCAGGAGGCGAGCGCAGGCGCTGCGAAATAGCCCGGGCACTGGCCATCGACCCAAAGTTCATCCTTCTGGACGAGCCGTTCGCAGGCGTCGATCCCATTGCAGTCGAAGATATCCAGTATATCATTGCGAAACTCAAATACCGTAATATCGGGGTTATAATCACAGACCACAATGTGGGTGAAACCCTTGCCATTACCGACCGTGCATACCTTCTGTATGAAGGCACGATCCTCCAGCAGGGGACTCCGGAGGCGCTTGCCGGCGATGAAGACGTTCGAACAAAATATCTCGGTTCCGGATTCGTGCTCAAACGCTCCGTTTCCGTGGAGCGCGCTCAGCGCGAATATGCCGGGATGCTTGCAAAACAGAAAAAGGAGGGAGAATGAAAATACTTGTGATAGATGATGAGCGTTCCATCAGGAATTCGCTGAAGGAGATTCTTTGTGACGAAGGATATGAGGTCGACCTGGCCGAAGACGGCGCCGCCGGTATCGAGATGATAGGCAAAGAACACTACGATGTTGTGTTCTGCGACATCAAGATGCCGGTGAAGGATGGAAATGAGGTGCTGGACTACGTGCAAAGCGAGGGAATTGACTCTGCGGTAGTGATGATAACCGGCCACGGCGATCTTGATACCGCCATAGACTGCATCAAGCGGGGGGCGTTTGACTACATCCCCAAACCTCTCGATCTTAACCGCATTCTTATTACTGTCAAGAACGCATCCGAACGCACCGTACTCGTGAAGGACAACAAGGTGCTCAAGAAAAAAGTGTACGGACAGCAGATGATAGGTTCTTCGCCGGCGCTACAGCAGATCCGGGATATGATTACAAAGGTTGCCCCGACCGATGCACGCGTGCTGATCACCGGAGCGAATGGTACAGGCAAGGAGCTGGTAGCCCGCAGCCTGCATCAGCAGAGCGGACGCAGTGCCATGCCTTATATCGAGGTAAACTGCGCTGCCATCCCTTCCGAACTTATAGAAAGCGAACTTTTCGGGCACGAGAAGGGCTCTTTCACATCTGCCATCAAACAGCACAAGGGCAAATTCGAGCAGGCCGACGGAGGCACACTTTTCCTCGATGAAATAGGCGATATGTCCCTGGCGGCCCAGGCTAAGGTGCTGCGCGTGCTACAGGAGAAGAAACTCTCCCGCGTGGGCTCCGACAAGGACATACAGGTAGATGTACGCGTGATAGCGGCTACCAACAAGGATCTCCGCAAGGAAATCGAGGAGAACCGTTTCCGCGAGGACCTCTACCATCGCCTGAGCGTCATTCTCATCAAGGTGCCTTCGCTGGACGACCGCAGGGAGGACATTCCCGAACTTGTGAATTACTTTGTGGAACAGATTTGCGCTGAGAGCGGCAAGAGTGTCGTGGCCTTCAGCGATGATGCCCTCCGGCTCCTGCAGGAGAGACACTGGCCTGGCAATATCCGCGAACTACGGAACGTGGTTGAGCGCCTGCTCATCCTTGGCGGCAATCCCGTTTCTGCAAAAGACGTAAAAGATTTCGTATGATAGCAGTACCCGACATCATCATTGCCGTGGACGGCTGGTCCTCCACCGGCAAAAGTACCTTCGCAAAACTTGTCGCTAAGCACTTTGGCTTTTTATATCTCGACTCCGGAGCCATGTACCGGGGAGTTACCCTGCTTGCCCTGGAGAAAGGCATGATTGGGCCGGATGGGATAGACAGGCCCGCTCTCAAGGCGGCTCTTGAAGCGGGTTTCGACCTGCATTTCGAGCGTCCGGGGGATGGTAGTACGCAACTTTTCTGTGGCAGCCGCAACATCGAGAAAGAGATTCGCACCATGGAAGTCTCCTCGCAGGTAAGCCCGGTTTCAGCCGTGCCTTTCGTGCGTTCCTGGGTGGATGAGCGCCTGCATGCGTTCAGCATCAACGGACGCGTCATCATGGACGGCCGTGATATAGGCACTACCGTGTTCCCCGCTGCGGAACTCAAGATTTTCATGACGGCCAGCGACGAAGTACGCGCCCGGCGCCGTTTCGACGAACTCCAGGCAAAGGGAACTCCCGCCACAATGGAAGAGGTGATGGCGAACCTCAAGGAACGTGATTATATCGACTCTCATCGTGAGACTTCTCCTCTCAGGCGTGCGGAAGATGCCTTTGAACTGGATAATTCAGATATGAATCTGCATGAGGAACTGGTCTGGATCCAGGGGCTGATACAGGGTAAGTTTGGCATTCTGGGCTGATGACGGTAGAGATCGACAGGAATTCCGGTTTTTGCGGAGGTGTGATCCGCGCCATCGAGGGGGCGGAGAAGCTGCTCGCCGAAAACGGCCTGTTGTATTCTCTCGGGGCCATAGTGCACAACGAAGCCGAACTGGCGCGCCTACATCAAAAGGGGTTGATTACGGTTTACAAGGAGAATTTCAAGGCGGAGACCGGCGCTTTTCCGGCTGAGCCTTTTTTTGGCGAAGACGGGAATGACGCCGGCGCAGCCCCCAGAATTCTCTTGATCCGGGCTCACGGAGAGCCGCCGCAGACTTATATCCAGGCACGTGAACTTGGGTTCGAGGTGGTGGATTTCACTTGCCCGGTAGTGCTCAATATACAAAAGAGCATACGTGAAGCGGCCGAACTCAATGCCCCTGGCGGACAGATTGTCATCTTCGGTAAAATCGGTCATGCAGAGGTCCTTGGCCTTGTCGGGCAGGTGGGCGGAAAGGCCGTGGTGATTGAGAATTCTTTGCAGTTGACGGACGCACTCTCGGACGGTCGCATAGACACATCCCTCCACATTGACATCTTCTCACAGACTACCAAGAGCCCGGTGGAGTACGAGGAAATATGCAGGATGCTCGCGCAAAAGATGGCGTCGCCGGATCTGCTTACCGTGCACAACACAATCTGCAGGCAGGTGGCTTCTCGTCACAAGGAGTTGGCAGACTTCGCCCGCACGCATGACGTTGTGGTATTCGTATCTGGCAGAGAGAGTTCCAACGGAATGGTGCTGTCTGAACTCTGCAAGAAGGAGAATCCACGCACTTATTGCATCGTGGATGCATCCGGGCTGGATGCTTCCTGGTTTAGTTCGGACGATAATGTGGGTGTGTGCGGGGCCACTTCCACACCCAAGTGGTTGCTTGAAGAAGTCGCTTCCCGGATCAAAAATTTGCATTAATGACGCAGAATCCTTATTTTTGCGTGTTATACCCGAAATTATTCAATAAGTATTTATATGGCAACAACTGCAGATTTCAAGAACGGCCTCTACCTTAATTTCAACGGCAAGCCTTGTATGATCGTTTGGTTCCAGCATGTGAAACCCGGAAAGGGCCCGGCTTTCGTAAAGACTAAACTTCGCAACCTCGAAAACGGACGCATTCTCGAGAATACTTTTACCGCTGGTGCAAAGGTCGAGACTATCAATGTGGAGCGCCGCCCCTATCAGTTCCTTTATGGTGATGAGGACGGTTTCAACTTCATGCACGAAGAAACTTACGAGCAGATCCACCTCCCTCACGACGTTGTCGAGAATGCTGACCTTATGAAAGAAGGACAGCATGTCGAGATGATGTTCGTCGCCGACGAGGAGCGCTGCCTCACCTGCGAACTCCCGACATATGTAACCCTCGAAGTTACATACGCTGAGCCTGCAGTCAAGGGTAACACCGCTTCTACCTCCGCACTTAAGGAAGTTACCCTCGAGACCGGAGCGAAGATCATGGTTCCCCTCTTCATCAACCAGGGCGACGTGATTACCGTCAACACCACCGACCGTTCCTACGGCCAGCGCGTGTAAGTTGCTGATGGTAAAGAAGATTAACGGCGATCTCGTTTGAGGCCGCCGTTTTTTATTGAACCCTTTCTATCTTGAACTGCTGAATCTGATTGTTCTCGTCATTGCAGTAGACGAAAATGGTCACGAGATATGTTTCTCCGCCGGCGTTCAGATTGCCGAGTGCGTATTTCATGTTCGCACGGCCTGCGGTGTAGGTGACCTCAAAAGAGCGCGGGGTGTGCAGATTGAAGAAATTACTCACAATCTGCTTCGCCTGCACTTTACTGGAATTGCCGCCCTTGGAGAGAATCGTAATATCCAGATTGTCCGAAAACCAGGCGGAAAGAGCGTCTGCATTGCCTTGTGATATGTATTTCGAGATAGGCACGAACACATCATAACTCCCGTTCTGGGCCGTTGCTCCCACAGCGGTGCACAGCATCAACGATGCGATGATGAATGCCTTGAATCCAACCTGCATACGAAAAGATCTTTTGCAAATACTGCGCCAGATCATTATCTTTGCATTCATGAAGATAGTTCTTCTCACTGTCGGCAAGACGGACATCTCCTGGGTGGGGGAGGGGTTGCAAGTGTATGCGTCCCGCCTGCGTCATTATGCGAAATTCGAAGTCAAAGAGATTCCGGAATTGAAGAATGCTTCCTCGTTGAGCGAGGAACAGATCAAGACCAAGGAAGGGCTCTCGATTCTGAAGGAGAGTGCAGGCATGGAGATTATCTTGCTCGATGAGCATGGAAAGGAATACCGGTCCATTGAATTCGCCGGATGGCTCCAGGACCGTCTCAACCGTGGAGGGAAGGATATCTGTTTTGTAATCGGCGGGGCCTATGGCTTCAGCGCGGAAGTGTATTCTGTGGCGTCAGGGAAGATATCTCTCAGCAAAATGACCTTCTCTCACCAGATGGTGAGAACGATTTTTGCAGAGCAGTTGTACCGGGCGTTCACAATTATTAAGGGAGAACCATATCATCACGAATGAACAGGCGCAAGGTGATGGATATAATTGCAGGCTGTCTTCTTGCGGTCAGTCTGATCATGCTGGGGCTTTCGAGTCTCGGCAGTTATCCGTCGCGCCGTGCGGAGGTATCGGCAAACAGACTTGAGCGTACGGTGAATCACCGGATGGCAGTTTTGGACCGCTATGTCGCCCAAGCCCTGGAAGTACCATCCGATGAATGGCTGCAACTTGACCATCTGCCGCATGACATGGTGATTTACCGCTATGTGGGTGACTCCCTGCAGAGTTGGTGTAACCGATTCCCGGTGATTAATGATGATATACGCTCCGGGATGATGCTGGATGCAATAGCAAGCCCGCGGTCTCCTGGCAGGTCACCGCTTGCTGCAATCGGCCGCGAGGTGTCTTTCTGCAATCTTGGGCCGAAGTGGTATCTTGCAAAATCTGTTGACAGTCTTGGCATGCACATCATCGCCGGCTTGGAAATCGTGAATACGAACTCTGCCGCTCCTGTGCCGTACAACATCCAACCTATCTCCTTCAGTGAAGGAAAGGAGGTGCGTGTGGGTGGCGTTCCCAAGTTTAAACTGGTCTATGATTCTCCCGGCCCGGTCATCGCTGTCAATCCCGTCCTCCTCTTCCTTGCCCTTGCCATATTCATTGTCTGCGGATTTGTCTTTCTGTACTCCAAGCCGTCTCTCAAACGTTTCTGGATAGCCTTCCTGCCCATCTTCCCCATAATGGTCATGCTACAGGCATGGGGCCGCAGTATAGGCAATGAGATCCCGGTCTTCTCTCCGACAGTATATGCTGACTCTGGCTTGTTCTATTCACTTGGTGCGCATGTGAATTATCTGATAGGTATCCTGTTGCTGGTAGGGTTCATGTACATCGTGCGCCGCGATATATACCGACGTCTCCGTACCCGCCGGTCGAGAGTGATGTGGACGCTTCTCATAAGCCTGATGGTGGTCGGTGTGTTTTATTATACCGTTATGGCTCTAAGGAGCATTGCCCTGAATTCCAATATTTCCCTGGAGCTTTACAAACTGGAGAACTTCACGCTGACAAGTGCAATCATAATCTTCTCCTATATTCTTCTGCTTACGATAGTTATGATGCTTGTGCAGATGCTTACGCCCGTCTTTTCAAGACGTCCTGCAATCCGCATCATGCTCTCGGTTTTCGGGGCAGTGCTCTTTGTGAGCATCACAGCATCCTTAGGCCTGAAGAAGGAACAGGATAGCCTCGAGGTTTGGGCGCGCAGGCTTGCAGTCAGCAGGGATATTTCGCTGGAGATGCGTCTGCGCTCGGTAGAGGAACGCATCGCAACCGACCCCATTATCGCATCGCTGTCGGTGTTGGACAACGGAGGAGCAAGCATCAGTAACCGTCTGGAGGAGAGTTATATGCGGCGCATCATGCAGGACTACGACGTGACCGTATCGCTGAAGGCTGAAGATTTTGCGTTGCTTTATTCTTCCGAACCCATTTCGCCCAAATCCCGCTTTTCTTTCGTGGACGCCGGCAACGGATTCGTCACCTATCTCGGAGCCTTCTATTACAATATAGGGAACTATGGCCTGAGCCGGGTACTGATCATCATCGAGCAGAAAACTGACTGGAAATACAGCGGTTACGCCAGCATAACAGGACCCACCTTGCCTGGAGAGGTGCTGATTCCCGCAAAGTATTCCTTTGCGCGCTACGATGACGGCAAACTCCTTACATTCAGGGGCAATTATGCTTATTCCGTGAGGATTAACGACGAGTTGCGGGAGTCTGGTCGAGTCAAGCGCGGGGACTGGGTACATTTTATCTACGGAGTCACCCCGGCAGAGACGGTAATCATCTCTCGCCAGAAGATAAAGACCATAAACTATGTTATCTCCGTCATATTCATTGGTCTGCTATGCTTCCTGTTTTTCACCCTGGTTTCGATGCGCAAGGCTCGCCGCAGGGCTTTCGGGCAGAGTTATTTCCAGACCAGGATACGCCTTGTAGTGCTGACATCGCTGGTGCTTTCGCTCGTCACCATGGCGGCCGTGAGCATGGCTTTTGTCATTAACCGTAATGAAGTGAACCGCAATACCTTGATGTCGGAAAAGATAAATTCCATACAGGCCTCGGTATCTGCAAGGGTGCGCGGGGTCCTCAAGGGTTCGGACCTGCGTACGCCGGAATTGATGCGCATCATCAGCGACGTAGGGAACAATACCAACTCCGATATCACCATCTATTCACCTTCCGGCATGGTGGTGATGTCGACGGCCCCGGATGTGTTCTATCAGATGATAGTGGAGCCTAGGATGGATTCAGAGGCTTATGTGTCGATAGTCAAGAATACCAGCCGCTATTTCATCCACAAGGAAAGGATAGGGAAGAGGACTTTCTATAGCATGTATGCGCCATTGCTCGGAGATGACGGTTCGGTGCTGGCTATCATCTGCTCTCCTTACACCGATGAGAGTTATGATTTCGAATCTTATGTCGTCAGCCACTCGCTGATGATAGTTTCGCTGTTCATTTTCCTGCTGCTGGTCGCCACTTTCATGGTGTCCCGTGTGCTTTCTCTGATGTTCAAGCCACTTGTGGAGATGGGAACCAAGATGGATGCCGCCGGCATTGAAGAACTTGAATATATCCAGTATAACAGCAAAGATGAGATTTCCGGACTTGTAAATGCCTATAACAGTATGGTGACCGAACTCCGGGAAAGTACCCGCCAGCTTGCCCAGGCGGAGCGCGACAAGGCATGGAGCGGTATGGCACGCCAGGTGGCTCACGAGATCAAAAATCCTCTTACTCCCATGAAGCTCCAGATCCAGCGTCTGATGCGGCTCAAGAGCAAGGGGGATGACAGTTGGCAGGACAAGTTCGATGAAATCAGCAAGACCCTGCTCGACCATATCGAAATCCTTACTGAAACCGCAAACGAGTTCTCTACATTCGCGAAACTCTATTCGCAGGAACCGGACGAAATCGACCTTTCCGCTCTTCTCCAGGAGGAACTGTCGATGTTCGACAGCAGGGGCGGATTCAAGTTCGAGTATATTGGTCTGGAGGATGTGAAGGTAATGGGACCGAAGCCGCAGTTGACGCGGGTGTTCGTTAATCTCATCAACAATTCAGTACAGGCGATGACGGAACGGGGAGACACCGGGGGAGTAGTGCGCATCAGCCTCCGCAATTCTATCACCGACGGCTTCTACGACATAGTCTTCGAAGACAGTGGCCCTGGTGTCGATGACGAGAACGTGGAGAAATTGTTCACCCCCAATTTCACGACCAAGAATAGTGGCAGCGGGCTTGGACTCGCTATATCGCGAAGCGTGCTCGAGCGCTGCGGTGCCAGTATTTCTTATAGCCGCTCTTTCACCCTTGGTGGTGCTTGTTTCACTATTCTTTATCCCAAGGGATAATTATCGATTTTTTCGTTATCTTTGTAGTATGAAGATAACGGATGCAAAGTTCGCTGGTAGTTGTACGAGGGTTTCCTCTAAACCCAAGCGCAGACTGCCCGAGTTTGCTTTCATAGGGAGATCGAACGTCGGCAAGAGTTCGCTGATCAACATGCTGACGGGCAACAGCCGCCTGGCCATGACATCTTCAACTCCCGGCAAGACCAAACTGATCAACCACTTCCTTATCAACGATAGTTGGTATCTGGTAGATCTGCCGGGCTATGGCTATGCCAAGATGAGCCAGAAGGCGAGGGAGGAACTAAGGCAGATAATCAATGACTATATCCTCGGCTCTGAAGAACTGGTCTGTCTCTTCGTTTTGGTCGACTCCAGATTCGATATCACCCGGATTGACCTCGACTTTATCGCCGGGCTGGGCGAAAACGGAGTGCCATTCTCCATTATCTTCACAAAATGCGACAAACAGAGCGCCGCGGCAACCGCAGCACAAATAGAGAAAGACAAGGCGATCCTTCTTCGGGATTGGGAGGCTCTTCCGCCCATGTTTGCAAGTTCTTCGGAAAAGAAGTCGGGACGCGGGGAAATACTGGATTATATAGGAACATTATTGTCAGACAAATAATATATTATGCAACACGAACACAGAATGCTGGTTTTCAGTTGCAAAGCCTCTCAGGCTTTTGCAGAAGAAGTTGTAAAGTATCTTCAGGAAACTGAGGGGGTAGACGACGAACATATCGTTCTCGGTGCCCTTGATGTCGACAAATTCAGCGATGGCGAGTTCCAGCCGTCGTACCGCGACAGTGTCCGCGGCGCAACGGTGTTCCTCATCCAGAGCACTTTTCCTCCGGCAGACAACCTGATGGAACTTCTGCTCTGCATCGATGCCGCCAAACGTGCATCCGCCGACAAGGTCATTGCGGTCATGCCTTACTTCGGATGGGCACGCCAGGACCGCAAGGACCGTCCCCGCGTCAGCATCGGAGCAAAACTCGTGGCCAATCTGCTGCGCGCCGCAGGCTGTGACCGTGTCATGACCTGTGACCTCCATGCCGACCAGATCCAGGGCTTCTTCGATATCCCGGTCGACCATATCTACGGCAGCGGTGTTTTCGTAAAGGCCATCGCCGAGTCGACCAAGTTCGCCAACCTGGCCATCGCCGCCCCCGACATGGGTGGTGCAAAGCGAGCCAATGCATATTCCAAGTTCTTCAGCAAAAGACGCGACTGCCCTGTCATCATCTGCCATAAGACTCGCGAGCGTGCCAATGTAGTGGCAGAGATCAAGGCCATAGGTGAAGTTGATGGGAAGGATGTTGTTATTGTAGACGATATGATAGATACCGCAGGCACCCTCTGCAAGGCTGCCGAAGTGCTAAAGAAATTGGGGGCCAAGAGCGTTCGTGCATGCGCTACCCACGGCGTGCTTTCCGGTGGCGCTGTGAAGCGCATCGAGGATTCGGCACTTGACGAAGTATTCATCACGAACACCATACCTCATCCCGAGCTTGAAAACAATCCAAAGATCAAAGTGCTGAGTATCGCTCCTGTGTTTGCCACCATCATGCGCAGGGTTTACATGTACGAACCCGTAAGTACCGAATTCGAAATCAAGTAAATGAAAGTTCTTTTTGCCGCAATACTTCTCGTGGGAATCTGCGTTGTGCTGCTCAGCGTGGGCATAATTGCCGGGCGCGGATTCCCTCAGTACGATGTCGGCGGCAACGAGAAACTTAAGGCCCGCGGAATCACCTGCTACAAGGATGAGGACGCGAAACTGCATAAACCAAAGGTCTGCTCCGGCAATTTTTCAGATGCCTGCACGGACTGTAACCTCTACAAACAATGAATGGACTTGTAGCAATCGTAGGCCGGCCGAATGTCGGCAAAAGTACTCTCTTCAACCGCCTGGTGGGAATGCGCCAGGCGATTGTCGACGATACGGCGGGAGTGACCCGCGACCGCCACTATGGTAAGACGGACTGGAACGGCCGGGAGTTTTCGGTCGTGGATACGGGAGGATATACCACCAATTCCGACGATGTTTTCGAAAGTGCAATCCGCCGTCAGGTGCAGATTGCTATAGATGAAGCGGATGTCGTGCTCTTCATGACAGAGGCCGCTACCGGCATCACCGATTATGATTCCGAGATAGCTGATGTGCTCCGACGCTCGAAGAAACCGGTTGTCCTATGCGTGAATAAGGTGGATTCCGGCGAGAAGATGTACGATGCCTATGAATTTTACGGTCTTGGCCTCGGAGAGGTGTATACCATCTCCGCGGCCAACGGCAGTGGCACCGGCGACCTGCTGGACGCTATCGTGAAGGTCCTTCCCGAAGAATCGGAAACCGAGGACCCTTATGCCGGGCTTCCGCGCATAGCCATCGTCGGCAAGCCTAACGTGGGCAAGTCCTCTATCACCAATGCTCTCCTGGGAGAGGAACGCAACATAGTCACTCCCGTGGCTGGCACGACACGCGATTCCATCGAGACCCACTACAACAAGTTCGGGCATGAATTCATGCTCGTAGATACCGCCGGCATACGCAAGAAAGGCAAGGTTAACGAAGACCTCGAATTCTATTCCGTGATGCGTTCTATCCGTGCTATCGAGCATAGCGATGTCTGCGTTCTGATGATAGATGCCACCATGGGTATGGAGGCGCAGGATATGAACATCTTCAACCTGATCGTACGCAACCGTAAGGCCTGTGTGCTCGTTGTGAACAAATGGGATCTCTTTGTCAAGGACTCTAAGACCATGAAGGAGTACACCGAAGCCCTGAGGACAAGGCTTGCTCCATTCGACGATGTCCCGGTGATTTTTACATCGGTGGTCAAGATGCAACGCATCCAGGATGTGCTGGACGCCGTTGCTGAGGTTTATGCTAACTACTCGCAGAAGATTCCTACCGCACGCCTGAACGAGGCTCTCCTCCCGATAATCGAAGAGACCCCTCCTCCGGCATGGAAGGGCAAGTATGTGAAAATCAAGTATGTTACACAACTTCCTACTCGTTTTCCCTCGTTTGCCTTCTTCTGCAATCTGCCTCAATACATCAAGGAACCATACAAGCGCTTCCTTGAAAACCAACTGCGCAAGCATTTCAACCTGACCGGTTGCCCGGTGCAGATTTACTGCAGGCAGAAGTAATTATGTCCTCCCGCGACGAAATATCCCTCCTAGAACTTCAGGAAATCATCCGGGATGGTGTTGAAAGCGCCGTCCCGGATAAACTTTGGGTAAAGGCGGAGGTCGCGGCTGTGCAGGCGAGGGCAAACGGGCATTGTTATCTGGAACTTTCCCAGAGCGAGGACGGGCGCCTGCTTGCAAAGGCCCGCGCTGTTATCTGGAAGGGCGTATGGTTTGCCTTGAGGCGCTATTTCTTCGATGCCACAGGCAGCGACCTCGCCCCCGGAATGCAGATACTTGCCCGCGTACAGGCCAACTACAGCGAACTCTACGGTCTAACCCTGGTCATCGACGAACTAGAGCCTCAGTTCACCCTCGGAGCCGCGGAATTGGAGAAGCGCAGGACCATCGACAAACTTGAGAAGGAGGGCCTGCTCGAAAGGCAGCAGGAACTCTCTCTCCCCGACATCCCTTACGCTCTTGCTGTAATATCTGCCGCGGATGCTGCAGGCTACGGGGATTTTTGCCGTCATCTCGAAGAAAATGAGTATGGATTCAAATTCCGGGTCGACCTTTTCCCCGCCACTATGCAAGGAGAATCTGCCCCTGAAAGCATTGTGGATGCGCTTCAGTCAGTCGAAGCTGCCGGAGGGTACGACGCTGTCCTCATACTTCGCGGAGGCGGTTCCCGTCTGGATCTCGCTTGCTTCGACGATTACGGTCTTGCCTTCGCAATTGCGAACTGCCCCTTGCCCGTGTTTACCGCGATTGGTCATGACCGCGACCACTCGGTAGCCGATATGGTATCCTTCGAGGCGGTCAAGACACCTACCGCCCTGGCGGATCTCTTCATAGGCAATGTTGCCGCAGAAGACGAACGCATAAGCAGTTACAGTTCCCGCCTGCGTCTGGCCATCTCCAATAAAATCTCCGCCATGGAGGCCGCCGTTACCCTGCTCGAACAGCGCATCAAGGCCGCCGACCCGCGCAGCATCCTCACCCGTGGATACTCCCTCGTCACCGATGCCGGCGGTGTCGTTGTGAATTCAGCCGCCTCCCTCCGTCCCGGACAACGCATCCATATCCTCTTTGCGGATGGAAGCGCTACCGCGGAAGTCCTCTAACTTTTTGTAAATTTGCACGTTATGACGGATAATTTTGACTATAAGAAGGCGTTGGAGGAGTTGGAAACCATCGCGAAGAAGGTGGAGGATCCTGCGACGGCCTTGAGCGATATCGACAAATTGATTGCGCGTGCCGACGAACTCATCGCCCGCTGCCGCGAATACCTCCGCACCGCCCGCAGCATGGTAGAAAAGATAGACTAGTATGAAGAAGATATACGAAACCGACCCGTGGCTTGAACCATTCAAGCCTGCTATAGAAACGAGGTGCAAGCGCCTGGAAGCGGAAATAGCCCACATCAAGGGCAATCATTCAAAACTCGCGGACGGGGTTAATAACCATCTGTACTACGGCCTTCATAAAGTCGTAGACGGTTGGGTGTTTCGCGAATGGGCGCCAAACGCCACACGCATTTGGCTTATAGGAGAATTCAACAACTGGAAAAAGGCCGAGGCCTGGGCCCTAAGCCCCTGCGGGGATGGCAATTGGGAAATCAAACTTCCGTCGATGTTCCTCCGCCATGGCGAACTTTACAAACTATTCATAGAGTGGCCCGGGGGTGGTGCGGAACGTCTTCCCGCTTATGCTACCAGGGTAGTCCAGGATCCGGATACGAAAGTTTTCAGTGCACAGGTATGGGATGTCGCTCCTTACGAATGGAAACATGGCAAGGCTGGCAAGCGCCCTACCCCGCTCATCTATGAGTGCCACATAGGCATGAGTTCCGAGCAGGAGAAGGTGGCAAGTTTCGATGACTTCCGCACAACGGTTCTCCCGCGTGTGCACAGGCTTGGTTACGATACTTTGCAGATAATGGCCTTGCAGGAGCATCCCTACTATGGGTCCTTCGGATATCAGGTCAGCAATTTTTTCGCTCTCAGTTCCCGCTTCGGTACCCCGGAACAGTTCAAGCGGCTCGTGGATGAGGCACATGCGCTTGGAATCGCGGTAATCATGGACATCGTCCACTCCCATGCCGTTTCCAATGAAATCGAAGGACTGGGCCGTTTTGACGGCAGGGAAGACCTTTATTTTTATCCCGGGGATGCCGGACATCACCCTGCGTGGGGCTCGAGGTGCTTCGATTATGGCAAGGATGCGGTGAAGTATTTCCTCCTCTCCAACTGCAAGTACTGGATGGAGGAGTATAATCTCGACGGATTCCGCTTCGACGGAGTTACATCCATGCTCTACTGGGACCATGGTCTTGGTACGGACTTTGGAAATTACGAGATCTATTTCGGAACGGGGGTCGACGAAAATGCCGTTGCCTATCTTGGGCTTGCAAACAGGCTCATCCATGAAATCGATCCTGATGCCATAACCATAGCCGAGGATGTCAGCGGCATGCCCGGGCTTGCCGCCCCGCAGGAGGCGGGGGGTGTGGGATTCGACTTCCGCATGGCCATGGGTATCGCCGACCACTGGATCAAGTGGATTAAGGAAAAAAACGACGAACAGTGGAGCCCTGGTGAAATCTGGTACGAACTTACCAACAAACGCGCCGACGAAAAGACTGTCAGTTACGCAGAGTGCCACGACCAGGCGCTGGTGGGCGACAAAACCATCATCTTCCGTCTTGTCGACAAGGAGATGTATTTCTCCATGGACAAAGGGAAACAGAATCTTACAGTGGAGAGGGGGGTGGCCCTACACAAGATGATACGTCTCGTGACGGCCGCAACGGCCGGCAACGGGTATCTCAATTTCATGGGTAATGAGTTCGGCCATCCCGAATGGATAGACTTCCCCCGAGAGGGTAATGGCTGGAGTTTCTCCCATGCAAGACGCCTGTGGTCGATAGCGGACAACGATGCCCTCCTTTACAAAGGACTCGAAGATTTCGATCGGGAAATGATACGTTTCATCCGCAAAAACCGACTGCTCGTCGACCGGCCTGTGCTGCTCACGGCAGATGAACAGAAGCAGATACTGGTTTTCCTACGGAAAAATTGTATCTTTGCATTGAATTTCAACCCGGTAAACTCCATTGGGGATTACGGATTCTCGGCTCCTGAGGGAGAATACGAACTTGTATTCAGCACCGATGAGCCTCGTTTCAACGGGTATGGCAGACTCGCTGCCGGAGAAAGGCACATTACCGTTGACCATACTTTGTATCTGTACTTGCCGTGCCGGAGCGCTTTGGTGTTGAAAAAAATCAAATAGCATATGGCTTTTTTAAAATTCAATAAGGCTGAACTGGTGAATCTCTCCTATTCGCTTAAGAGAGAGATCATCTGCGTTAACAAGACGGGCGCCTATTGCAATACCAGCATAGTCACTTGCAATACCCGCCGATACCACGGACTGCTGTCCGTCACGCTGGACCGCTTCGGGGGAGACAAGTATCTGCTGCTCTCCGCCATTGACGAGTCTTTCATCGTGAACGGCAAACAATTCAATCTGGGTATACACTGCTATGGTGACATCTACGAACCAAGGGGGCACAAATATGTGGTTGATTTCAGCGCGGATCCCATTCCTTCGATAACCTACAAGGTCGGTGACATTGTTTTCCGTAAATCATTGTTGCTTCATCCGGACAAAGACCAGTTGCTCATCAAGTATGAGCTTCTAGAGAGTCCCGCCAAGGCGACAGTCCGCCTGAAACCGTTCCTTGCTTTCAGGAACATCCATGCGCTCACGAATTGCAACGATACCGCAGACCAGGGCTATTCCCAGGTAGAGAACGGAGCGAAGTTCCGCATGTACGGCGGCTTCCCGGACCTGGTGCTCCAGACTTCGGATGCCCACACATCATATAAGCATAATCCTGAGTGGTACTACGGCATTACCTATTCCGACGAATACCGCCGCGGTTTTGATTGCAAGGAAGATCTCTTTGTGCCAGGCTTTTTTGAGGGCACGATGAAGGCGGGAGATTCAATTGTACTGTCCGCATCGCTCAAAGAGGAGAATCCTGCCACTCTCAAACGAGGATTCAACGCGGTGGTGGCCAAGGCTCCCACCATAACTAACTACCGCGACCTGCTTGCCCGTTGGGCCAACCTCTTCATCTGTAACCATAACGGCCGCAAGCGTATCACCGCCGGTTTTTCCTGGATGTATACCGGGCTTCTCCGCGAGACCCTGATATCCCTCCCCGGTCTCACCCTTTATGCCAACGGCGACACCAAAACCTTCGAGGAAGTTCTCGACAATCTCATTGCCGACGAGCAGGAACGTCTGTTCCGTCGTACCACCCAGGTGGAGGCCCCTCTGCTGCTCGCATCAGTACTGCAGCACTACATCATGTTCGGTGCATCCCCTTCCAAAGTCTGGAAGAAGTACGGCGTGATTGTCAGGGGCATTCTGGAGAGTTATCTCCCCGGACGCAGGCGCGAGGTTGCCATGCATCCGAACGGACTGCTCTGGGCACAGATGGAAAATGTCGCGCTTAGTTGGATGAACGCGTATGTGAACGGGGTTCCCGTTACCGAGCGCGCCGGTTATCAGGTGGAAACCAATGCTCTGTGGTACAACAGCATTTGCTTTGCCGTCGAGATGGAGGGTAAGTACGGCACCGCCGCGACTTTCGTCAAGGAGTGGAGCACTATCCGCGACCTCGTGAAGGCCAACTATCAGAAGACCTTCTGGAATGAAGAGCGTGGCTGCCTTGCTGACTATGTCGACAACAGTGGCCAGAACTTGGACGTCCGCCCGAATCAGCTGATTGCTATCTGGGTGAAGAATTCTCCTCTGGATGACGAACTTCATCCTTCCATCTTCCGGGTTGTTTCTGCCGAACTGGAGACTTCGCGCGGTATACGCACCCTTTCTCCCCGCGACCCCAAATACAAGAATGTGTACGAGGGTTCGCAGGTCGACCGCGACCTTGCCTATCATCAAGGCAGTACACGTCCGTTCCTGCTTGAATACTATGTGGCTGCCGGTTTCCGCATTATAGGCCCAGGTTTCCGCAAGAAAGCCGAATGGCTCTGCGAAGGCCTATATGAAGACCTTAGCAAGCATGGCGTTGTCGCATTCAGCGAACTTTACGACGGCGACCCGCCGCAGGAACCGCATGGTGCTATCGCATCTGCGCTCAGTACCGCCGCCCTGCTGACCGTCAATTATATTACGGAACTTAATTCGAAGGAGGACCACAAATGAGAGTGCTGATGTTCGGCTGGGAGTTCCCCCCTCATATTGCCGGGGGGCTCGGTACGGCCTGTGAAGGAATTGTCAAAGGCCTTGCATACAACGGTGTAGAGAGTATTTTCGTAATGCCCTCCGCCAGTGGTGACGAAGACCAGAGCGCAACGCGTATCATCAACGCCAGCGACGTCGCCGTCGAGAATTTCACCGGCACGGTCGACGAGTTCCTCGACAAGGTCAAGTTCATCCATATAGATTCCAATCTCATCCCTTACGCCGATCCGGAGGAATTTTCGAAAATTGTCGAAGATGAGCGTGCCCGACAGGTGAAGGATTTCCGCATCAGTTTCGGGCAGAAATACAAGTTCTCCGGCAAATATGGTGCGAACCTTCTCGAGGAGGTTGCACGTTATGCGATGGTTGGTGGCACAATAGCAATGCAGCATAAGGACGAGTTCGACATCATCCATGCTCACGACTGGCTGACCTATCTCGCCGGAATTGCAGCTAAAGAACTCACCGGCAAGCCGCTGGTTGTGCATGTGCATGCTACTTCCTTCGACCGCGGAACCGATGATATGGTCGATTCCCGTGTATATGCGATCGAACGCCGTGGCATGGAGGCTGCCGACAGGGTGGTCACCGTCAGCGATCTCACCCGTAATATCGTAATCAACAAATACGGCATCGATCCTTCGAAAGTCGTGACGGTGCATAACGCTGTTGATTTCAGCGGCCGTGAAAACCTTGAAGTAGAGCGTGGTGTCCGCGACAAGGTGGTCACCTTCCTCGGCCGTATTACCTTCCAGAAGGGTCCCGAGTACTTCATCGAGGCTGCTGCGAAAGTTCTGAAGCGCACCAATGGTGTGCGTTTCGTGATGGCTGGCAGCGGAGATATGATGAACCGTTCCATCCGTATGGTTGCCCGGCTCGGCATATCCGACCGTTTTCATTTCACCGGCTTCCTCCGCGGTGCCGACGTGCAGAAGATGTTCGCCCTTTCCGACGTGTACATCATGCCGTCGGTGTCCGAGCCCTTCGGCATCTCGCCTCTTGAGGCAATGCGTACCGGTGTTCCTTCTGTCATATCGCATCAGAGCGGCGCTGCAGAGGTGCTGAAATATGCTCTCAAAGTAGATTTCTGGGATGTCGATGCAATGGCAGACGACATCTACGCCCTCCTTACCTATCCCGCCCTTTCCCGTTTTGCGGCTCAACAGGGTTTCGACGAAGTGAACGAGTTGAAGTGGAACAATGCCACTGCCAAACTCAAGAAAGTTTATGAATCCGTTTTAAATCAGTAGCTTATGAAAAAGCTTTGTTTCTATTTCCAGATACATCAGCCCGACCGTCTCCGCGTGTTCCGCTTTTTCGATATCGGCAAGGACTCGCATTATTACGACGATTTCGTGAATCGTACCATCCTGAGGCGCATCGCCCAAAAGTGTTATATTCCGATGAATAAGTTGCTGTTGGATGCCATCAAAGAAAACGACGGCAAATTCAAGGTGGCTTTCTCCATCACCGGAAGCGCACTGGAGCAGTTCGAACGCTATGCCCCCGAGGTTATAGACAGTTTCCGTGCCCTTGCTGCTACGGGTGCGGTCGAATTCCTTTGCGAGACTTGCAACCACTCTCTCTCTTCGCTCAAGAGTGAGAATGAGTTCAAGCATCAGGTGCTCAAGCATAAGGCTACCATCGAAAAATATTTCGGAGTGACTCCGGTCACTTTCCGCAACACAGAACTCATCTATTCCAACGCGATAGGAAAACAGGTTTACGACATGGGCTTCAAGACCATCCTCACCGAGGGGGCCCGTCATATCCTTGGATGGAAGAGTCCCAACTATATCTATTCCAACGAGATCAAATCTTCCCAGAAACTTCTGCTCCGCAATTATGTGCTCAGCGACGATATTGCTTTCCGCTTTGCCGGGTCAGGCTTGACTGCCGAGCAGTTCGCAGCCAAAGTGAATGCGGAAGAAGGAGAAATAGTCAACCTTTTCATGGACTACGAGACTTTCGGTGAACATCAGAGCGTTGAAACCGGTATCTTCGAATTCATGAAGGCGTTGCCCAAAGCGGCCATTGCGGCCGGGATCAAGTTTGTGACACCTGCCGAAGCTGCTTCCAAACTCAAGGCGGTGGCTCCTCTCAGCGTGCCTCAGCCTATTTCCTGGGCGGATGAAGAGCGCGATGTCACCGCATGGCTTGGAAACGAGCTCCAGCAGGACGCGTTCAACAAACTCTACTCCCTTGTAGAGAAACTTTCGATCATAGACAATGCCGACCTCTGGTCCGACTTCGGCCGGCTCCAGGAGAGCGATCATTTCTACTATATGTGCACCAAGTTCTTCTCGGACGGCGATGTGCACAAGTATTTCAACCCTTACGACACTCCTTACGAGGCATTTATCAACTATATGAACGTATTGAGTGACTTTATTATCAGAGTAAACGACGAATATGCAACCAAGAATTGAGATCAGCAGCCCCAGCTGGACGAGCGTGCGCGTGACGCGTCACCTGCCCGGTGAACTCGAGGGACTGGAAAGACTTTGCAAGAACCTTTGGTGGTGCTGGAACGACAGCGCGAAATCACTTTTTAAATACATAGATCCGGATATCTGGCATCGTTCGAGGCACAATCCGATGGTAATTCTGGACACTGTCTCCCTGAAGCGCTACAAGCAACTCTCGAAAGACGGAGAATTCCTCGGCAGACTGCATTCGGTTATGGACGAGTTCAATGCCTACATGGCCGAAAAGTCCAAGAGGGGCAATCCCTCAATAGCCTATTTCTGCATGGAGTACGGACTGGATACCTCGCTGCAGATTTATTCCGGAGGCCTTGGCATCCTTGCAGGCGACTACCTCAAGGAGAGCAGCGACATGAATGTTAACATGGTGGCGGTTGGCCTGCTTTACCGTTATGGTTACTTCACCCAGAAGATTACTCCTCAGGGTAACCAGGTGGCAGAATACAACGCCCAAGACTTCCTCAAGATCCCTGCCGAGCCTGTAACGGATGCTGATGGCAAGTGGATTACTGTCAGTTGCCAGTTGCCGGGACGTGAACTTCACGCCCGCATTTGGAAGGTGCCCGTCGGCCGTACGGACCTGTATCTGCTCGATACCGACTTTGAAGATAATATCCCGGAGGACCGCCAGGTGACATATCAGTTGTATGGTGGCGATTGGGAGAACCGCCTCAAGCAGGAGATTCTGCTCGGTATAGGTGGAATCCGCGCCCTGCGTGCTATCGGCCTGCACCCGACCATCTACCATTCAAACGAGGGGCATGCTGCCTTCATAGGCCTTGAACGCCTTCGTGAATACATGTACGACCAGAAGATGGATTACAGCGAGGCTATGGAACTTGTGCGCGCCAGCGGCCTTTTCACTACCCATACCCCGGTTCCAGCCGGCCACGATGCCTTCGACGAAGGCATGATGTACCGTTATTTCGGGCACTATCCATCACGTTTCGGCATCAGTTGGGAAACCCTTCTCGGACTGGGCAAGATTAATGTCGACGATCACAACGAGCGCTTCAGCATGAGCGTTCTCGCAGCAAACTGCTCCCAGAACGTCAACGGTGTTTCAATGCTCCACGGGAAAGTCAGCCAGGAAATTTTCGCCGGCATGTACAAGGGCTATCTTCCGGAAGAACTCCACATCAGCTATGTGACCAACGGTGTGCATTATCCGACGTGGGCTTCCAAGGAATGGAAGGCCGTGCATGCCAAGGTCTTCGGTCCTGAATTCCAGACTCACCACTACGACAAACGCTGTTTCGAGGGCATTTATAATGTGTCCGACGAGGAGATATGGGAGACCCGCAAGATTCTCAAGAAGGAATTGATCCGCATCATAAACGACCGTCTTTCCAATCCCGAACTCAGCAGCCACTATTCTCCCAGCGAAGTCGTGCGCATCAAGGAGAATCTCCGCGAGGATGTGCTCACCATAGGGTTCGCCCGCCGCTTCGCAACTTACAAGCGTGCGACCCTGCTTTTCTCCGACCTCGACCGTCTTGATGCTATCGTGAATGACCCGAAGCATCCCGTGCAGTTTATCTTCGCCGGCAAGGCTCATCCCGCCGATGGCGCAGGGCAGGACCTTATCCGCCAGATTATCGATATCTCCAAACAGGAAAGGTTCCTCGGCAAGATAGTCTTCGTGCCCGGCTATGACATCTCCCTCGCCAAGCGTCTGGTCCAGGGCGTCGATGTCTGGCTGAACAATCCTACCCGCCCTCTCGAGGCCTCCGGTACATCTGGTGAAAAGGCCGTCATGAACGGTGTAATGCATTTCTCCGTGCTCGACGGATGGTGGGTGGAAGGTTACAAGGAAGGCTGCGGCTGGGCCCTGCCTCTCGAGAAGACCTATGATGACCAGAACTACCAGAATGAGCTGGATGCTGCAAAGATATATGCCATCATCGAAAACGAGATAGCACCCTCATATTATAATAAGGACAGCCGTACCGGCATCTCTACAGAATGGCTGGGATATATCCGCAATACCATCGCCCATGTGGCGTGCAACTTCACCACCAACCGAATGATGGAAGACTACTGCGTGCAGTACTATCAGCCGCAGTATGACCGCTTCAACTTCTTGATTGCGGACGGCAGTGCCAAAGCGCGTGAGATAGCCGCCTGGAAAAAGAAGGTGGAAGAAGCGTGGCCAGCCATCAATGTCATTTCGTTCACGGCTCCGAATGCCTCCTATGTGCTTTCGCAGGATAATCCTCTCGACAGCGAAGTGGTCGTCGGACTTGGCGGACTCAACCCGGAGGATATCGGTGTCGAGATGATACTTGCAGTAGCGGACAAGAAGAATGTGCTCCACATCCAGGAGAGCATCCAGTATGACGTAATATCTTTAGAAGAAGGAGTGGCAAAGTATCACGCTTCTGTCATACCTGAACGTACCGGCATGTATCAGATCGGGGTGCGTCTGTATGCAAAGAATGCTCTTCTGCCCCACAGAATGGACTTCCCGCTTGTGAAATGGCTGTAGTTGCTACAGGATTTTTCGACGGTGTCCACATAGGACACCGTCTGGTTCTCGAGACTCTCGTATCCGAGGCGCACAAGCGCGGAGAAGAGAGTCTCGTACTCACATTCTGGCCTCATCCCAGGATTGTCCTCGCCCAGGATGCCCTAGGCCTCCGTCTGCTTAACACCCCGTCCGAAAAGCTGTCCCATCTTGAGGCGCTTGGCGTAGACAGGGTGGTCCAACTTGAGTTCACCAAGGATTTCAGCATGATGGGGACCGAGCGGTATCTGCGAGAGATTGTCAAGGAGAAGTACGGCGGAACGGCTATCCTGCTGGGCTATGACAACAGGATAGGCCACGATTCTCTCACGCCTGCCCAGACGGCTGAAATAGCCTCTTCGCTGGGAATCGACGTAATCCGTGCCGAGAAGGTTTCGGCAGTTGGTATTGCGGTGAGTTCCACAAAGATACGTACAGCCCTCAATTCTGGTGACGTGGAGACGGCGTCCTCTTATCTCTGTTATGATTATTGTCTCTCCGGCACCGTCGTTCACGGCAAGAAACTGGGGCGCACCATTGGGTTCCCTACGGCCAACATGGAGATTGACGAGCCACTGAAACTCATCCCCGCCATCGGGGTGTATCTTTCCCGTGTCGAAGTGGACGGAGAGTCATACTTCGGCATGACTAATATCGGGGAGAATATCGAAACTCACATTTTCGAATTCGACAAGGATATTTACGGACATACGATCAAGGTTTCTTTTATCAGGCATGTACGAAACGAAATGTCTTTCCCGTCGTTGCTGGAATTAAAAACCCAACTTCATATTGATGAAGATAATTGCAAAAAATTGTTATATTTGCATAAATAACCAACCGAGGGTTCTGCTCATGAAGCAGAACTCCTTTTTGATTAACTAATATGGCAGCAATACATTATATGAGCCAGGAAGGGCTCGACAAACTGAAGAAGGAATTGGCTGAGGCTCTCGCACAGCGTCCTGTTATCTCCGCAGCAATTGCGGAAGCACGCGAGAAGGGAGATCTCTCTGAAAACGCAGAATATGAATCAGCCCGCGAAGCCCAGGGTCTGCTCGAACTCAAGATCGCCCAACTCCAGAATCAGGTGGCCAATGCCAAGGTTGTGGATGCCTCCCAACTAAGCACCGACAAAGTCCAGATGCTCAACAAGGTGAAAGTACAGAACCTCTCTGCAGGAATGACCATGGAATTCACTATCGTAGGTGAATCCGAGGCCGATTTCAGCAAGGGTAGGCTAGCTGCTACAACTCCCATCGCCAAGGCTCTCCTTGGCCATGGTAAAGGCGAAGTGGTTGAGGCGAAAGTTCCTTCCGGAGTAATGAAGTTCAAGATTCTCGACATATCTCTATAGACTATGGCAACAATTTTCACACGCATAGCCAACGGAGAGATTCCTTCCTACAAAGTTGCTGAGAACGAGGATTTTTACGCTTTCCTCGATATCAGTCCGCTTGCCGAAGGACACACTCTTGTAATCCCAAAGAAGGTGGAAGACGATTACATCTTTCACCTCGACGCAGATGTATATGAAGGTCTGTGGGCCTTCGCCCGCAAGGTCGCTGTTGCCCTCAAGGCAGCTGTGCCCTGCAAAAGAGTAGGGGTTGCAGTTTTGGGCATGGAAGTCCCCCACACCCATATTCATCTTGTGCCGCTTCAGACCGAGGGCGACCTGGACTTCCGAAAAGTACGCCCGGAGGTCAGCAAAGAGCGCATGGCGGAAATAGCAGAATCGATACTTTCCGAATATGAAAAACTCTAGAATATTCCTGGTTGCCGCAGCGCTTATCGCCGCATCCTGCAATGCAGATAAGGCCTCCGTCGATTGCACGGTGGCGGACGCACCGTCTTCCGCCCTTGTGCTGAAGCAACTCAACGGTACCGTGGTCGAAGTGCTCGACACTGTAAAGACAGATGCTTCCGGGCATTTCCGTTACGATGTGAAAGTCGCCCAGGGCAAGCCCGAGTTCGTTTATGTCTATAAGGGAGACCAGCGTGTCGCATCCCTTCTTCTCGAGAAGGGGGAGAAGGCGGTCGTAAGTGCTGATACCCTTGGTAATTACGATGTTTCCGGATCCGAAGGTTCCGCCCTTCTCAAACAGGGAGATGATTCTTTCCGCACATATGTAGCCAACCTCTACGCTCTGGCCGCAGCCGGTGCTCCTCAGGCCGAAATCAACAAGGAATATGTGAGCCACTACAGGAACAGCACCAGGTTTGTGTTGTCCAATTCCAAGTCTCTGGCCGTCATACCTGTTCTTTACGAGAATATCGGAGGTGCGACTTACACCTTCGGTGGAGTTAGCGATGCTCTGGTATTCCGTTCTATCTGCGATTCGCTCAAGACCGTATATCCCGATTCCAAGTATGTCAAAGCCCTTGAGGCCGAGACTGTGCGCCGGGAGCAGTTATTCTCGCTGCAGAACCGCATCGCCTCAGCCGGCGAGCGTGCCTATCCTGCACTGAGTCTGCCTTCCGTCACCGGCAAGACGGCCGATCTCGACAGTCTTGACGCCAAGGTGAAACTGCTGTGGTTTTGGGATGCCCGCGAAGCCACTCACAAGATTTTCAATCTGGATGTACTTAAACCTGTGTATGAGCAGTACAAAGCCAAGGGACTGGAAATCTATGCTGTCTGCGTAGATCCGGACAAGGCGGAGTGGGCCCAGGTTGTGAAGGCTCAGGAACTTCCCTGGGTAAATGTGAACGACGGTCTTGGCACTGCCTCACGCTCTCTCTACCTATACAACGTGCAGAGCGTGCCTTGCTGCCTGCTTCTCACCGAAGATGGGATTACTCCTGTCAAAGTCAGTGAAAAGTCTCTGCGCTCAGCGCTGGACAAGGAGCTAAAATAGTTTCTTAGGAGTAGTTGCGATAAACTGCTTGAGATAGAAGGGTTCGAAGTACGCTATGTCTTCGAACTCTTTTTTTTCGTACTTCCCGGTGGCCGGTATCAGCATAGCGGTCGCTTCGGGGCAGGTCTGGCGGAAACTGTCGGCGTAGCGGGAGCCGGCCTCTGGCGGAACTTCGTTCACTGCGCCGACACCTTTCTGTGCAGCGAATTTTTCAGCGGCGTCGCCGATGACGACTACCGGGCCGGCGGCGAAGAGGTCCGCGAAACTGTTTTCGTCGAGTATAACTGGAGAAATATCGGTCTGGCGCACACCTTCAGGGGAGTATACGGCGGTGTATACCTCCATCCTGCGGGCATCAATCATCGGAAGAATAGCCTTGCATCCTTCCGGGAGTCCTCCTTCGATAGCCTGCCTTGCGAGGATATCGAGAGTGCTGACTGCTATCAGCGGCACCTGTCCTCCGAAACACAGGCCTTTCGCCGTGGATGAGCCTACACGGAGTCCCGTGTATGAACCTGGGCCGGCGCTGACCGCAACGGCGTCAAGGTTCTTGACGGTCCATCCGGATTCATCCATAATTTCTTTAACGAAAACAGCCGTAAGCGAAGCGTGCGCCCTTGGCTCTGTGCTCCGGCGGGAGCATACTATGTGTCCATCCTCGGCAAGTGCGGCGGAACACAGGGAGGTTGATGTTTCTATAAGCAGAAGTCTAGCCATTGACTATGAGTTCTTTCAAATAAGGGAAAACCTTGAGGGACAGATCGTGGAGCGAAGTGTATACAACAGAAGAATTAAGCACTTCCGCTTTGATGATGCCGTATTTGGTGATGACTGGGTCGAGGATGAAAATCAGCAACCCTATTACGATCGCTGCCTTGAGAAGTGCGAATACGAATCCAAGCAGGCGGTTGAGCCAGCCGAGAGACGCCAGACTCAATGTCTTGGTGATAATCTTGCCGACCGCAGCGAGTAGGAAAATGGTGATGATCACGGTGATGGCAAAGGCGGCAATGTTTACGATCTTCTGATCTGCATGTATGAAGCCGTTCAGCCATTCTCCGATGACAACTGAGAACTTGAAGGCAGCCCATACGCCCACAAAAATCGATACCAGAGAGACCAGTTGTTCCACGAGACCTTTCCGTATGCCTGTGACGAGTGCCGGCACAAAACATACAAGCAGTATTATATCAAGAGTTTCCAAAGAATTGATTATATTTGTAAATTATTTAAGGTAGCACAAATTTACGGAAAAAATATGACATTCAAAGAATATAAGGGATTGGATCTTGTTGCTACGGGAAACCGTGTGCTGGAGCGCTGGAAAGAACACAAGGCATTCGAACGCAGTCTGGAACTTGCGGAAGGAGAGCCGGAGTTCATCTTCTTTGAAGGTCCTCCGTCGGCCAACGGAAAACCTGGAATCCACCATGTGATGGCCCGCTCCATCAAGGATGCTATCTGCCGCTACAAGAGCCAGACCGGGTGGAAGGTCCGCCGCCGTGCAGGATGGGATACCCACGGACTCCCCGTCGAGCTCGGTGTGGAAAAGAAACTCGGAATCTCCAAGGCCGACATAGGCACCAAGGTTTCGATCGAAGAATATAACCGCACCTGCCGCCAGGAGGTGATGAAATATACTAAGGAGTGGACTAACATGACAGAGCGCGTAGGCTATTGGGTCGATCTGAATGACCCTTACATCACCTACGACAACCGTTATATCGAAACCCTCTGGTTCCTCCTGAAGAAGATATACGATAAAGGTCTTTTGTATAAGGGATATACGATCCAGCCTTACAGTCCTACGGACGGCACCGGCCTCAGTTCACATGAACTCAACCAGCCGGGTTGCTACCGCGATGTTTCCGATACGACTGCGACCGTACAGTTCGAGGTTGTGCGCGATGCTCTGTCCGAAAAGCTTTTCGGCGAAGATCCCGTATACTTCCTGGCATGGACAACGACACCATGGACACTTCCCTCCAACACTGCGCTCTGTGTGGGGCCCGGAATCGAATATGTCCGCGTGGCATCTACCAACCAGTATACGGGCCAGAAGGCAACCTATGTGCTGGCCAAGGAACTGGTGGGTGCATGGTTCGGCGAGAAGATTCCTTTCGAAGTCCTTCCTGGATCGTTCAAGGGCTCAGAACTCGTAGGCATCCGCTACAAGCAATTGATTCCCTGGTTCAAGCCAGATGGAGATGCCTTCCGCGTTATCCCCGGAGATTATGTTACGACCGATGATGGTACAGGCATAGTGCATATCGCCCCGACCTTCGGTGCAGATGACAAGAGGGTGGCTGCCGCAGCCGGTATCGTGGGCGTGATGCCCGTCGATATCAACGGCAACCCGATGGCGCAGGTGGACACTCAGGGCCGTTTCGTGCGCCTTGAGGATCTTGATCCTGTATATGTGGCATCTTCGGTGGATCCTTCCTACAAGGAATTCTCCGGCAGGTATGTCAAGAATGCGATAGACGATTACTTCCGCAAACTCCATGGCCAGGAGCCTCTGGACAAGGATGCTCCCGTGCTCGATGTGGATCTTTGCGTGATGATGAAACAGGACGGACGCCTGTTCCGCATGCAGAAACATGTGCACAGTTATCCCCACAGTTGGCGAACAGATTGCCCCGTCATATATTATCCTCTGGATTCATGGTTCATCCGTACTACGGCCGTCAAGGACGAGATGGTTGCTCTAAACAAGCAGATACGCTGGAAGCCCGAATCCACAGGAACCGGCCGTTTCGGGGTGTGGCTCGAGAATATCCAGGACTGGAATCTCAGCCGCAGCCGCTTCTGGGGTACACCACTCCCTATCTGGCGAACCGAAGACGGAAAAGAGGAAATTTGCATCGGTAGCGTAAAGGAACTGTATGCAGAGATAGATAAAGCGGTCGCAGCGGGTATTATGGATACCAATCCTCTTAAGGAAAATGGCTTCGATCCTGCCGATATGAGTAAAGAAAACTACGACCGCATCGATCTCCACAGGCCCTACGTCGACAATATCTTCCTTGTGAGCCCTTCTGGCAGGAAGATGATCCGCGAAAGCGATCTGATCGACGTTTGGTTCGACTCCGGCTCAATGCCATACGCCCAGACAGGGCTCCGCGGCATAGACAGCGGCGATTTCGGCAGCACCGCCGACTTTATCGCCGAAGGTGTCGACCAGACCCGTGGCTGGTTCTATACGCTTCACGCCATCCATACTATGGTCAGCGGAACTCCCGCTTTCAAACGCGTCATTTCCAATGGCCTCGTGCTCGACAAGGATGGCAATAAGATGAGCAAGCGTCTCGGCAACGCCGTCGATCCTTTCCAGGAACTCGATAAGTACGGAGCCGATGCCCTTCGCTGGTACATGCTTACTAATGCCCAACCTTGGGATAACCTGCGCTTCGACGAGGCTGGTGTGGATGAGATCCGACGCAAGTTCTTCGGCACGCTCTACAACACCTACTCGTTCTTCGCACTATATGCAAATGTGGATGGCTGGCAGCCCGGAAACGCTGCCAATGCCCTGCGGACGGGCAATGCCCGTACCGGGCTCCCCTTGCGGGACACGGACGGGCCCTTTGCCCGTCGCGGATGGCTTGAGCGAGGCAGCGTTTCCGAGATCGACCGCTGGATCATATCGCTGCAGAACAGCCTTATACGCGACGTGCGCGCTGCCTACGAGGATTACGACATAACCCTCGCCGGCCGCTTGATCCAGAACTTTGTATGCGACCATCTCTCCAACTGGTATGTCCGCCTGAACCGCAAGCGTTTCTGGGGTGGAGGGCTTACTGCTGACAAGCAGGCTGCATATGAAACGCTTTACAGTGCGCTAAAGACTGTCGCGCTACTAAGTGCTCCAATAGCGCCTTTCTATTCCGATGAACTTTGGCGCGATCTTGTTCCCGGTTCGGAGTGTGTCCATTTCGAGCGTATGCCCGAGGCGGATGAAACTCTTATCGACAAGGATCTCGAGGAGAGGATGGAACTCGCGCAGAAGGCGACATCTCTGGTGCTCGCTCTGCGCCGCAAAGTGAACATCAAGGTCCGTCAGCCCCTTGCCAAGATGGTGATTCCGGTAATGTCCGACAAGGTCCGGGACCAGTTGGAGGCGGTAAAGAGCCTTATCCTTGCAGAAGTGAATGTCAAGGAGGCGGAGTTCCTCGCTGACACCACAGGCATCATAACCAAAAAGATCAAGCCGAATTTCCGTGTACTCGGAAAGAAGTACGGCGCCCAGATGAAAGAGATTGCTGCCGCATTCTCCAAGTTGGATCAGGCAGCCATCTCCGCCATTCAGGCTTCGGACGAATACACCCTGGAACTTGCTTCCGGCCCTGTGAGGCTTATTCCGGAAGATTATGAAATCAGTTCGGAGGATATGCCTGGCTGGCTTGTCGCATCCGAAGGGCCTCTTACCATCGCACTTGATATCCAGTTGAGTGATGCCCTGATCAAGGAAGGAACAGCCCGCGAACTCATCAACCGTATCCAGAATCTCCGCAAGGAGAACGGATTCGAGGTTACCGACAAGGTAGATGTATGCATTATCGCCGCCGAAGACGCTTCCCGCGAGATAGCAGCATCCCTTGCTGATTACAAAGATTATATTGCTTCGCAGACACTTGCCTTGTCGGTCTCCATGGCTACTGAAGGCGAAGGGACCGAGGTTGAGTGGAACGAAGGTACAATAAAGATAATAGTTAACCGTAAATAAGTTTAGCAATGGCAGAACAGGTTAAAACACGTTATTCCGATGAGGAACTTGCTGAGTTCAAGCAGATCATCGAGGGTATGCTGGAAAAAGCCAGGGCTGAGTACACCACTCTTCGTGGCGTCGTGATGCACGGCGGCAACAACGATATAGAGGATACTTCACCCTCTTTCCGTACCGTTGAGGATGACGGTGCGAACCAACTTACCAAGGAAGAGGCTAGCCAGTTGGCTCAGCGCCAATACAAGTTTATCAAGAATCTTGAGGCAGCCCTTGTGCGTATTGAGAATAAAACCTACGGCATTTGCCGTGTAACAGGCAAACTTATCCCTAAGGAAAGGCTTCGCCTGGTTCCTCATGCAACTCTGACCGTGGAGGCAAAGGAGATGCTCGCAAAGCAGGGAAAGAACTAGTATATGAAGGTTTCCAGAGGGGCAAAGTTGCTCATCCTAGGGATATTGTTGGTAATTGCCGACCAGGTAATTAAGTACCTGGTCAAGACCAATATGAGCCTCGGGGAACAGATTCCGGTTATCGGGAACTGGTTCCGGCTCTGCTTTGTCGAAAACGAAGGTATGGCCTTCGGAATGAAATTCGGAGGTTCCGTCGGCAAGTTCCTGCTCTCACTCTTCCGCATCATCCTGTTCGGTGCGCTGTGCTGGTGGATATCCTCACTGGACCATGGCAAGAAGGCTCCTACCGGAGTCCTGGTAGGACTGACGCTTATTACTGCAGGTGCCTTGGGCAACATCATCGACTGCCTGTTCTACGGCTTGATTTGGGACTATGCCCCTTTCATGTTCGGCAAGGTGGTGGATATGTTCTATTTCCCGCTTATCCACAACGCTGCCGGAGAAGTCATCTTCTTCAGTCCTGTATTCAATTTTGCCGATTCCTGCGTAACGGTCGGAGCGTTCTATCTGCTGCTATTTCACTGGAAGTTTTTCGTCAAAGAATAAGGGACGTTGATAATCAAGCAGTTAAGCAAAACCGTCTGGTGCAAACGCACCAGACGGTTTTGTGTAATTTCCTGATATTCAGGGGGGTAATTTAGAAGAGATATGCTACGCCGAAGTTGATGCCAGTGGCCTTGGTTGTTGCGTTGTCGCTGGAATTGCGGTCGAGCAAACCGGCATTGTAGCCAACGTGTACGCGGATCATATCCATAACGTCGAGGGCAACGCCACCGCCGATGAGAATGTCGAACTGGGTGTATTTGGAGTTGTCACCGTAGTTGTTAGTCTCTACACTTACTCCGCCAGCGGAAATGGTAGTCTTGGAAGATAAGCCATAGCTGAGGGTAGGGCCTGCAAAAGGAACAAGTTTGAAACCGTCAGCAACTTCGATTGCGTAGTTGAAGAGGACGGGAACTGCGAGATAGTTCTCTTTTACAGTAACGTTGTCACCTTTGTAGCTGTACATTGCGAAATCGATACCGGGAGCAACTGCAAGACCGCTTGCGAGAGGAATGTTGTAACTTGCTCCGACGAAGAGACCGCCGAGGTCATTGTCGCTGTCATTGAAGTTCTTGGTTCCGTAACCGATTCCTACACCGATCTGTGCATTTGCACTAAGAGCTGCTACAGCTGCAAGTGCAAGGGTAATGATGATTTTTTTCATTGTCTTAATATACTAAGGTTTAAATTTTTTCCGTTTTAATAGATGCTTATTCTGCCGTTTCCGTTGCAAGTTCTTCCACCGGAACTTCCTCTGCACCGGCTTCAGGTGCATCTGCCTCAATGGCTGCTGCGGCTTCTGTCTCGGCTTTTGCGGCCTTGCAGGCTTTGTATTTCGGCACTCCGAAATAGACACCTGCTGCAAGCAGAAGGATAATGATGGTCCAAATGATGCACTTGCGGCGGCGGACTTTCTTCGCCTCCACGGGATCTACTGCCTTGAGTTTGGGGTACTTTGCAATGCTGGTAAGATCCTTTCCGAACTTAGGCTTCACATAAGCTGCGGCATTCACCGCCCATCCGTTGGCATTGAGCACGGGGCCTAGGTCGCGCCTGCGGAGTTTACGCCAGGTGATGAACACAGAAGGAAGGGAGATGACTAGCATCAGGCCTATGATTATGAGGATCAGCGCCCACCATTTAATGGCTGCTATGCCCTTCACCAAGGATACTACAAACTGTCCGAGAAGTCCGAGGGCCATTCCCAATGCCGCAAATATACCTGCGAATTTGGCAATGTCGAAGTTGCTTTGGATGGCCGTAGCTGGAGCTGTGCCGGATGTTGCCTTGTCGGCTGATGCTGTGAGGCCGGCCATGCTCTTGTCATTCTTCTCTGCGGCGGATTTATCCACTTTGTCGGATATCCACTTCGCAACCTTTTTGTATGGTGCCCAGAATGCCTGACGCAGAGAAATGGGGTTGTCAACTATACTGGTAACGGTGGCGTCATACTGCACGCCGTCGCGGTCGTAGAAGATGGCGTTCTTGCCCGGGCGGAGGCCGTCAACGTCGCCATCGGTAAGCACGGCTGCGATAGGGAAGCTCTTTCCGTTTACCTTGTTGGTGCAGCTGCAGTAAAGGATGTACATTCCACTGAGCGAGGAGATATCTCCCTGCTTACCGGCATCGATTACCTTTATGCAAAGGTCGGTGCTGCGCTGGTCGATATACAGGCGTCCGGCCTGGAAGATGGCTTTGTCTTTCTTTGAATAGAAATCCTCGAAGACTACATAGTTCTTGAGGAACTTGTAGAAGTCGCGCACATAGTGCAGGAGTTTGTCCACCGCTTCGATGCTGAGGGCTTCAGGTTCGAGGGCCTTATCCTTTTCGATAAGTTCGAGCAGGGCGGCCTTCTTGTCTGCTTTGAGAGTGGCATTCACTACGTTGATGCC
This sequence comes from uncultured Bacteroidia bacterium, assembly GCA_902762655.1. Classification (GTDB taxonomy): domain Bacteria; phylum Bacteroidota; class Bacteroidia; order Bacteroidales; family UBA932; genus Cryptobacteroides. Next base: position 164,786 of record CACWOZ010000001.1, read on the forward strand.
AAGGGCTTCGACCTCTGCACCTTTCTTGGCCGCCTTCCATGCGGAGTAAGCGTCGAACTTGGCGAGAACGCCGAGCCACTCCTCTTCGGTGATGGCGTCCTTCTTGGGGAACTCTACGTCGAATACCAGGGCCTTAAGGGTTGCGAATGCACCCTTCCATGCGGGGTTGATGCCGCCGTTCAAAGGAAGTTTGCCGTCGGCTGAAGGACGGGCGAGGGGATAGGTGGCGATTTCGCCTGCTGCGGCAGCGAGATCTCCATCACTGATGGCTCCCACTTTATCTACCGAAACATCCACCACTCCGGCTACTGCATCATTGAAGGAGATGAGTTTGCAGCGCATGAAGTAGTCTGCGATTTTCTCCTTGAGGGCATCGCATGCGGCGAGTGCCGCCTCGGTATTCTCTCCGTAAGGTCCCTTTTCTTCAGCAGCCTTCCAGGCACTGTAGTCTGCGCATGTAGCGTAGAAGGCATCGATCTGATCGGCGGTTACGCCGTCAGCACCGCTGCGGTCCTTGGATGGAGTTGTGGTGGCGATGATATTCTTGATGGTTTCCTTGAGGATTTCATCGTCCGCGCTGGCCTCGGTAATGATGCCGTCGCCGTTGAATTGAGTATCTGCGAAGATCTTTTCGTTGTCGGAAGTTTCCGCAAGCGAGATGCCGTCCTTTTCTATCTTGAGATTTGCCAGAATCTGACGGGCGGATTTCTCGAGTTTGGCGCCTTCTTCATTCTCGGTATTGAAGTCGGTAAACTTCAGGCAGTCCTGCCCTTTGAGGAGCAGGTCTGGATCTTTGATGACTCCGGTGACCCACTGCGAAGCAGCAATAACCTCGTCCACATGGATTCGGCCGTCACCGTCTTCATCCAGAAGTTTCAAGGTTTTGTCATCGAATTCAAGACCGGTGGTAGGGCAGGAGAGGACAGTCCATTTCTTGCGGTCTAGTTTGTCCAGATTTGCGATATCGGCGCCACTTTCCAACTTCACTCGCACGGTGCCTCCGACAGAGGCATACTTCCAATTGTAGTTTTCTTTCATATCGATCTTGTCTTGTTAAAATACGAGAACGGCGGCTACAGGGTAGTGGTCTGAAATATAGGGAACACCTTCGTATGTTTTCGTAATCGTCTCGAACGATGGTGTGGCGCGGAAGCCGGATTCATAGATATAGTCTATAACCCGCTGCCCTTTCTCTGTTCCGAACCCTTGGTATGTGTTTAGACTGTCGGTCTTGGGAGCGATGTCGCGGACCGACTCCATCCTTCCTGAAAGAGACTGCAGGCAAGGATCACCCAGGTTCACATTGAAGTCTCCGGTGAGAATCATCGGATAGCCTTCGGGATTTATATCATCGATGCGGTCGACTATCAGGCTGAGCCCTTTTGCACGGGCTTCCTTGCCAAGGTGGTCGAGGTGGGTGTTGACATAATAGTAATATTTATTGTAGCGCTTGTCTTTTAGCAGGGCCCATGTGGCTGTGCGGAAACAGGCGGCATCCCATCCCTTGGAGGGCGTTTCGGGGGTTTCTGAAAGCCAGAAATTGCCCCATCTGATCATTTCCTGGGTTTTTGTATTCCAGAAAATCGCCATCACCTCACCTTTCTCCTTGCCATCATCGCGGTGCACTCCTACGTGATCGAAATCGGGGCAGGTCTCTTCGATATAGTCAAGCTGCATCTTGAGCGCTTCCTGGAGGCCGAAAATGTCTGGCTTCTGATCTGCAATCATAGCCGGTGTGGCTGGTTTACGCTTGTCCCAGTGGTGATCGCCATCGGGTGCTGAACCAACTCGTATGTTGTAAGAAATGACTTTGAGAGCCTGTTCGCTTGTTTTGCAAGAATTAAAAACAAGAATGAAGAGGACGATGCTGATGATCGCGAGAAGTACTTTTTTCATTTTTTAGGAATTAGTATTCACAAAAATAAATAAAAATCTCTACATTTGCAATCCCGTTCGGGCAGAAGCCCCTGCGGGTACGCCCTGCGGATTGGAATGCTGCAGCGCGTTTTAACGATGGAGGTGTGGCCGAGTGGTCGATGGCGGCAGTCTTGAAAACTGTTGAACGGCAACGTTCCGGGGGTTCGAATCCCTCCGCCTCCGCTAAAAACCGTTTCTAGATACTCTGGAAGCGGTTTTTTGTATTTTATATCCCAAATAATATCCCAAAAACTATTTTGATGCTTGAATTACGGTCACTTGAATTCAGTTGGATTTTTCTATATATTTGCTTCCATGAAACGAACAATCATTTTTCTTGCTACATCAGTATTATTGTTGTCTTCTGCCTCTGTTTTGTATGCTGACAGGCCGAAAGGAGCAAATCTCACAGTGGGAACGTACAACATAAGATACCAGAATACGAAAGACAACATAGCAGGTAATGGATGGGAGGAGAGAATTCCCTGGATTATTTCTTTGGTGGAGTTTGTTGGACCTGACATCCTTGGGACACAGGAAGCCACCCCATCACAGCGTACAGATTTGATTGAAGGTCTGGCGGGTTATTCTTGTATAGGTGTCGGGCGGAACGATGGCGAAAACGGACCAAAATCAGGTGAACACTCTCTTGTATTCTATCGGACAGATCGTTTCAAATTGTTGGATCACGGGGATTTTTGGCTATCCGAAACCCCGGATGTCCCCTCAAAAGGATGGGATGCTGCTTTGCCCAGAATCTGCACCTGGGGATGCCTTCGCGATCGTGTCACTCACAAAAGAATCTGGATATTCAATCTACACAACGATCACCGTGGCGTCCAGGCACGTTTGGAAAGTTCTAAACTGGTGGTGAAAAAGGTTAAAGAGATGACCGTTCCCAAAGATGTTGTATTCATCACCGGAGATTACAACCTGGACCAAAACAGTGAAGTGTATAATATTTACGCAGAACATTTCCAGGATTCATATGAAACTGCATTGTATCGTTATGCTCCCAATGGGACATTTAATGCCTGGCAGACTGCTGCGCTTACGGAAAGCCGCATCGACCATATATTCGTCAACTTTGGAATAGAGATCCTCAATTACGGGGTGCTCACAGAGACATATCGTTCGCCCGTGGCGGATGAGGGAGGCCTTCAGCGATCGGCAAATTTTCCGTCCGAGATAGGATACCGAGAGACGGTGGCAAGGCTTCCTTCAGACCATTTTCCCGTCTTTATAAAGGTGAAGTTGTAGATTAGTTTCAGGGCTCTTTGCCTTGGAGGTGTATGTACTAATTATAACTAGTAGCCATGTTACACCTCTTATTAATCCTTTTACAGATACCCATCCAAGTCTGCGGCCTGAAGACCGAACACCTGAAAGAACCGATAGGGATTGATAACTCTAATCCACGTTTCTCCTGGCATCTGGAGGACAATCGTTCCGGAGCGAATCAAACAGCCTTCAGGATAATCGTATCAAACAATCCTGAGGATTTCAGCAGCCCCGTCTGGGATTCCGGCAGAATTGTATCCGATGCTCCGACAGTGACATATTCGGGCCTTCCGTTGCAGCCGATGACAAAGTATTGGTGGAAAGTGTGCTGCATGGATATGGATGGGTTGCCCCATGAGTCTAAGGTCAGCATATTCGAGACGGGCAAGATGGCACAATCCAATTGGCACGGATCATGGATATCGGATAATAATGACATTCACCATCAACCTGCTCCACGATTCAGAAAGGAGTTTAAAGTTTGTGGTTCAATAGAATCAGCCCGGGCCTATATTGCCACAGCAGGACTATATACCTTATTGATAAATGGAAGGAAGGTGGGAGACCATGTCCTGGATCCTGCATTTACCCGTTTTGACCGTCGTGTCCTATATTCCACCTACGATATTACGCCATATATAAAGGACGGCGGAAACGCTGTAGGGGTGGAACTGGGTAACGGTTGGTATAATCATCAGGCGATAGCTACATGGGGATTTGACAAGGCTCCCTGGCGTTCACGTCCGACGTTCTGCATGGATATCCATATCGTTTATTCCGATGGAAGTGATGATTGGATATCCTCCGACTCCGGATGGGCCACTTCTTCGGAAGGGCCGGTAATTTATAACAATATTTACACTGGTGAGCATTATGATGCGCGTAGAGTACAGGATGGCTGGGCCGAAGCTGGTTACGATGAGGGAGATTGGGACAAGTCTATACTTCGCAGTTGCCCGGCGAGCATAGTGTCATCCCAACAGATGGTACCAATAACAGAGAATCCGGAAACAGAAGCCGTTAAAATAATACAATTAAGGCCCAATAGATGGGTGTATGACTTTGGGTACAACACGGCCGGGAACGTTCATCTTCGTATCAAGGGACCAAGGGGCACAGTCGTCACACTGAAATATGCAGAACGTTTAAGCGTAGAAAACAGGGCTGACCAATCCAATATAGACTATTATTATTTCGGGGACAGAAAGGTGGAACCATTCCAAACGGACAAGATTATCCTAAGTGGAGGGGAAGATTCCTTCTCCCCCTCGTATAGCTACAAGGGCTTCCGTTACGTCGAAGTGAATTCTTCTTCTCCTTTGGATATGGGAAAGGACAATCTTAAAGCGGTAAGCAGCCACAGCGCCGTGCCTGAAGCCGGAGTACTAACCAGTTCATCAAAACTGGTGAACGCCATCTGGGAGGCTGCAAGACGAACGTATTTATCCAACCTTCAGGGATATCCCACCGACTGCCCGCAAAGAGAAAAGAACGGATGGACTGGAGATGCGCACATTGCCGTGGAAACTGGCCTCTACAACTACGATGCGTTCACCATTTACGAAAAGTGGCTTGCAGACCATCGCGATGAACAGCAGCCGAACGGGGTCCTGCCGGACATCATCCCCACCTGTGGATGGGGTTATGCCAGCCCTTCTTCAAATGGGAACGGTTTGGACTGGACCAGCACTATCGCTCTGATTCCCTGGGAATTATACTTGTTCTATGGTGACGAGAAACCCCTTCGGGACAATTATTCCAACATACGCCGGTATGTCGATTACGCACTGACTCTTACCAAGGACGGACTTTGCTCCTGGGGAAGAGGCGACTGGGTTCCGGTGACCACTCGGAGCAATAAAACGTTGGTATGTTCCTGTTTTCTGTACAAAGACCTGTGTATCCTTTCCCGGGCCGCCCGGATGTTCGGTTTTCAAGAAGACGAAATAAAGTACTCAGCCGTTGCCGAAGAAGTCAGGAATGCCATCAACGCGAAATACCTCGACCCTGCTTCCGGGATATATGCCGAGGGAATGCAGACAGACCAGAGCCTGCCGCTGGTATTCGGGCTGGTGCCGGATGAAGCGAAAGCAAAGGTGGTCGAGGCCCTGGTAAAGAAGGTTGAGGCCGACGATTACCACGTAAATGCCGGTGTTCACGGAGCCAAGGCCGTGCTCAACGCCTTGAGCGAAAACGGAAGAGGGGATATTGCATACAGGATAGCAACTGCAGTCGATTATCCGTCCTGGGGATGGTGGATTGCAAATGGCCGCACAACACTGATCGAGAACTGGCGCCTGGACGCTTCCCGCGACAATTCCGACAATCACATAATGTTCGGAGACGTGGCCGCGTGGTTCCATCGTAGCCTGGGAGGAATAAACCCGGATCCTGAACAGCCTGGATTCAAGCACATCATACTCCGTCCCGTATTCCCCAGAGGCCTGGACAGATTTGAGTGCAGCCATAATTCCCCTTATGGGGAGATAATCAGCAAGTGGGAGCGGAAGGGCCGGAAGATCAGGTACACTGCCGTAATCCCGTGCGGATGCTCTGCTACTCTGACCAAGCCGGACGGGTCTACAGTCGAACTCCCTTCCGGAACTTATAGTTTTTGACCTGCTTTTCTCCTGCAACGTATTCTCCGCTGACTGGGTTAAGCGGATAGAAGCCCAGCGCGGACCATATATACCAGGCACTCATCTGCCCGCAGTCGTCGTTGCCGCACAGGCCCCCGGGGGTGTTCAGGTAGCATTCGGCGAAAACCTTGCGTATCAACTCCGCAGCTTTCTCCTGCTGCCCCGCGAGAGTGTATAGATAAACCACGTGATGGCAGGGTTCGTTCCCGTGGGCATACTGCCCTATCAGGCCGGTCACGTCAGACGCCTCTCCCGTCATCTCCGGAGGGACGCTGACTCCGAACAGGGTATCCAGTTTAGCGGCGAAGGCCTCCTTTCCTCCCAGAAGGGCCATCAGGTCCTCAGGGTCCTGAAGCACGTGCCAAAGATAATGCCAGGCATTCCCTTCCGTGAAATCCCCTCCCTGATGAGAAGCGTGGGAGTAGCGGTATGGCTCGAACGGCTCCCTCCAATTACCGGAGGAGTCCTTTCCTCGGAAGAATCCTGTCTGCGGGTCGAAAAGGTTGCGGTAGTTGCGCGCCCGGGCATCAAAAAACTCCCGGTCTTCATCCTTTCCCAGAAACTCTGCAAGACGTGCGGCGCACCAGTCATCATAACAACTCTCCAATGTGCGAGAAGCGGACTCGACTTTCACAAGGTCGAAGGGATAATAGCCGTATTTATCGTATATCGCCCAGTCGGATTTCTGATGCGGGGTGGTGAGGGATGCTTTCACGGCCTCCCAGGCCTTTTCTGCATCGACACCCTTAAGCCCCTTCAGGCAGGCATCTACCACGGTTGGCACGGAGTGGTTGGCAATCATACAATAATTGTCTTTCCCGCAGAGGTCCCATACTGGGAGATGCCCCCGCTGACCGGCCTCGTCTATCATACTGTTTACTATGTCCGCCTCCAGGTCGGGGGTAAGCAGGGTCCGCAGGGGATCGGCCGCTCGGAAGGTGTCCCACTGGGAGAACGTAGAATAGCGAACGGGGGCGCCCAGGTCGGAAATGATGTTAGGCTGAAGATACAAATGGTACAGGGAAGTATAGAAGGCTGTCTTGATGCTGTCGGACGCGTCGATGTCAATAAGTCCGAAAACTTTTCTCCAGCCCTTTTCGGCCGATTTCCGCACCTTGTTAAAATTCCATCCACGAACCTCCGCGAGATTTATATGTGCTCCTTCCGAAGAAGTGTAGGAGATGGATACTTTCGCTTTGAGTCTTTCTTTTCCGGCGCCGAAATCAAGGACCACTGCCGGGCCCACATAGGTGGGGTCTATGCAGACGGTGTCCACCTGTTTCACCGGCTGGTCGAAGACTATTTCGTACCAAAGGTCGTAATCTACCCAGCTGCTGGCCGCTATATGGCCGCGCAGGGTATTGGCATCTGCGCTGCAACCCTCCCAACTCCTGATGGCACCCTTCATACTCGGGGTGCTGGTGCGGTCTCGCATTTGGATGCTTTGGAAATTGATGAACAGGTTTCTGGCGGAGCCTCCAAAGTCAAAATCATAGCAGGCAACACGTGGAGAACAGGTAATGCCGACGCGGGTGCCATTGTCCGGCAACGATACTCCATAAAAGCCGGGAGCTGCGGATTCATCCTTCTTTACGCTTGAATAACCTTCGCCGTGCGTATCTGAGAACGGCATCATCAGAATATTGCATAGCGATGGCACGCCGGTGCCGTTCAGGCGGTTCTGGGCAAACCCCAGAATCAGGGAATCCGAGTAATTATAGCCACTGCAGTACTTCCACAGGTAGTTCCCGGTCTGAGGGCCAGGTTGAACCATCCCGAGAGGGCAGGATGCTGCCGGAAAAGTGTGGCCGGTATAGTCGGTGCCGATGAACGGATCGGCGTATTTATAGTTATCCGTGCAGGATGTTGCCAGGGCGACCAGCAACAAAACGATAAGTTTATTATTCATACAACTGTTTGATATCTATCTTGTGGGCCTTGCTCTTTTTCCATTTTATTGACACCGTTTTCGATTCCCCGGGCATTAAGGAGAAATAATTGTCTGAATAGTCCACGGGCAGAATCTCATCCCCGTTCTTGTCTTTGATTATCACCCGCAGGAGTAGAGCGGGGGTTTCGGAATTGTTCTGCACGGTATAATCGGCGGCATTCTTTCCTGTCCACTTAAACAGCCTCGACAATTTCGCTTTTGGTAAATCCCGGATGGCTCTGAGATTGCCGGGTTCCGCTCCCAGAATATAGAAGTTCTCGGAAACTGGCTTGCCATCGGAGGCGGACAAAGCCAGCGCCAGGTAATAAACAGGCTCTCCTGCCGGAGGTTCTGCCACAAAACACTGGACTTTGGAATCAGCGGGAAGATCAATTGCTTCAGACTTCTTTGAAAGAAGGCCCCCGCGATACCCGTAAACCCTCATCTCTGCCTTGAGATCATCCGCTCCCCGTCCGTTGGCCACCGCCTCTACCATCTTGGCAGCGCCGTTGTACTGGATATGCACCGGTTCGCAGGCCTTCTTGCAGCCGAAATAGGCCCCGCCGGGCTGGAAATGATAGTCGTATGTGCACCATACCATAGAAGGCCAGCAGGAATGGGACATCCAGAGAAGCATCCCCATACGGCCCGCCGAGTTGGCGGATTCGAACATCGCCCGGTAACCCTCGTAATTCAGCCATTGGGCCAGGGCGCAGAACTCTTCGGCGGATTTGCACGGCCCGAAAGCTTCTTCCAAAATGGAGTTATATGTGACTGCCTTCTGGGCACCGTCAGCGGTGAAATCGTGCTTGCCCCACATCTCTCCTTGAGGCCAGAGGGCATCTTCCGGCATCATCTTCCGGAGACTCTCGACAACCGGTACGTTGGGCATACCCCGCTCCGAATGGAACTTCCCGCTCTGATGAGTGAAATAGTACTCGGGGCTCTCTGCACGGTAAGGTCCCCTGCCGCTTACCGGACCGTCCGCGGAACTGGATATGTAGGGGATGTCCGGATGCAGCCCGGCAACGACCTCGTCCCGCAGGGGAGTATCGAGGGACTCGGGCGGATAGCCTTCGTTCCTTCCGCAATATAGAACTATGGAGGGATGGCGGCGTATCCTCGACACCCAGTCGCGGGCATTTGCAAGGAACATCGCTTCGTCGTCAGGATCCGGTCCGTCGGACGGATTGGCCAGCCAGAAATCCTGCCAGACCATTATGCCGTGGCGGTCGCAGGCATCGTAGAAAGACTTGTGCGGAGTCTGCCCGACCCAGTTGCGGATCATATTGAAATTCTCCAGCCGGTGATAGCCGACAGCGATGTCGTACTGTTCCGGGCTGTAGTCCAGGTTCTGCTGGGGGAAGCCCCAGTTTCCGCCCATAGGGTTCACCCGCATTCCATTGACGTACAGGTTAAGCGCACCGTCGCGGTCTTCGCGCCGGACTTCGCGGATTCCTGCCTTGAAATGGAGGGAGTCAGATATCTGACCGTCCACCCGGACAATGAAGCCGGCGTCATATAGGAAGGGCTCTCCATAGCCGTTCGGCCACCAGAGATTCATCTTCCTGTCTTTAAGCTGGGGGAAGTCGACGGGGGAGAAGGAGACCACTCCTGCCCCTGAAACTTCTTTCGAGAACCGTATGTCTCCTATCCATCCTTCCACTTCCGCTTTGTCGGCATCGCTGTTGAGGATCACTGAAGCGGTCATACTGGCGAGGCCCTCGGCAGCGATGCTAGAAACGACCAGGGGATCCGAAAGGCCTGCAGGCCCCTTTTCAATGATTCGCACGTCATCCCATATACCGCAGTTGCGGCCGCGGACGGTGGTCATCCAGTCCCAGCCTATGCTGGCATGGAAGGTGGGGTTGTCCGCTCCGAGAATGCCTCCGTTGTAGCCGGTCCACCTGGCGGTCTTTTCCTTCACCGCCCCGGGGTGGGCGTTATGTATAATCTTTATTTCCAGGATGTTGCGTCCTTTTATCAAGATATCCGTAATGTCGAAGCGTCCGCGCATGAAAGCCCCCTCAATGCGTCCGAGGTCCATTCCATTCAGACGCACGTCCGCCTTCCAGTTGATTCCGCCCAAATCCAGGATGCTCCGCTTGCCTTCTCTGGTTCCGGCCGAATCGAATTCCTTGCGGTAAGTAAAATCCGAATTAAAGAAAGATTCGGATATCTGCTCCCAGTTGTCTCCGAAATCCGGATCCGGCACAGCTCCTGCCTTGATATAGCTTGTGAGGATGGTGCCGGGAACGGTGGCTGGAAGCCAGATGTCCGTGCCCTCACGACGCACTTTCCATCCTTTTGTCGTTGGTTGGTCCTTTGCAGGCCCATAGACTTCCAACTCACTAAGGCAATAAGGCAAATTGTCGGCCGTGCCGCCGGACATGCTTATGCGCACGAACCTACCCCTTCCATGGCCTGCGGCCATCCATTTCTTTCCGTCCCGGGATATCTCCGTTGCAGTGTTGACCGGCTCATTGATCCAGACAGGATTGACTGAACTGATTCTCTGTACGCTGCCAAGATCTACCATTACCCATTCGTTCCCGGTTCCGGAACTCAGCCATGCGCTGGTGAAATGTTTGGATGGGAGGGCATCCAACGACACTTCCTTGATTCTCCAGCGGCCTTCGTGAGGGAAGCTGAGATTGACCCTCATTCCGCTTTCCGTTGCCTGGAGAGGAATTTCGACGCAATGCTCGGAACCTCCCTTGCCCCCTCCAAGCGCCTCTTGATAAAGCACCCGGACCGACTCTGCGTCAATGCTGTATCCATGCGTCCTGTATTCAATCCATCCTTCCCTGCCGTTCAGGATGTTTCGCGAATGGGTGTCACCGTCAAGGGTATTTTCGCGCTCAACCCTGTCCACAACACCTTCCGAGGTGACGACCTCCAGCCAGGCAGGGCTTCCCTGCAGCAGGATGCCGTCAGTTACCAGTTGTGCCGTCAGGTTATGGTCGTAGTTTGAAGATGCGGTTGCCGTGTGGTTCAACGCGATATTGGCCTCCGGTACCCCTGCGCAGGAAACCAGAGACAGTGACAGTAAAAAGGGGATTAGTTTCATATATAAAATACACATTCTCCGCCACTTTTCCTGATTTTTCAGGGAAGGAGGAGGATATGGTGTACTAAATAAGTTATAGGCTGAAGATAATAACCAAAAATACACAGTTACTAATGAAAAAATCAAACTATCTGACACCTCGTGCCGATATCGTGCTTCTGCAGTTGGAGCAGTCGGTCGCCACGGTTTCTACTTTGACATTGCTTGATGCAATCGATTCCCCCAACATTACGGAGGATATTTCCGGTACTTCTTTTATTGATTATTAATTCTCTTGGAACATGAAAAAGATTATACTTTATTCAGCAGCGATTGCAGCTCTTTTCGCGTGCAACAAAATTGATGAAGAAGTGATCCCTGTCAATTCCGAGGGAAAACAGATTATTACTGCCTACGCTTCCATTCCTTTCACCAAACTCGCATATTCGGAGAACACCGTCGGTGGAGGCAGCGGCCTCAGCTCCACCTGGGAGACCGGGGATACCTTCAAGGCGATCCAGAAGACCGGTGGTGATGTTAAGGTCGTAACGTTCACTCTCTACGATGGCGACGGCACCACTTCGGGAAAGTTCCAAACCGAAACGGAAGGCGTAACCGACGAAACCCAGTGGACAGCCGTCCTCGGCAGCCATTCCACTATCTCCGGGGAAGAAGAAATCCATTGCTCTTACAAGGGTCAGAACGGCAAGCTTGCTTCGCTTGACGACTATAATTACGTGGTTTCCAGCGGCACTGGCACAGCTCCTACCTTCAGTTTCAATCCCGGAACTGCAAAGTCCTACATTATGAGGATCAAACTCCCCGCTGGAATCAAGTGCATCGAATATACTCCTAGTGTATGGTTCAGAGTTTCCAGCAGTTCTGTTGAGGAAAGCCATTATTATGCCAAGAGGTTTCCAGGTGGTACGGATCAGTCCGATTTTGCAGCTTGGACACCTGAGAATACAAGCACCATAACTCTGGATTCCCCATCTTCTGCCGGAGACATCGTTTACCTTGCAGTTCCTGCAGTTGATTTTTCTCAGAGTTATCATATTTATCCTAGCAGTGCCGGAGCACAGTTTGAGCAGTTGAAGAGGGGTGTTATTATCACTCTCCTTAATAATGTTTCGGATGATGCAACACTCTCTACCGGAGAGGTAATGGGAAGCGATTTATCCTCCAAGGGTGGTCAGATTGGCACATTCGATTTGAGCGGCGCTACGCTTATAAGCCGTCCCAGGCCTTCGGATGCGATTCTTTTCTCTGCCACAGGCGTAACTGTTGCTGATGATTCTGGCGGAAAAGATTATATGAATTTTACCGTTAATACCGAAACTTATTGGGCTCCTTTCAATGTTGGCGCAAGTTCTGCTACCGAAGTGGGTAATTACTACGCTTGGGGTGAGTTGAATCCCAAATCGGACTACTCCGAAGCCACGTATACTTACTATGCGGATGCAGGGAACGGAAAGACATACAGCAGACTGGTTGATCGTTTTTATGGGGATCTTGATAATAGCATAGTCGGAGGCAAGGGCTTATTCTCGACAAGGTGTTCCAGATACGATGTCGCTCGTGTAAAATGGGGCAAAGCCTGGCGTATGCCTGGCGTGGAAGAAGCATATGCACTGTCAAAGGGGACTGTCTCAACGAATGCCACAGCTATGACAATTACCAAGGATGCCATATCGATTGTCATCCCCGTAAGTGGCCGTAAAGAAGGTACGTCTTCTCCCGGTGTTAAGATGAGCGCTTGGACAGTTGCCTATACCGCCGCATTCTGGACTGCCGATTCGCCAGCTATATCACAGGCGACCGCCGGTAAAGACGTGGTTCAAATAGTCGCTAATAAGAAAAAGGATCTTTCAGGATTGGACTTTTACAGTAGCGGAATGTACAAGTATTACGGACTCCCTGTACGTGCAGTCCTTACCACATCAACGGTTACCTTTCCGTAGTAAATTCCTCAAAAGTTCTCATCAAGCCATTGTCCGAAGAAGCGGTCATATACTATGTACCCTTCTTCGGATTTGTATATTACCTCCTCTTCCAGCATACGGGTCAAAGCGCTTTTGGCGCTGCTGGTTGCGGTGAGCCCGTATTTGGAGATAAAGGCTCCGGAAAGGACCTCGCGGACCTTATGTTCTTTCGCAATTGCTTTGACAAGTTTTACCTGACCTTTAGGATATACCTGCAGAAGGTGCTGGTAGTAGAATGCATTCTCATTAAGAATATCCCGAATGCACTCCTGCGCCAAATCAACGTCGACAGAGCGGTCATTTTTTGCATACATCCGGTTCAAAACCATCTGTATATACCAGGTATATCCTTCGTACTGTTCGTATATCCAGTCAAATACCTCTTTTGGCAGACTGCGTCCCTGCTTTAGAAAGAATCCCTCGGCGAATGCAAAGTAAGTTTTTTGATCTATAACTCCAATTGTTTTCTCGGACGTACTCTGATAGAACGGACGTTTAGGTGAAAGGAACATCTCCCCCAGCATATGGGCCTGGCTTCCGGAAAAGATAAAATGTATGTTGTGCAGATCCTGTACGTATGAACGCAAAAGGGCCTCCACGCTCTTCTCAGGATACTTCGTTATCTGCTGAAACTCGTCGAATGCAATGTAGCAGGTTTTTGGGGACTGTTTCAGATAGTCAAATATTTGTTCCAGCGTACTGGGCTCGTTGCCCTGTACTATGTCCAGCCCGATTTTCGGTTGACCGGATACCGGGTCCACGCTCACATTTGGGCGCAAGCCCTTGAATATGGTGGCTATTCTTTTGAGGAGTTTCAGCGGGTTGGAATCGAGTTGCCCCAGAACTGCTGAAGCGAAGGTCTGGGTAAAATCATAGAGGGAAGTCGTTGGATATAGATCGATATATACAGTGACAACACTCGGGTCCTGCTGTTTCAACAAATAATAAATATGTTTTATCAGGCCGGTTTTGCCAAGCCTTCGTGGAGAAGTCAGCGTTATGTTACGGCCATTACGCAGTGTGTCCAGAAGCTCTTCTGTCTCTTTTTTGCGATCACAAAAAAACTCCGGGGATTCATAGCCGGTTATCAAGAACGGGTTGTAAATCTGTGATTTCATTTCATTGCGGTTTTATCATTGCGAAAATCTCGCAACGCAAATATCGCAATAAAAAACGAATCTGCAAATTATTTACCTCATATAGTGAGTGCCGGTGGCAAAGCCGCGGTAGTCTTGCATAAGCGTGTGCGAGCGGTAGGTGACGGTTTTGCCGGAGGGCATACGGTGAGTGGCGACTATTTCCCAGTCTTTTTCTGAGGCTGGATCTCCCGAGGGTGCAGGGACTGTCCAGAATGCGTCTACGTCGGCCTTGTAGATGCGGCTTCCACCGTAGGGGGCGCCGAACACATCTACCATATATGCGGCCGAACAGGCATCGAAAAACTTGACTTCCGTCTGCTTCATCGGGGTCTCGACACCGTTCTGCACGAACTTTACTTCCCAGTCGCTTGTGCCGTTCCAGATACGCACCACGAAATGGCCTTTGAGCGCTTCCGGCCAGGCGTAGACATTGTCGCGCTTGGCTTCCTCGGACTTTATGCCGGAAAATGGCGTGTCAGGGCCATAACTGTCGTTGCCACTGTACACCCTCATCTGGAAGCCGGCATCTTCTGTAGTGGCCTTGTTGTATTCCCAGGCAAGGGAGTGGCCGTCGAAACCGAGCACCCCATAGCCGAGCGGACATCCGCTGGGGGAGAGGTTGCTGAACCACCAGGCTCCGCAGAGAGCCTGGATGTTATGTTCCCAGATACGGCCCTCGTCATGGAAGACATTGTTTATGTTATGCTCATGACCGGATAGAACATGAGCCTCCGCAAATTCTTCCAGCAGGGCTTTCACCTCGGGTTTATGGGCAAAACGTCCGTAGAGAGCGGAATGAACGCAGAACACGACCACCTTGTCCTTCTTGTCCCGTACCAACGCCAGGTCTTCCCGCAGCCATTTCATCTGGGTATCGTTGAGCCCTGTAGTATATGAAATCTTGATTCCGTCCCGCTGGGTCCCGGTGTACTGGATATCATCCATAACGACAAAATGGGCGTTGCCTATGTCGAAAGAATAATCGGTAGGGCCGAAGTTGCGGACGAAATGCTCCGTGACCGCATATTCGCTTTTCCCGCCCTTATTGTCGTGATCATGATTTCCTATGCAGTAGAAGAAAGGAACGGTACTGCGACGGAGTTTGAAGGAAGTGAATCCCTTTTTGATTACGGGGGCCCTGTCCATCACATCCCAGAGCTGGTCGCCCAGGCTTATGCCTATGACCTGCCCATCCCTGCGATGCCGTTTGATAGTCCGCTGGATGTCCGGTATGCTTTCCGAAAAGAAACGGTCAACGTTCATGGAATCCCGTACGTGGGCATCCGAAACGGCTATTAAGGTGAATTTGTCAGATACTTTGCGCCGGGCTTTGAGTCTGAAGTTCAAGTCCTCGTCTCCAATGTATTTGAAGAATGCAGGTCGTCCGTCCTTGCCCAGTGGGATTTCGTATTCTGCCGGCACGGTGATGCTGACCGTCCTGGCAAGGGAATCTGCATCAATGGCAAACATCCCGGAGGCATCCGTAAGTGCATGGGAGTAGCCGTCGGTGACGACTATCCCCTCGATTCCACTGCCGGTGAGGAAATCCGTCACTGTTCCGGTAATCGGAACCGTAAGAAGGAACAGCAGCAGCCTGAACATGGACTATTCGAAGTTGACCCCGTATCCGAACCCGTAGAACGTGTTGTTCTTAATGTACGAAGACGTCGTCTTGGTAGTGTAGGTAGCGCTCCATCCGCTCGGCATGGTATGGGTGGCGGTGATGGTGAAGCCGCTGCTTGCAAAGCTCCTTGAAGAATACCAGAACTGGTCTGTGTCTTCGCCTGCTCCTCCATAAATGCTATCGAAGGTCTTGGCTATGTAGCAGTGTACAGCACGGTCATTGGTGGCAGTGGAAACCCTTGTCATCTCCGTGGTAGAACCGCCGTAGCCAAGAGATACCGTCCAGTAGTCTGAGGCGTCATTTGAGGAACCTGCGTCAGGAAGACGTACAATGAATTTTCCGCTCATGGGACTTTCCCAAGAGTAGGACTTGCCGCTGCGGGTGTAGGTCTCTCCGCCGTTATAAACCCAGAACTGGAAAGAAGGTGCTTCTTTGGTCATCTTGTTGTACTCGGCGTATATGTCGGAAGAGCCGAAGGTGAGCACGCCGTAACCTGCGATGCTGCCGATACCGTAACTTATGTCCCCATCCCAAAAGTAGCCGGAAAGGGTCTGGATCGTATGCTCATAAATGCTGCGTCCGCTTCTTGCCGCCCATCCTTTGTAGAGATTGTTCTTTATGCAATGGGTGTGTCCGGAAAGGACATGTGCATTGTAGAAATTGTTTTTGAGTATGCCCATGACATCATTCTGCGTGCCACTGTCTCCCCCAGAGGAATCGCTGAGCGGTGCATGGCAACAAAAAACGACAATCTTGCTGGCGGGACTCGAAACCTTGGCTACGTCAGCCCTCAGCCATGACACCTGCTCGCTCGTGAATCCTGCTCCGTAATTGACAGGGATATATCCATTTTTCCCGCTTCCGTTGCCGTCGCGGCGGATGATGTTGTCCATCACGATGATGTGGGCGTTACCCATATCGAAGGAGTAGTTCGTGGGACCGAATGTATCCACGAAGGCCTGCTCCGCATCGTAGTCGGTAGACTCGCCGGAATCGTAATCGTGATTCCCGATCGTATAGAAGACGGGGATGGTATTGCCGGAAGCGTCGGTGATGCTGCAGAAGTCGTTGCGGATACTGCTTGCCATAGCCATATTGTCCCACATCTGGTCTCCAAGGGAAATGCAGATTACCTCTCCGGCATCGGCATTGGCCGGTGTTCCGACAGGGATGCCGGAAGATACAAGAGTCCTTGCAGTGGACTGTATGTCGGATACGGCTGATTGGAATTTCGTGCGCATGGCTGCGCTCTGAACATGTTCATCGGTGACGGCCAGAATGGTAAAGCGGGAAGGAACGCCTCCGGCGCGGGCAGTAAGCGTGAAGTTCTTCTCCACCACCCCTGAAACAGGGATTGATACCGGTTGCCAGAAAGCAGGCTGGTTATTGGCGTCCAGCGGGATCTCATAAGCGGCCGGCACCGTTATGCTGACGGTCCTGGCATTTGCATTGGCCACCATCTGGTACTGTCCGCTGGCATTGGTGGAAACACAGGTGTAGCCGTCAGTTACGGTGACTCCTGAGATGCCATGGCCCTCGCTGTCCTTTACCGTTCCGCAGAGATTGTTGCCGGGGATGATGGCATAATCGCCCATATCTTCCCAGACGGAAGGAGCTGTGGCGGTACCGTCAAGGTCAGGAGAGTTTCGCACCGGACGGATGTTGAGCCCGTAGTACATCTCCGTGGAAGGGTCGCTGTTCCTGCCGTAGTTGATGCCTCCGTTGGTCATCTCTAAACGGAGGGCGGAGTTGGTGAGGTTGGCGTAGGATGGCGTAGCCCTGATTCTGGAATCGCTCCAGTAGAAACCACGGTAAGTCTGATAACTGCGTCCTGTGCCGTAGAAACCCCCGAACGGGAAGAATACCTCATCTCCTCCGTTCCAGAATTTGCGTCCCCTGACGCTGATGCCGGTGCCATAATAGTCTGTGGAAACAATCTGAGTGGAGAGTCCGGACGCTGTTACTTCTACGGCATCGGAGGAAGAGTCGATATCAATGCTGCTGCCGGTAAGGGAGACGAGATCTTCAATGGTGGGCATACGCCAGGCACTTCCCCAGCGGACGCGGGCTGCATCGTATTTTGTTCCGGAAATCTGTTGGAGTTTCAACGTGCCGTCGGAAGATCCGTTTGATACCAGATGCAGGGTGAATGCGCCAATCTGGGTTGAAGGGAAATTCTCCATGCTGCCGACAGTATGGTTTCCGTCGTATGTCCAGTCTCCGGAAGAGAATGTCGTACGCGGAGCGATTTCTCCCCACATGTAAAACTCTCCGTATAGATCATCGACAGATGTTGCGCCGCTGATGTTCGCGCCCAGGTTGAAAGGAGCCCATGCTGGAGAGACGGAGGTGGTGTATTTATAGTCCTCGAGATTGTTGTATTTATTGCAGAACTCGGTGTCGGGATCCTTCTCTATGGTAAGGTTGCGGCCACCCATAGAGATGGCTTCAGCCGGCAGAGGTCTGTCGATGAGAGTCATTCCACTGAGATCGAAAGTGCCGATTGTGCCGGCCTTGGCAGAAAGGTTGCTGCTGATCACGCGCCCGTTCGATTTGTTGCGTGCGGCATTCATGAAGGTGAAGATTGCACCTTTGTTGTTTTCGTTGATGTAGCTGCCGTACTGCGTTGCAGGGATGGCAAGGTAGCAGTAGTCTCCGGCCGAGGATTCGCTGCCGAGATCCGCCTCATATACCGTATCGAAATGACCGTCGTGTTTGATCGAGTTGGAAGATGTGCTCACTTTCCAGTAGCATGCGGTACAATACTCTATGTATCTGACACTGGCCGGGAGCTTTATGCGCATGAAATATGAAAGACGTGTGCCTGTGGAAAAGTTGAAAGAGGGAGACGTTCCGGTTCCTGTGGCAACTGTGTAGTCGAAATCTCCGAGTCCGGCAAGCGAACCGTTCTGCGATCCGTATCCACAGTCCAGCTTGGAAGATGACGGAGTGGCATTCTCACCCAGGACTGCAGTCCATTCAGTTCCCCCGTCTATGCCGTCGACATAGGCGCGGAACTTGCCCTTGGACGTGCCGGCACCGTCATACAGGTCGAACCGCACGATCTGGCCGTCATCCGTCAGTGCATAGAAACTGTCGCCGGCTTCCCAGATGGACTTCAGACCGGAGGCCTTTCCTTCGATGTCGTTTTCGGAATATGCCAGTTTGGTTGTTTCCGGAAGTTTGACCGTGGCTATGATTTCAGCAGCCCCCTGTGTTTCAGGTTGTTTTTCTTCTTTCGTACATGAAAATGCAAGTGCCAGGCATCCTAGTGCAAGAACTATCTGTCTTATTCTCATCATTATTTTACTTTTAAATCTATACATATACACATTTGACCATTTCTTTCCCTTTTATTTTAACCCTTTCAGGGTTCGGGTGGCGAAAAGTGTATCATATATGATATAACGCAAGAAACACGTTTAATAACCATTGTGATATGAAAAAGTTTTTCGTTTTAATGCTCATTATCGCTGCGGTAGTCGCATGCGAGAAAAAAGAGAAGGAAAAACCCGGTCCTGGTCCTGGTCCTGAACCTGAAACTCCCGGTGTGGTCGCTACTGTAACCGCTCCCGGTGGGGAAATGAAGGCCGCCTGGGCTGAAGGAGACAGTTTCACTGCAATCCAGAAAACAGGAAATGACAGTACTTTTGTTACGTTCAAACTTGTTTCTGGAGCCGGCACTGCAGTTGGCTCTTTCAAAGCCGAAACCGAAACCGCCACGGAAGAAACCGTATGGACCGCCGTCCTTGGCAAGCGCACTTCCATTGTTGGATCCGAGATCCATTGCACCTACAAGGGACAGGATGGCAAGCCTGCATCGATCGACGATTACAACTATGTGATCGCCACAGCATCCGGCCTCGAGCCAGCCTTCGATTTCAGCAAGGGCAAAGCACTGTCCTATGTGATCAAGGTGAAGCTTCCTGCCGGCATCAAGGCCATCGAATATACACCTTCAGCATACTTCGCGGTGACGAATACCGGCATAGATACATGCCTCTATCAGGCCCCGATGTATCCGGAAGGAGAGCCTGTCACCGAAATGGCTGCCTATGCATCCTCGAACACCGGCACCATTACGCTGGTCAATGCTTCCGCAGCAGGAGAAGAGGTTTACATCGCCGTTCCGGCAATCAATTTCTCCCACTCCTGGGACATGCACAAGGGCTCCAACGGTAAGTTCACTTACAAGAATATCGAGGTGGGTGTCATCATTACCATTCTGAATGACAAGTCCGACGACGCTACCAAGTCCAACGGAACCGTCATGGGAGAAGACGTGTCGGAGAAGGGCGGCAAGAGCGGTGTCATCGACTTGAGCGGTGTCGCACTTCTTTCCCGTCCGAAACCTTCGGAGGCCATTCACATGACAGCCACCGACGTGCGTTCTTACGATACCTCCGGTGGTAAATACTACATGGATATCACTACTGACTGCGATATCTACTGGGCTCCTTACAATGTTGGTGCGACTTCACCTACGGAGGTGGGCAACTACTACGCATGGGGCGAGCTTGAGCCGAAGGATGATTATTCCAAGGATACCTACACGCTTTATGAGGACGTGAAGGGAGACGGTGTCAAGACCTACACCATCATTTCTTCCCGCATATACGGAGAGAAGGATAACAGCGTAATCGGCGACAAGGGGCTCTATACCATCAGGGGAACCAGGTACGATGTTGCCAGGGTCAAGTGGGGCAAGGCTTGGCGTATGGCAGGTGTCGAAGAGGCCTACGGGCTTTCCAAAGGCACGGTTACGACCACTGCGACAGCCATGACCGTCACCAAAGACGGCTCAACCGTCACCATTCCTGTCTGCGGACGCCGCGAGGGAACGACTCCTGCGAGTGCTAAAATCGTCAACCTTTGGACTGTCGATTATACGGCCTGCACATGGCTGGGTGATCAGGCGGCTTTCAAGGATGCCACATCCGGAAAGGATTGCGCATGGATGATTTCCAACACCAAGAAGAACCTGAACGATATCGACTTCTATTCAGGAAGTCTCTATCGTGAGTATGGTCTGCCCGTGCGTGCTGTTCTGGCAACGTCTTCTGTCGTATTGAAGGAAAAATCCGAATAGATTACCATAAACCATTCTAATTGTTCATCGTCCCGGTGCGCGAGATGTGTGCCGGGACGATATAGTTTTACTATGTAAAAAAATCAGGGAATAGCAGCCAGCAGGTGTATTATTTTGTATGCAATACAAAAAGTCGTTCTCATATTGCGCATTATTTATCGCTTCTCTTTTTGCGGTGCTTTCATCCTGCACGGAGATCGCCGAGCCGTCCATTCCCTCTGATGGAGTGGTGATTACAGCCACTGCCTCCCTGCCTGGATGCCGTACCAAAATGATATACGAAGACTCTTTCCCGGAGCTTGACGGAATAAAGGCCGGGTGGGAGACCGGGGACACTTTCCTCGCGTTGGAGATCAACGGCAGCACGGTTACGCCTGTAACGTTTACGGCTACCGCTCCCGGTGACGTGGCGACCACATTCACATCTTCCGGAGCCGTTGCCGCCAACAGCACGACCAAGTGGGTCGCAGTCCTTGGGAAGGCTGCCGGTTTTGGCAATGGCGGCATCATCTGCCGGTATTCCGGACAGGACGGTTCGCTGAAGGGCCTGGAAGGGTACGATTACATGACTGCATCGTCAACAGGAGAGAATCCGGACTTCAAGTATTCTAATGGCAAGCATCTGACATATCTCCTCCGGCTGAAAGCTCCTGCTGGTGTAGGAAAGCTCGAATTCAATACAACGGCCGACCCGGCCGAGTGGCTTGTTGCTTCCGACGGCACCTCGACCCCTTGCAAGGCCGACTATCGCCCGAAAGCTGTTAAAACCCTAACGCTCTCAGGAGAGACTAAAGAAGGGGATATTGTATATCTGGCGGTGCCTGCAATCGATTATTCCGATGCCGGACTCATAGTCACGGCCATGAACGGTTCCGGCACCAAGTCCCAGGGTAAAGTGAAGAGCGCAGACCTGTCGGCCAAGGGCGGGCAGGCCGGTACCTTTGAAATGGACGCCCTGATTGACAGGCCTCTCGAGGGAGATGCAATTGATTTCGTGTCCGTATGCAAAGTCCGTCTCGAGTTCGTGAACAATGTTTCCTGGCAGGGCCTTCAGGATAATTACCGGTTCAGGACCTCGCCCCGTTGGGCGCCGTTCAACATCGGAGCGTCTGCAAAGCCTTCATCTGCCGAAGAGGCATACGGATCCTATTTTGCCTGGGGAGAAACGGAACAGCGCGAATCCTACAGCCAGAACAACTACAGATACAACGGAAAGGACGGAAATCTGGGAAAGGTGAAAACCTATCCCGGAGAGTCTGACGTTTCCCTTAATGTTAATGTGATCTCCGGAACAAAGTACGATGTCGCCCGCGTGAAATGGGGCAGCCTCTGGAGAATGCCTTATGCCGAAGAGATGATGTGTTTCCTCGGGTATAATGGCACGTTTACTTATACCGCCGGGCAGAGTGAACAGACTGACACGTACTTTTCCACGAGGGACGTCACGGAATATGAGGGAGTATCCGTAAGCGGGCGCACTTTCTCCCGCAACGGCAAGACCATTTTCTTCCCGTTTGCCGGAAGGTATTTTTTCACCGAGGGCGGATCGGTATCCACTCCTTCGCTGGTGGGGAAGGCCGGATTGTATTACAGCGGCACCCACAACAACCAGGCTGGAGTTTCCCAAGCATACAGGGTGTACATGAGGACCACGCAGGTGGACTATCTCTCGCAGGAATGTTCATACGCCTTCTCCGTACGCCCCGTTCTGGCTGAGGAAACAGATGAGCCAGTCAGTGTCACTGCGAGCGGTCGCGTCACCGACTCTTCTACCGGTAATGGCATAGCCGGGGTGACGGTGTCCGACGGTTACAATTGCTGCGTAACCGATGCGGACGGCCGCTACTGCATGGATGCGGACAGCCGTGCCCGTACGATCAACGTCACGGTCCCCGCTTCGTACGAGATGCCGCTTGGCCCTGACGGCCGCCCGGCTTTTTACAAGAGGGTCGATTTCTTGAAAGGCCAGGATGCCGTCGCGGACTTCTCTCTCACGCCCCGAAGCAGTGCTTCATCACGGTTTACGCTCATCACCGTTTCCGACGCCCACATCAAAACCGAATCCAACCTGAACGACTTCATATCCGGTCCTGTCCCGGATATCCAGAATACGATAAATGAGCTGGAAGCATCCGGCAACGCCGGAACCATAATAGGAGTCGGGCTTGGAGACCAGCTCTGGGACAGTCCCGATATGGCCGCTTCCGTGCGGGGCGTCTATACCGGATTCCGCACGTCGGGCGGCACGATGCCTTTCTTCTATACGATAGGCAACCACGACCACGTGATTGTTCCGGACGGAACAGATATCCAGAGTACCGACAACTTCGTGGAGAATTTCGGCCCGACCGACTTCTCCTTCGACATCGGTAACGCGCATTTCGTGGTGCTGGACAACATCGACTTCACTGGGGATTACTCGGGAACCGCCATCAAGTACAGGGAAAGGTTCAACGGGGAACAGATACACTGGCTCAAGCAGGACATTGCCAACGTTTCCAACAAGGCGGGCAAACTCGTAATCCTTTGCACCCATGCTCCTATGTACAGCCCCCTGGGCAATCTGGATGCCGTAAAGAAACAGCTGGTCCAATTCAAGGAAGCGCATATCTTTACTGGCCATATCCATAATCTCAAGAACTTCAACCATACCGTGTCCAAGACTGTATCGGGAAAACCGCTTTACGAGCACAACATACAGTCGCTTTGCGGAATGTGGTGGCTGGCGGATCTTTCGCCTAACGGAACTCCGGCAGGCTATGGGGTCTATACCTTCGACGGATCGACCCTGGTTTCGCAGTACAACAAGGTTTGGAAAGAGGAAGCCGGCTTCCAGATGAGGGTTTATAACGGAAACGACAAGTACAACTCTTATTTCTGGGACAGCAAGTACGCCGGGAAGTTCCTTGTCCGGGTATGGGATGGCGACGATCCTTCCGTTACCTCGGACGAGGCGAGATGGTCGCTCACTTTCGTTCACAACGGGGAGTCTTCCCCCATGACCCGGATCACGGATGAAATAGTGGACAAGTGCTCTGCCGGTTACATCGTTTATAAACTGAGTTCTCCTTACGGAACCGGTGGCAGCGCGACATCCTGCTCCTGGTGGATGATTGATGCACCCGGAGGCAATCCTGCATCCGTTTTGAACTGGAAGATAGTTGCCCGTCATGCTCTTCCGGGAGGTTGGAAAAAGGAATATACTGCAACTGTGCTCTCCACGGATTATACGGGATATGCCTCTGGCAGCCACTTTATCTGGAAATAATAACGAATAAACAAAATACGATACATTATGAAAAGAAAAACTGCTTTGATTCTTTTATCGGTGATTGCTTTGATGCTTTGCGGTTGCAAGGAGAAGAATGGCCCCGATAAACCCACTCCTAATGATTCTTCAATTTCTTCCGAGAATGCGGCTCCCGGCGGATTCTCCGACGAGGGACCTGTTTCGTGGGACGAATAAACGGTATCGGCTATGAGAAAAGCATTCTTTTTTGCAGCAGTCGCTGCCATTATCCTTGCCGGATGCTCCAAGGAGACAGAGAGGACGCCGGAACTTACTGGTGACGGAACCGAAATAGTTGCGACCGCAGTTGCCCCCGGAGCTTTTTCTGCAACTAAGGTGGCGTACAACGACGGTTATTCCGCAGTCGAGGAAATAGCCGACATCACTTCTTCCTGGGAGAGCGGAGATTCATTCACCGCACTGGAAATCAATGGAAGCACTATCACAACGGTGAAATTCAGCACCACGGGCAGTGGGGCTTCCGCACAGTTCGTTTCCGAGGGTGCAGTCGCAGCCAGCGATAACACCAAATGGGTCGCTGTCAGCGGAAATGCTACCGTCGAGGACGGTGTAATCGTCTGCAAGTATTCCGAACAGGACGGCAGTCTGGAAAACCTCGGCAACCTGGATTATTCTGTGGCCAACGCCACGGGCAAGGCTCCCGTATTTGATTTTGCCAAAGGCACGCGTCTGACTTATGTCATGAGGGTGCTTCTTCCCGCAGGAATCAAGTATATCGAGTACAATACCGGAACCACGAATTCCGGGGGTTGGAACGTGGATAACCTTGGCAAGTCCAAGGGCACCACTTCTTCCGCCATCAAGGATGCCGTGAGCGTCATGACACTCCCGTCTGCTTCAATCGCCGGCCAGATAGCATACATCGCCGTTCCTGCAATCAACTGCATGAGTTCTTCTTCAAACAGGCTCGCGGGTATAGTGATTACGATCATGTCTTCCGACAAGAAGTTTTCGCAGGGCAAGGTCACCAGCCCGGACCTCACCGGAAAGGGCGGATGCATTGGCACTTACGACATGAGCGAACTGACTCTCATTCCCAGGCCGCTTCCCAGCGAGGCAATCAAACTCGGGTCCGTCACGTGTGAAGGCAAGACCTTCAAACTCGGTTCCTGGGCGCCTTTCGTTGTAGGTGGCAATTTCCAGACATCCGACGAGGCTATCAAAGGAAGCCTGTTTTCCTGGGGAGAGATAGAACCCAAAGAAATGTTCAGTCGTGACTCGTACAGGTGGAATGTGAACGGAACATACACTACCCAGCTTGGTTACAAGTATATAGGTGCAGCCGAATTCGTTGAGCCTTACATAGAATACTGTGTGGCAGGAGGCCCTTCTACCCCGACTCACGGTCCCGGAACCTATTACGATATCGGCGGAACCAAATACGATGCTGCCCGAGTCAAGTGGGGCTGCGAATGGAGGATGGCATCCAACGAGATTGCGGGCAATCTCATGAAGGACAGTGATGCCGTGATACGTTTCGGCGGCAATCTGGACAAGAACGGTGACCTGCTGAAGATTACGGCCTACGAAAAGGGTATATACACCAATTCCCTCGGATACAAGTCCAATCTTTACGGGGTGTCCGTATTCGAGGCCAACGGGGCTAAACTCGAACTGTACTACTCTCCCTGGACGAACGGAGACAGCGTAGGAACCCTTCAGACCAATGGAGACCAGGGCCGTTTCTGGACAGCAACGACCAACTACGGCCAGGCTTTCAATGCGAATACCCTTGTGACGGGCTCCAACAACTACTGGAACCGCGCCGTGCATACCCGTTTCAATACGAACAATTCGCATTACATGAGCGATAACAGCTATATCTGGAACGGTCTGCCTATCCGCCCTGTGCTGAATGAGTAAACGTTTTACCTTACTTCTTTTAACGCTCCTTTCGTCTTTTGCCTGCCTTTTCGCATCGGCGGCTCCAAGATACGAAAGGAGCATTAATGATAAGTGGGCTTTCCATAAAGAGGGGGAGAGTTCTTTCGAGACGGTATCCATCCCTCACACATGGAATGCTGCTGATAGCAGGGATGAGGCTTCTGGTTACTGGCGTGGGGCTGCATGGTACGAAAAAGACATCATTATCAACGACGACCTTTCCGGCAAGAGAGTATATGTCCGTTTCGAGGGTGCGAACCAGGAGTTAGATCTTTATGTGAACGGCGAACACGCCGGCAACCATAAAGGCGGTTATACGGCATTTGTCTTCGATCTTACCGACCTCGTCCGCAACGGCCGCAATTCCTTCCGCATAAGGGTGGACAATTCCCACAGCGAGGCTATCCCGCCCATTTCAGCCGATTTTACCTTCTTCGGGGGTATCTATCGAGACGTGTCGCTCATTTTCGTTCCGGAGAACCACATCAGCGTAGAGCACTTCGCCAGCAGTGGAGTCTATATCACTACTCCTGAGGTCTCTGCAGAAACTGCTTCCGTTCATATCGACACCAGACTGGCCATCTTCTCTCCGGAAAAGGTCCTAACCCTTGAGCATACCCTGATCGCCCCCGATGGCAAACAGGTGGCAGTTGTGCGCAAGCGGATTTCCAAGCCCTCGCTGCAGGCAGACCTAACTGTCTCTGCTGACACTAGGATCACGAATCCTGCCTTGTGGGATGTCGATTCTCCGAGGGTGTATTCAGTGGTTTCCCGGCTTCTGGACAGAAAGGGCAAGGTTATCGACATTCAGAGAAGCACTTTCGGCATACGTTCATTTCGCTTCGATCCGGATAAGGGCTTCTTCCTGAATGGGCGGCACCTCAAACTCATGGGAACCAACAGGCATCAGGATTACAAGGACCTGGGGAATGCCCTCCCTGACGAGATGCATCTGCGGGATGTTCGCCTGCTCAAGGAAATGGGAGGCAACTTCCTCCGCATCGCCCATTATCCGCAGGATCCTCTGGTGTATGCGGAATGTGACCGTCTAGGAATACTTACAAGCGTTGAGATTCCGGTAATCAATCGCCTTGGAACCGATCCGGACTTCGATGCCAACTGTGCCGAAATGGCCAGGGAGATGGTGTATCAGAGTTTCAACCATCCGTCAATGGTCATCTGGGCTTATATGAACGAGGTCCTGCTGGTTCCATCCCTCTGGAAAGAGGGGAAAATATCCAAAGAGGACTATTTCCGCAAAGTCCGCAATTGTGCGGCCGGCATAGATGCCGCCATACGGGAAGCCGATCCAACCCGCCCTACGATGATTCCTTGCGACAGTTCACCCAAAACATACAAGGAAAGCGGATTAGGGGATATACCTGATATCCTGGGTTTCAATCTTTATCGCGGATGGTATTCCGGGAAATTCTCCGACTTCGGCCCAACCCTCGACAGGATTCACTCTATGTTCCCGGATAAATCGCTGATAGTGAGCGAATACGGAGCCGATGCCGACTGGAGGCTTCACAGTTTCGAGCCGGAATGTTTCGATTACACCTGTGACTATGCGCTGCTTTTCCACAAGCACTATATCCCCGTGATATTGGAGAAGGAGTATCTGGCTGGCAGTGCAGTCTGGAACCTGAACGATTTCTATTCGGAAGGACGTGCTTTTGCGGTTCCTCACACGAACTGCAAGGGCCTCGTAACTCTCGGTCGTGTTCCCAAAGACAGCTACTGGCTCTACAGGGCCCTTCTGGGGAACAAGCCGTTTATCAGGATAGGCGGTTCCGACTGGAAGATCCGCGGCGGACAGGCTTTGGGTGGCGTTTGCATCCAACCTGTGGAAGTCTTTGCCAGCGCCGCCAAGGTGGAATTGTCGTTGAACGGAAGATCACTCGGCAATAAGGCTGTAGAGAATGGCTCCGCGTTGTTTGACGTTCCTTTTACAGGTGGAGAAAACGTGCTGGAGGCTCAAGGCTCCGACGGAGTACGGGATCTACAGCGAGTGGATTTCCGCCTGATCCCCGAAGATATGTCACAGTTCAGGGAGATGAGCGTAATGCTTGGCTCCCGCAGGTATTTCGAAGACAGAGCAGAATCCCAGATATGGATTCCTGAACAGGAATACCGACCCGGTTCATGGGGATATGTAGGCGGGGAGCGTATGCTCCAGCGGCGTACGGCTGGCCCACGTCCCGCGTTCGAACCGGACATACTTGGAACAGAACTGGACCCGGTCTTCCAGACCCAGAGGGCCGGATTGCAGGCCTTCAAGGCCGACGTGCCCGACGGCGAGTATTTCGTATATCTGTATTTTGCCGATCTGACAGGTCCATTCAGGGGAAAGCCTATGCCATATAACCTGGGCAACGACGCCCTTACGGCTGACGATACCGAACGGATTTTTTCCGTTGCCGTCAACGGAACGACTGTATTAAAGGATTTCAATATCGCTGAGGAATACGGATTCAATACGGCAGTAATCCAGAAATATACCGTGAGTGTTAGCGACGGAAAAGGCTTGAGCGTGGATTTTCTCCCTACCAAGGGCCTATCTGTCCTAAATGCGATAAGGATAATCAGAGTGGGCGAGCCGGCAGTTGCAGCCGCTTGCACCAATCCTGATGAGGTACGCTTCGATGACAATCTGGTCTGTATTATCTCAGACATGCACATTCGTCCCGGAAAGTATCAGCAGCAGCATTTCGAACGCACGGTCGAGGAGATACTTGCACTTAATCCCCGCCCGCGCAACGTGTTGTGTCTGGGTGACATAGCGTTTTTGACCGGAAAGCCGGAAGAGTATGCTGCGGCAAAACCTTTGCTGGACCGTCTGGAAGAAGCCGGAATGACGCTCACGATGACCATGGGCAATCACGATCGTAGGGACAACTATGCCGCGGTTTTTCCGGAAAAAGCGGCTGCGTCTGAATTGCCTCATCGCTTTGTATATACGGTAAAGACACCACGCGCAGATTTCATCCTCCTCGATTCGCTTATTGAGCCGGAAGATACTGAGACATGGATTACCCCCGGGGAGATAGATGATCAGCAGCGCCAGTGGCTCGCAGATAAACTTAAAACCTATACCGATAAACCCGTATTCGTATTGGCGCATCATCCCATGGGTGAGGTTAAACTGCAGAAGATACTATACGAATGCCCTTCCTGTTGTGGCTTCATCTATGGCCACGAGCATATGTGGATAGCAGACTGGAGCCACAACAGATACAAGGGACTGTATATCCTGAGAAATCTTTCCGTGCCTTCAACCGGGCACTGGGGCGATATAGGCTATACTCTCCTGCGTCTTGAAGAAACCCGGGCAGTGGCTACCTTCAAGCAGTGGGGCTTTTTCTTCCCGCGTCCCCTGAAGGACGGGGAGCAGCGCCCGGAGTTATGGGATGAAATAGAGCAAGACCATCGCAACGCCACCTGCGTGTTTCCTTATAGGACGTCCCGATAATAGTTTTCCCTCAGTGAAAGGGCAAAACCTCCGCTACGGGCAAGACGTACTGGAATCTCCGTGGTGGAAGTGACCTGCAGATGGGTTATCGTATATGCCTGAGGGTTAGTCTCGTAGTCGGCATCCGGAGCGTCAGCGTAAAGTGTGGCATCGTATCTTGCCCCTGGCTTCAGGAAATCAAGTCTAATGGTAGTCTGGTAGGCATTCTCACCGGAAACTCCTCCGACGAACCATACGTCCCGCGGTTTACCGTCCGGGCACACAAAGGCCTTGGCACTCCCGGAAAGCGATGACATCTTTGGATGACGTGCCGTTACTATGTATTCGCCCGGTTCCGCTTCAATATAGATTGTCCTGTCCCAATCTGCAGCCACGTCTTTGATGAACTGGAAGGCATCAGGGAAGCGGGCATAGTTTTCCGGCAGGTCGGCAGCCATCTGAAGCGGAGAATAGAAAGTAACATAAAGCCCGAGCTGGTTGCATATAGTATGGCGCATCCTGCCTGTCTTGCCGGGCGCCGTTACGGACATATCCTGCTCGAAGATGCCGGGAGTATAATCCATAGGGCCGCCCTGGCAACGGGTGAAGGGGAGGATGCAGGTGTGCCCCGGATTGATCTTTGCCTTGTATTCGTTGCCCATCGCACTCTCATTGCCTATCATATTGGGCCAGGTACGGCAAAGCCCGGTGGGACGGACGGCCTCGTGGGCATTTACCATTATGTGATGCTCCGCCGCCTTTTTTATGCAGTAAAGGTAATGGTTGATTATGCTCTGGCTGTAGTGGTGCTCGCCGTAGGGTATTATCCTGCCCACATAACCGCTCTTGACAGCATCGTAGCCATATCTTTCCATTAGTTCATAAGCAGCATCCAGATGCCTTTCGTAGTTGACTGTGGATGAAGATGTCTCGTGGTGCATCATCAGCCGTATTCCTTTCGAATGTGCATAGGCGTTCAATGCAGGGAGGTCAAAGTCGGGATATGGCGTAACGAAGTCGAAGACATAGTACTTCTGCTTGTTGTACCAGTCCTCCCATCCCTCATTCCAACCTTCGATTAGCAGGGCGTCAAATCCGTTTTCAGCGGCAAAGTCGATGTACCGGCGTACGTTTTCGTTGTTGGCACCGTGCCTGCCGTTCGGGGTGACCTTCGTGTAGTCTGTCACGCTAAGTTTCACGGAGGGCAGTTCGTCGGTATAGGACCACTGGCTCTTACCGGTAATCATCTCCCACCATACGCCCATATATTTGACCGGGTGTATCCAACTCGCATCCTCCAGTGCACAAGGCTCGTTAAGGTTGAGAATCAGTCTGGAGGCAAGCACGTCTGTTGCACTCCGGCAAACCTGAACTGTCCTCCAGGGGGTCTTGCATGGAGCTTGCAGGCGACCCTTGACGCTCTGGGCATCAGGTGTCAGCCAGGTTCTGAATGTCAAGGTTTTTGGATCTAGGTCGAGATTCATTGTCGGATAATCGACCACCTCGGCTTCGTGCAGATTGACATACAGGCCGTCGTCTGTCTTCATCTGCAGGGCTGTCTGTACGCAGCCCGGCCCCAGGTATACCTGACCGGCGCTGTGATGCAGCCGACTCTTTTCATTCAGGGAAGGGATTTCGCTCAGGCGGCTGCGAGTGTAGTTGTACTCCTGTGAATCATAGTCGCCGCTTATCCACCACGCCGTATGGTTTGCCGGCAGTGCGAACTGCGTCCATTCTTCCTTAATATTGAAATAAGCAAGGGAATTATCCAGAGGGAACTCATACCTGAAACCGAGCCCGTCGTCATATAGGCGGAAGCGTATGTCCATCTTAGTGCCGTCAGGCTTCGCCAGATGGATCAGGAACTGGTTGCAGTGGTTGCGTATGCTGTCTTCTTCTCCAAGAACCGGAGACCATGTCTCATCGATGGCGGATGCCTCCGCTCCAAGGCGCGTGAAGCCGTACCTCAGGTCCTGCCCGTCCGTCAGTTCGAATCCCATCCCGGAAGGGAGGATTATGTCTTTGTCCTGCCACCTGAGTGCATAAATGGGTTCGCCTTTGTCGGATACCGCAAATAGAAGGTTCAACTGTCCGTCAGGACTTGAAAGGATGTCGGCATCTTCTCCGAACTTGAATGAGTTAGACGTGCAGGCCGCGACCAAAACTGCGGCCAGGATAATCAGTTTTCTCATTATGAAGGAATCTGTTCTGTCATGTAATCGGTGAACCAGTCAAGGTCCGCTTCGCTTATTCCGCCGCGCACCAGGAATCCCCGGATCTTTTCCTGAAGGGTTGATCCCGGAAAGGCTGGGGTAAGCAGTGTTTCAACCATCTGGCGGTAGCGGTAAACGCTGAGTTCGTTCTTGGGCCCGCGACGGCGGGGCGGGGTGGAGAGCCCGTATGAGAACGAGGTGAGTTCGTAATCTATGGAGAGTTCGTTTTCACCTACGCCGAGAGCGGCTTCCATGATGAATGCCAGGGTTCCTGTCCTGTCAGCACCGAAGATGCAGTGAAAGAACACGGGTTTCCCTTTTCGCAGTTCATCGATGGTCCACTTCACGGCCCTAATGTAGTCATCAGTATTCCAGAACTTGTCGTAATAATACTGGTTGGCGGTCTCAAAGCGGATATAGTCCACATCTTCTCCCAGGGGGGACTCCTTTATGTTTACGGCCTCCGTGGCGGTGCGCATGTCCAGATCTGCCAGGATTCCGATCTGCCTCATCTCCTTGATGCCTGTGGATGAGATGCGGCAGAACCGCTCATCGTAATCCTGGTGATAACCGTTCATCTCCCCGCCTCTGAAAAGCAGGCCGTATTTGAGTCGCCGTACGTCATCGGCGAGTGGGATTCCACCGAGGTCGCGGACGTTGCAGATATTGTCTATCTTTATGAATCGCGTCCTGCCTTCAGTTGAAAAACTCCCGGAATTCAACTCCCTGGTACTGCCATCAGAAAGGGTTATCGTGGTTTTCCAGTGATAATTCTTCCCGGGAACTAGATTGTAAATATCGTAGGATTCCGCCCTGGCCGAGACCAGCCATGAAAGACTCTCCGAGAAGTCTTCTTTCTCCGAAACATACACCCTTTGCGAAACGGCATCCCTGTCCCATGTCCACGTTACGGTAACAGGGGTGGGGCGGTCTTTCCGGTAGGAGGTAGGAATCTGGTAATACTCATCTATGCGGGAATAGCTGTAATCTCCGTCCCTGTACGGGAACAGTTCCAGCATGTCAAGATATGATTGTACTACGGGATTTTCAAGATTGATAATCGGATCTCTTTCCGGTCCCGGTTCCGGCTGCGGGCTGTCAGGCGTGTGCTTGTTACAGGAAACAGCCGCCAGAATTGTGGCGGCTGTCAAAAAAGCTATGGCCCGCAGGCTTCTCATGCTAGTAGAGCCAGTCCTTTGGACGTTTCTTCAGGTTGGGGTTCTTCACAATTTCCTTGAGCGGGGCGCTGAGAGGCCACATCCCATCCCGGTAGTAATAACCGGATTTCCATCCTCCCTGTCTCCAGCAGGATTGAGGAGAGGTCGTATCCGCGCCGTCGAACTTCTTGTCCTTGAAGGTACCCCAGCGGATTTCATTGAAGAAGTCCTTGCCTTCCAGGCACAGCTCTATGCGGGATTCGTAGCGAATCTCTTCAAGCACCTTTGCGGGGTCCGTGGAAGTGAATGCCGGCATTCCGGCACGGCTGCGGATTTCGTTCAGCAGGGTCCTGGCTCCTTCAACATCATCGGAACCGACTAGGGCTTCCGCCCACATGAGCTGTATCTGCGTGTAGCGGAGCAGCGGCCAGTCGGTGCCGTCAACCCTTCTGTTGACCGTGATACCGTCTGTAATCAGGTATTTGTACCATGCATACACCATGTTGGATGAAAACTCCATCCACAGGTCTGAATCATCGACGTCATCCTGGCGCTTGAAGCGGGGCCACCTCATCTGGAAGTCGATAGGATTGACAAGGAACTCATTGTGCATCTTGTACTTCTTGTAGGGCGTCACCACTGCCTTGTTCAGGCGGGGATCCCTGGTATCGTATGCTGTGCGAAGACGGGCTTCGTTGCCGTGGTCGAGATAATACTGATCCCATTTGGCCTGTCCGACACGGCTGATCACCTTCGTGCGCTGCCCGGAAAGGGTAATAGCCTTTTCGCTGGCATTTGAGCCAAGGGCTTCAAACTCTGCCGCGAAAGTGTCCAGACTGTCCCTGCAGAAGAATACCTCGCGCTCTCCAGGCTGGAGATTGTTCCAATCCGGGAAGACCTGGGCCCAGTCGAATTTGCTTCCGTCCGCCCATTCGAAATCGTCCACAAACTGTGCCGACGCGGTAAGGCGGTTCCAGCATGCATCTATGTTGGATCTGGAACCGATCACCCACTGGAAGATTGAAGAGAAACCAAGGGAGAAGGAATACTCCAACGGGAATATCATCTCCTTGTTGTGCTCGTTCTTATAGGAGTACAAATCTTCCCATACGCCGTCCCATAGGCCGAATCCGCTGGCCTTGACGTTGGCGAAGTCGGCCGCTGCAAGGGTGTAGTAGTTCTTTATCTCGCTTGTGGAGATGCCGGCATGTCCTTCGTAAATCTTTGGATTCATATTGGCTGCAAGCCACATGTAGGCATTTCCTCTAAGGGCATAAGCCATGCCCTTGGAAGGCTTGCACATCCTGGGGCCTCCGAGGTTGTTGGTCTGGAAGTGAGCGTTGCCGAGACAATCGGTGCATTCATCGATAATCATCTTCCATACCTCGTCCCAGGTGTTCTGAGTCTTGGTGCAGTTGACATTGTCGGTTTCTTCAAGATAGATGGGGACTTCACCGAATACCATGACAAGCCTGCTATAGCAGAAGGCCCGGATCATACGCGCTTCACAGACATATTCGTTGTAGAGGGCTTCTCCAAGGATGCTCGAACTAAGATGGGCAATCGCCTTGTTGCAGGCATGGATGACAGTGTACATGCATCTCCATTCTGCGGAATTTTCCCGGTTGTCGGCCTCCTTGGTGGCATCTTTCAGGAATGGGATGCCTCCGTCCAGGATACTGGTATAACCCATGCCCTCCATGCCGACGCGGTTGATGCCGCCTCTTCCGTCCGATGGAATAAGGTCGTTGATGCCGTCTACGTTCCACATGAGTGGATACATCAGTGCGTCCATTCCGGCCTTAGAGAGGGAAGTGTTGGACCACATGTTGCCGTCAGATATCATATCCCTCGGTGAAGTATCTAGAATGCCTTCACACGAAACGAGGAACATGCTTAGTATCGCTGCAATTATGATGTTCTTTTTCATATCCGTTCCTTTTTAGAAAGTAACTTGAATTCCTCCGCAGACGTTCCTCATAAGAGGATATCCAACGCTTGTTCCGATCTCCGGATCGAGTCCGGGATAATTGGTGAAAGTCAGCAGGTTTTCGCCCGAGACAAAGATTCGGCAGCTTTCGGTCCTGACCTTCTCAACGATTTTCTTGGGAAGGGTGTATCCGAACTGGATGCTCTTCAGTTTGACATAGTCACCCCTGTAGTGATAGAAATCGGAACTCTCGTTATTCATGGATTTGTTGTAAACGAGGCGGGGATATGTCGCATTGATGTTATTGGCTGATTCGTCCCCGGCAGGATCATAATAATAATGGTCGTCGGCTATCCTGCGGGGGATGGCCTGTCCAAGATTGACCTTGCTGGTATTGATGCTGGCATTCCAGTTGAGATAGAAGCCGAACGCCCCGGTAAAGAGGGCATAGACGTCGAAGCCCTTCCACCTTGCGCTGAGATTTAGGCCAGCTGTTATCTTTGGAACATTGCTGTGGCCGGTGAAGTAGTGGTCGTTGTCGTCGCCGTAATTGCCGTCGCCGTTAAGGTCGGCATAGATGAAGTCTCCGTAATAGAAGGTGTTCTTGGTGACAGGCTGACCGCCCTTGAAAGTGTATCCGGCGGAAATCATTGCGATTACCCAGTCCATGTCGGTCTTCGTGCGTATCATACCGTCCTTCGGACCGGCGTTGATGTCCACTTCTCCGGACCCGGAATAACCCTCTCCGGTGCCGCGGTAGAGCTTAAAAAGGTATTGGTCTCCAAGTACATGGTCTTCCAGGATGTATCCTCCGAAACCGCTCTGTGCAACATCTCCTATATTATTGTAGTAGACATCGTTGCCGTCATCATCCTGCCTCCATTCCTGAACCAACTTGCCCTTGTACTTCTTGACCATCGTGATGTTGTAGGCCATGTTCAGCCCTATGGAATAGCTGAAATCCTTTCCTATGCCGTCGCGCCATTTGATGCCCAGTTCCACGCCGCGGTTCTGCACGGATGCGAGATTCTCATAAGGAGCGGTAACGTTGCCCATGGTCAGGTGGATCGTTGGACGGAAAAGGATACCGGTGGTGTTGCGGACATAGCCGTCCACCTCTCCGGTAAGGCGGTTGTTGAAGAAACCGAAATCAACGCCTATGTCGTTTGTCTTGGTGGTCTCCCAGACAAGAGAATTGTTGCCCAGGGTCGTGACGATAAGGCCGGCGGTATCGGTTCCGCCGGAAACGACATTGACCGCTGTGAAGGTGCTCTGCCATGCATAGTTGCCGGAATTGTTGTTACCGGTAACTCCCCATGACCCTCTGAGTTTGAGGTTGTCCAGCCATGAGGAATATGCCTTCATCCAGGGTTCCTTGCTGATATTCCAACCTGCGGAGAAGGATGGGAACAGACCCCAGCGGGACTCAGGAGCAAAACGCGATGATCCGTCATAACGGAGGTTCGCCTCCAGGAGATATTTGCCGTCATAAGCGTAATTCGCTCTGCCGAACCATGACATCAATCCCCAGTCGGAAGTATCGCTGCCTGCATCCTTCAAAGTTGTGTATGAGGACATTTCAGTGATGGCCCAGTCGCTGACACCCTCTTTCTCGATAGAGTGTTCCCTGGAGATGTAATGGTTGACGGAGTAACCGGCCAGAAGCCCGGTTTCGTGTTTTCCGAATGTTTTATTGTATCTCAACAGCGCCTCCGCATTGGTTTTGTAACTGTTGTTAACCTTTATTTCATTCCAGGCGCTGGTCAGCGACGTTTCGGTGCGAAGTTTGTCGGCCACGTAATCCCAATAACCGGTGGGGGCGCGGAACTCGTGGCGGTATCCCAGATTCAGATTGTGGTTGCCGGTAAATTCCAAACTAAGTCCATCCATGAGCTGAGCTTTCAGGTAAGCGGTGGCGTAACCCCTGTAATAAAACTTTTCGCCTGCCGTCCTTGCCATGCGCTCGAAGATGTTCGTGGCATTCTGGCTTTCTTCGTCGTTGGCTATGAAACCCCATTTCCCGGGAACGCCGGGATACATGCCTGGGATTGCGCTCATCAGGTATCCGAGTCCGTCGGAGACATTCATCATTCCATAGTCCTGGCGCTCGCCGAAAAGACGGACGCCGGCATTCAGCCAGTTGTTGATCTTGTATTCCACGTTAGTGCGCACGTCGAACTTCTGAGAGCTGCTGTCCAGGCCGTGATGGCTCATGACGCCCTGGTTATCCAGATAGCCCACTGAAATATAAGCCTTAAGGTTGTCGGTACCTCCGGATACGGAGATATTGTGCTTCTGCATGATTCCGTTCCGGAACAGTTCGTTGAACCAGTCTGTATTGGGATAGGCGATGCTGTTCTTTACGCCATAGGCGTTGAGTCCGTCGGGATCTGTCTTGGCGTTTCTCCACAGTTCTATGGTCTGGTCTGAATACTGGTGGGAGAGACCGAGATTGCGCGCTCCTTCGTTGACAAGATTCATGGATTCCTCATAATCAGTCACGAAGCCAAGCCCGCCGAGATGCGGCATCTGCATATCCAAGTTGCAGGTATATGTTACATGGGCTTTCCCGGAAGCTCCGCTTTTGGTGGTGACAAGAATGACACCGTTGGCAGCCCGGCTTCCGAAAATGGCGGTGGAGGAAGCATCCTTCAGCACGGTGATGGACTCGATATCCTGAGGATTGATATTGTCCATTGAATACTCGATTCCGTCCACGAGAACGAGAGGACTGTTTGTGTTGAGGGTGGTGTTACCGCGGACACGCAAAGTGGCTCCGTCCTCGCCCGGCTGGCCTGAAGTCTGGGTGACTGCAAGGCCCGGAGCGAGGCCTCCGAGAGCGTTGGATGCGGTCGTAATGGGCCGGGAATCCACCCCATCGCTAAAAATGATGGTCGATACCGCTCCTGTAAGGTTCGCTCTTTTCTGAACGCCGTAGCCCACGATAACTACCTCATCGAGGTAATTGACATCGGAAGACATCTGCACGTCCAGGCGTCCTCCGCTCCTGGGAACGGACTGTTCGCTTTCCTTCAAGCCTAGACAGGAGAAAACCAGGGTCGAGCTCTGGGATACGGTAAGCGAGTATCTTCCGTCCAGATCGGATGAGGTTCCGTTCTGAGTGCCCTTTTCCTGAACGAAAACGCCAGGCAGGGGGAGTCCGGAATCATCGACCACCACGCCTGATACTGTGGTTTTTCCGCTTTTGGCTTTCTCTTTGACAGGGCTGAGGATAATCTGCTTGTCGATTATTTCATACTCTACCGGAAGGTTTCCGAGCACGGAGTCCAGCACCTGACGCAGGCTTCCGCTTGCCGTGGCCGTAACGGTCGTGGAGACATCGACAAGTGAATTGTTGTATACAAAATGATACCCTGTCTTGTCCTGGATATCAGACAGGACGGCGCTCAGTTTCGCGGAATGATAGTCCACGGTCAGTTCCTGCGCAACTGCCACGACTGAAAACAGAATCAGGAACAGGAGAGCCGAAATTGTTTTTCTAAAAGAAAACATATAAATTTGGTATTAATTGCGGTGTAACTGTTCTAATACACTTATATCTTGCTTTTACCCTGATTTTAAAGGGGCAAAATTCAGGGTTTCAGTTACGCAAAGTGTATATTGTATATATGGTAAAACGGGTGTTTTTGACTGTTGTGTGCTTGTTGACGGTTTTATTGCCGGCAGTTGCACAGTCATACATAGGCACAATGACGCTTGAAGAGAAGTCTTCATGTGTCGTTGGGCTCAGGAGGAAGGATTTTCCTGCTCCCACCAACAATGGCATTCCCGGGCGCACCGCACATCTGCCGGCTTATGGTATCCCGTCTCTGGTTATGGCGGACGGCACTTCGGGCATACGCTTGAGCCGGAAGGGGGAAGAATGCTCAACGGCATTCCCTTCCAGTACATCCATTGCTTCTTCCTGGGACCAGGCTATTGCCAGAGAGGTGGGTGACGCAGTCGGAAGGGAGGCATTGCACTATGGGGTGAACATTATGCTTGCCCCCGGAATGAACATCATACGTAATCCCCTGTGCGGGAGGAGTTTCGAGTATTATTCGGAAGACCCGTTGATGTCCGGGAAAATGGCCGCGGGCTATGTGAACGGACTGCAGCAGTTGGGCGTTGCCGCCTGCATCAAGCACTTCATCTGTAACAATCAGGAAACCAACCGCACTCATGTCGATACCCGGGTGAGCGAGCGGGCCCTGCGTGAGATTTACCTGCGCGGTTATCAGATATGTATAAGCGACTCGGATCCATGGGCTGCCATGTCTTCATATAACAGCCTGAATGGGATTCCCGTTCAGGAAAACAGGCGGCTGCTTACGGATATCTTGAGAGGGGAGCTTGGATTCGGGGGTGTGCTGATGACAGACTGGGGCCTTGTGCCTCACAATACCGTTGCACAGATCCATGCAGGGAACGACCTTCTGATGCCTGGCCTTCCCGAGCAGAAAGAGGAGATCCTGAAAGGCGTTCGTAACGGTTTACTTCCGGAAGAGAATCTTGATGCCGCGTGCGGCAGAGTGATGGCTCTCTCGAACAAATGTCGCATATTGCCCTCGGGGACCGTTGGGCTGGATTTGCAGGCGGATGCCCTTATCTCCCGCAAGGCAGCCTGCGAAGGAGCTGTGCTTCTTCGCAACGAAGGTATGCTGCCCCTGACGGAAGGAGGCTCCGCCGCGCTTTTCGGGGTCCGGTCCTACGACCTGATACCCACCGGTGACGGTTGTGCCTATGTGCCCTGCGCCTATGTTTCACAAATCAGCGAGGCCTTCAAGAGTGGTGGCGTTCAGATTGACCGGCAACTTGAAGAACTATATCTGAAATATGTAGACTTCGCCGATGCGGATATGGAATACAACGGGAAGGGGAAGAATCGTCTGGCTTTGGGAAAACCTGTGATACCAGAACTTGATCTTGCCAGTGCATTTATAGGCAAAGTGGCGAAGAAGAATGATTATGCCGTCGTTACATTAGGGCGTTCCTCAGTCGAAGGGACCGACCGGCGGCTTAAGGACGATTTCTGCCTTTCGGATATCGAGAAGAATCTTGTAAAGAATGTCTGTGAAGCTTTCCATGCCGAGGGCAAGAAGGTGGTGGTTGTGTTGAATATCGCGGGCATCGTCGAGATGGCCTCGTGGAAGGATCTCCCCGATGCCATATTGAATATCTGGCTTCCCGGTCAGGAAGGGGGAGCCGCGGCGTTTGCGCTGCTTTCCGGTCAGGAGAATCCTTCCGGAAAAATGACCGTCAGCATCCCCGTCGATTATTTTGATCTGCCATCCGCCACGGTCTTTCCCTGCGACGGCCCGTCGGAAGGAAGGAACTATGATTATACGGACTATGCCGAGGGCATATATCTTGGCTACCGATATTTCAATACTAAGGGTATTAGGGTATGCTATCCGTTCGGCTACGGGCTCAGTTATACTACCTTCGATTATTCGTCGCTTAAGGTAAAGGCCTCGAAGTCGAAGGTCTCCGTGAGCGTCACCGTGACGAACAGCGGTCAGACGGCAGGCAAAGAGGCGGTTGGTATTTATGTTTCATCTCCGTCCGAAGGTCTTGACAAGCCTTCGGAAGAACTGAAGGCCTTTGCTAAGACGGGGGCCCTCGCTCCCGGGCAATCGGAGACGCTCCGTATGGAAATCCCGGCATCATATCTGGCATCATTCAACGAAAAGACCGGACGCTGGGAAACGGCGCGAGGACAATATATCCTGAAGGTAGGCGCGGATGTCACCAATCCGAAGTTGACAGCAAAATTCAAGAAATGATGAAAGAGGAAGAAAGGAATCTGCAAGGACTGGAAGAAATCACTCTGGCCATCAAGGCTGGCAGTGAAGACCTTTTCCGTTCCGTTTACCGTGCAGAATACACCAACCTTCTTCATTTCGTGAACAGTTATACCCGCAATCATCAGGATGCCGAAGACCTGGTTCAGGAAACCATGCTGGCGATATGGGATAACAGGGAAAGCCTTGATCCCGGGAGGAATCTGCGTTCCTACATTTATACCATCGCGAGAAACAAGTCTCTCAACTACCTTAGGGATAATGCAAAGAGACTTAAGAGCGGATCTTTGGAAGAGGCCGACAACCTCATAAACTCTATGGCGTTGAGTTCATCCTCAGTGGAAGAGGAAATAAACGCGCTCGAGTTACAGGAATTCATCGACCGCATCTACCTTTCTCTTCCCGAAAAGGTGGTGAACACGTTCAAGATGAGCCGTCAGGACGGCCTCACTTATAATGAGATTGCAGAAAAGCTTGGCATAACCACGAAGGTCGTGGAATATCATATCAGCATTACGCTTAAAGCCCTGCGGTTCAAGCTCGGAACACGCGACAGTGGCAAAGGGTTAAAATTGATTAAGGACAATGGATAACAGACTTTTACTCAGATATGTAATGGGTAAGGCCGGAAGGAGTGAACGCCGGCGTGTGGCAGACTGGCTCAAGGAGTCGGCGGAAAACATGGATCGTTTTTCTTCGCTGAAAGCCCAGTATGTCTTTTCCGGGATGCCCAACAGCATCCTTCCGGAAAAGC
This sequence comes from uncultured Bacteroidia bacterium, assembly GCA_902762655.1. Lineage (GTDB taxonomy): Bacteria > Bacteroidota > Bacteroidia > Bacteroidales > UBA932 > Cryptobacteroides. Next base: position 205,939 of record CACWOZ010000001.1, read on the forward strand.
GTCGTGTATTCCCTGCAATTGTACATATCGCGGCCATCCTGTCCGTTCCTCTCCTCGCCGGAGCGATCTATCTGTATTTCGACCGCAACAATGCTATTGAGAAGTACTTCGACGCCAGCCGTCGTGCGGAACTCCTGATGAGCCAGAATCCGGGGTCGGTTACGTATGTGGCCAATGCCGGCACTAAGAGTACGGTAGTCCTTCCGGACAGTTCGGTCGTTCATCTGAACGGGAAGTCGAAACTGACTGTTCCTCAGACTTTCTCTGCAGACGTCCGGGACCTTTTCCTTTCCGGAGAAGGGTATTTCAAGGTGCGCCATCACGAAGATTGGCCGATGCAGATCCGTACTACAAAAGGTGTTACTGTCAAAGTCCTCGGAACCACCTTCGACCTTTCCGCTTATGAAGACGATGCTGATGTGAAGGTGACCCTTGTGGAAGGCAGGGTACAGGTTAAAGAAGACAAAACCGGCTCGGTGCATGAAATCAAGCCTTCCCAGGAGATCAGGATAGCTGATAACGTTTCCGTGGATTCACCCAGAAAGGAGTTGCCTGAGATCAAGCGTGCCGATATCCACAAGAATACCGGTTGGGTGAACGGGGAGCTTATTTTCGACAACACTCCCATGACGGAGATAGTCAAGCAGCTTGAACGCTGGTATGGAGTCAATATCAAAATCGTTGATGAAGATATTCTCAATTATAGACTCACTGCTACTTTCAGCACCGAATCCATAACACGCGTGCTGGATCTTATCAAGTTCTCATCAATGCTTGAATACCGGATTAACGGTACAGATGTTATGATCAGGAAGGGCAAAAGTTAGCAATGCAGACAAAAAGGAGTTTCAACTACTGGCAGTGGAAGGTCATCATCTGCTCGATGATAGGATATTCCATGTTCTATTTCGTGCGGAAGAACTTCTCTTTTGCTATGCCTGTCCTGGGGGCCGAGTATGGTATAAAAGATACCAGTTTCGGTGTAATTCTGACTCTGGGTGGCCTGGTATACGGGCTCAGTAAGTTTGCCAACGGATTCATAGCAGACCGCGCGAATGCCCGCTGGCATCTGGTAATAGCGCTTAGTGCTTGTGTGCTGTTAAATGCAATGTTCGGCTGGAGCCCGGTCATCAGCCGTTGGATAAGCGGCAGTGCCGAGGGGCCTGATTTCGTAGGAACTCTGGTCACTATTACTGCTGTATTCATAATACTGAACAACCTCTTCCAGGGGGCCGGGTTCGGGCCATGCAACCGACTGCTGGTCCACTGGATTCCTCCGAAGGAACTGGCGACCAAGATGTCGCTGTGGAACATGTCCCATTCCATCGGTGCGGGCATAGTGGCTGTGCTGTGCGGTGCAATCGTCGCATCTTCCCACTGGCAGTGGTGCTTCTGGATTCCAGCCATAATCTCTGGGGCGGGTGTGATTTTCATCTTCCTGACGCTTCGCGACACCCCGAAATCGGTTGGTTTGCCTGAGCTCCCCGACACCAGGACGGAGCTGGACGACAACGACAGCCCGGCGGAATACCGCAGGTTTGTGAAAAAGATGGTTTTCCGCAACCCTATAGTATGGCTATGCGCGATTTCCGATATGTTCTTGTATGTGGTGCGCTTCGCCGTTCTGGACTGGGGCCCGAAGTTCCTTCAGCAGGGAGACAATCCCCTTTCTCCCACCCTTGCCGGCTGGACAATCGGTATTTTCGAAGTCTGCGGCTGCATAGGGATGCTGCTCGCCGGATGGCTGACCGACAAGCTCTTCAAGGGTAAGGGTCAGCAGATGTGCCTGGTGGAGATGGTCCTGTGTGCGCTTTGCCTCATCGCAATCCACTTCCTGCCGGAAGGTGCCAGCCCTGTGATCATGCTCTCGCTTCTTGCATTGGCCGGGTTCTTCCTGTATGGCCCGCAGGCTCTCTACTGTGTGGTGACCGGCAAACACGCCACCAAGAAGGCGGCCTCTGCCGCAGCTGGTCTTGTGGGGCTTTTCTGCTATGTGAGCGTGCTGTTCACCGGCCTTGGAATCGGTTTCCTGTCCGATACCTTCGGTCAGGACTTCTGGAACAACCTGTTCATAATCATGGCCGGTGTTTCGGTGCTGAGCGCCGCTGTCCTTATTCCTATCTGGAATATCAAGGACGACGGATATTTGCATGAAGCATAGTGTAATCTTTAGTTACATATAAATCCCCTCTTTCGGGAAGGCTCGCGGTCAGATTTGAACGGAGATTATCAGAATTAGTTCACGTTTTCAGGTGTTTGTGATAATTGTTCTGCTTCTTCTTCCAAATGCCTGACCTTTGCTCTGGTCAGTCGCTTGTCTTCGCTCCATTCATTCTGTATCTCAGCATATTTCTCTTCCGGGTTCTCCTGTCCCAGCGCCACGGCCGTATGGTACGCCCGTGTGGCATAGGCGTCCCTGGAGAATCTGAGGTGATATCCGCAGTAGCCTCCGAAGACTGCGCTGGCGATGGCTAATGCCAATGCCCCATAGAAAAACCATTTCGCGGCATTGGTTCCCAGCAGGGGGCGCCGGTTGATGGACCGGTAGTTCCTGTTGAAGTCGTCGAGCGCCTGGTATGCACCATCCGGCAGTGCGGCGCGCTGGACAGGAATCCGTATGTTCCACAGCGCTTCCTCCAAAGCATTTCGCATGTCGTCTGTGTCCCGTTGCTTCTGCTCCTGCTGAACCGCCGGGACGACGCAGCTCTTTTTCACTTCTTCTTTGAGCTCCTTGAACTCCGCGGCCATGATGGCCAGGGGATCGGTATCGTTGAGATAGTTCTCCATGATAAATAATGTGTTAATGTAGCCTTGATTCAAATCGTCTGTCCGTTAAGTCCGCCTGCATGCTGCCGGCCCTTCCGGCATCGAATTCTTCCTGCAGCTCCTCCGGTGTCTTACGGTGCCTTTTACCGCTCACAGCCGGTTGGGATGGCGTTTTCTCTATCGGTTTAAGCATATCTATGAGGTGGTGGACCATCACGGGCATGGAAGCCGTGCGTAACGGCGTAAAATGCTGTTTTTCCCCTGATTTCTGCTGGAAAATCTTCTGGATATTCGGATAGGTGAGATACCGTCCGAGGCGCCGTCCGGAGAAGGAGTACTGTTTGCCGTTTCGTCCCTTTACCATAAAAACGACCCCTGTTCTTTCTCCGTGTCTGATCTCGCGCATTACTATGCCCCGTGCCATCAGCGACAGCCGCAGGTCGCCTATGTCGGTGGCGCGGTAGAGCTCTTCCGTTACTATGCGCGCCGTCTGGTAGAGTACCTTGTCTTCCGGCCTGTGGATGTCCTGCGCCAGGCTCTCCGCCTTGTTCTTGCCCCAAGTGAGACCGTGCTCTCTGGTGATATCCCTGCATGCCTTGTTGCTTCGCCTGAAGAAGAATCTCTCATCCAGCGGCTGGCCATCATTGTCTATTCGGTTGTACACGATGTGGGCGTGCGGGTTGTCTTTCTCTTCATGGGTGGTTATGACGAACTGGGTGTTCGTGATGTTCATCCTGTCCATATATTCACGGGTGAGGGCCAGCCAAAGGTGGGGCGTGAGTTTCTCACGGTCTTCCGGAGGGCAGGAGAGAATCAAGTGACGGACCGGGTTGCTGATTCCCGGGCGAAGGGCTGCCTGAAGTCGGAAACTCTGTGCTATGCTCCCCGCATCGAACACGGGATTGCCATCCTTGTCCAGGGGGACGTCCACGCTTTCTGATGCAAGCATCCGGACCATCTTGTTGTTATGACCGTCCGTGTCCAGGATGTAGTTCAGTGCACCCGTAAAACCGGAGCCGTGATGGATGAAAGCATACATAAATCAAAGGAGTTTATTTTGATAGCGGGCTGCAAGCGCTCTGAGCTGTTCCAGGCTTTCCTCGACCTGCCCGGTCGTTACCCGTCCTATGCCGGCATTCAACATCCTGGCGATTCCGTTTATGTTGGTCCCGATGGCGCGCAGGTTGCGAAGGAATTCCTTCAGCATTTCCAGTTCTTCGCGAGTGATCCTCGGGTGTACCCGGCCTTTGAAGACCAGTTCACGTATGAGCGCCGCGCGGTGGATGCCGGTCTGCTCCTCTGCCTTCTTCAGTGTATCCATCTCCTCCTTGTTGAACTTCACCGTAACTGAAATAGACCGACGTTCATCCGTCGGTTTGGCTGGGCGCCCGCCCATGTTTTTGGAACCCGAAAACACTAACTCGCTACCTTTTAATTAACCCGTTTGTCATTAGCCCGGTTCTGCCGTGAAATACCAGTGACATTTTTGATATTTTCGGCATTTGTGATATTTTGGAAAATGTCAGTATTGTCAAAAATGTCGAAAATATCATAGTTTTTTCTCATAGCGTCCATGGGCTTCCCAGATGAAAAAAACACCTTTCCCTCTCTTAAGGATCCGGTTGACGGTGCTTGTCGAAAGGCCGAACTGCGCCCCGATACGGATGGCTTCCGAGGTGTCAAATTTATAAGGAAGGGCAAGGATGAAATCCCCATGTTTTTTGGGGTATTTTTGAGGCTTCTTTTCCTCGATGTCTTCCAATGAAAGACAGGCGGTCTGATAGTAGTATTCCGCCAGGAGTATGGCCCTTTCTGCTGTTTCGATGCCAATCTCTCTGGGCCGGGTCTTCCCCTTGTCGGCCTCCTCCATCGTATGCAGGATCAGCGCGAACTTCAGTGCGTAGTCTTGAATCTTCCTGAACACTTCAACCTGCGCCGATGTCCCCGCGCTCTCCAGGAACTCTTCCTGGGTGTTCTGCCAGGACATTATGCAGAACGCGGCATCTTCGCTGAAGTGATATTCGGATGGCGTTTCAAAGACATCGAACTCCTTGTCGCAGGTGGCAATGGTCCATCGGACGACTTTCTCCCAGTAATCCTCAAGGGGAGGAGGGAATCCGTTCTCGTTCCAAAGCAGTTTCGTGTTTCCATCCGAGCGTGCTTGCAGGATCCTGTACAGGAAGCCGTTGCTTTGCCTGTTTCCCGAGAAGGTTTCAGCGAGGACGTCCGGTTGAATGGCGCCTATGACATCGATGAACGGGCTTGCTATCGAGAGGATATCGTCAGAACTCTTGCGGTTTACGCACAGGGGTTCACCGCTGTAAATGCTGAGCCACATCTGCTCATCCGCACCCTTGCGGTAACGGTTAAAGCTTCCAACCCAACCTGCCAGTTCATCGCAGTACAGACATAGTCGCCTGGGATTGTTCTGGTGCACGTCGATCAGGCTTTCGGCCGTAATGTCAGAGACTATTATCTGTCTTGCCCTTGGCTTCTCCATTGCCGCACCGTTGCCGGAACTGAGCTGCCGTCTGTAATCGGCCAGGTCCTTGCGGTATTTGTCCAGGTTCTCATGGTTAAGGCGGAGCACCGGTTTCATCACAAAGGATATGGGGTGGCTCTTGTTGGCCCCGGCTTCCCCCACGAGGGCGAGAAACAGGATTGGCTTGACAGTCCACCCATCCTTCACCTTGAGGACGCGCGTGTTGCCTATGGCCAAAGAGAAGACCAGCAGCATCGAACTGGCGGTGTAAGGGGTAGGAAAATTGAGGGTTTCCTTGGCTGTTTTGATAAAGGACCGCATTTTGGACGGGAAGGCGCACAGGGGAAACGTAATGTTTGAAGATGTTTCCATTGGATTTATTCACCGGATTCTCTTCTAAGATCACGCTGTTCCTGCTGGTAAGCATTGGCAAGCTCTCTTGCCAGGGGAGCATTGAAGATGATCTTCCGTCCTATCTGGGCGACGATCGCCTTGTCCAGAATGCCTTGTTTCTTGATGGAATAGATGGTGCTCTCCGAGCATCCGAGGTAGACCGCCAGCGCCTTTATGCCTATGACGTTGACAACTCCTTGTGAAGAGGGGGATGATTCTGCATTGGGGGTGGATTGGTGAGCGTATTGGGTAAGAATGCAGAGCTCTTCTCCGGACATCATGCAGACCGGCTTTTGCATCAGGGTGGAGATTTCCTGTGCGACAATTTCCAAATGTTGTTTATCCATATTAGTTGAATTTTAAATAATAGTTTCAGTTCGAAAAACGGTACCTGAAGTACATGTCAGGTGTATCCTCCATTTGGCTTTAAATAAAATTGGTTGAAAATTCAATCATAAATTTTTTTATCTTTGTAAAGTAAAAATGTTCCTATAATCAAACAATAGTGTAACAAAGTAAATAAAAAATATCTATTTGTCCAAATATAATTGGTGGTAAAGAATAAGAATCTGCATTTTCTGGAAAGCCTATTGGCTTCAATTGACATGTCCAAACCGGAGCTCGCGCATCTGATGAGGATGTCGCCGCAGAATATCTTTGCCTATTTTAAGAGGGATGACATGCGTTTGTCATTCGCCCAGGAGGTGGTGGACAGGCTGGGGTTTGAGCTGAGATTCTCTTTGGGAAAAGAGGATCCATCTCCGTCGTGTATCGTGGAGATTGAACTGCCTCAAGGGCAGGATAGTGCAGATCGCCTTGCCTTTTTGCGAATGGCTTTGAAATACTATGAGATTTCCCGCAAGGATGTTGCCGAGAAACTAGGACTGAACTACACCGGTGTGAACCGTTGGTTCAAGGTGGACGACATCTCTATCAGCTACATATTCAAGATAGCGGAGCTTTATGATTTGAAGGTGAGGACAACTATCAAACCCAAATCGTCTATTTCTTAATCAGGATTATCCAACGGCCGGTTTTCCGTCCTTCTTTACGCTCGAGATATCCGTCTCTTTGGAGTTTATTCAGATGGTATTTCACACCATCCGGAGTCAGATCAAGAATCGGAGCCAAGGCCATACGGGTCAAGTATGGATCATCTGTCAACAAGTCCAGAATCTTTTGGGCAGTCTCACCGATGGGCTTTTGGGTAGTGTTTTGGGTAGTATCCTCGCTCTTTAGGGTAGTGTTTTCCAGCTTTGGGTTGGTCTTTGGTGTGGAGTTTTCGTCCTTAGGGGTAGTCTTAAGGGTAGTGTTTTCCAACTTTGGTGTGGACTCTTGGTCAATAATGCGCTGAAAATCCGCATCCGTCTTTCCATAGAGGACGCTGTACACTGTGGTGAAGAAGGAGGAGGCATCCGACTCGAAGGTAGGTGCAAGGTCTTTGGTGTAAAGTCGCAGTTCAGCGGTGTGCGTGGTGATCTTCTGGAAGCCGGAGCCTCGTTTCTCCATCAGGTCCAGCTGGGTGAGGACATCGGCAATGAGTATGTTGTTTTCTATCCTAATATCTTACCTTGTAAGGTTAATGGTTTTGCACTGAATAGGCAAATCTTCCTCCAGATACTCTAATCCCTATAACAAATTGTTGAACTTGGTCATGGATTCTGCTTTGGCTGAATCTACTATGTCGATATAAGGTTTCATGGCCTTGTAATCACTATGGCCGGTCCATTTCATGACTATGCTCGGGGAAATTCCCAAGGAAAGGGCGTTTACGATGAAGGTTCGGCGGCCGGTGTGGGTGCCTACAAGTTCATATTTAGGGTGAATCTCATCGGTGCGGACATTCCCCTTGTAAGTGGTTATTCTTATATCTTCATCAATGCCTGCCATCTTGCATAGTTCCTTGATGCTGCGATTCATGGCCTGGTTGGTATAGCAGGGAAGGGCTTTGTTCCCGGAGAATGGAGCATCCTTGTATTTCTCAAGTATGGCCTTGGTGATTTCGTTCAGTTCGATGGACACGCTGTCCGCAGTCTTAATCGTAGTTATTTCTATGTGGTCGCCCTTGATGTCGCTCCGGCGGAGATTGCTGGCATCGGAGTGTCGAAGGCCGGAGAAGCAGCAGAAGAGAAAGACATCCCGTACAGGATCCAGGCGGGGTACTCCGGAGAGATTCAGCTTTTTCACTTTGGCTATCTCTTCCTTAGTGAGAAAGATGACCTTGTTTTGAGTTTGTTTCAAGGTGGGCCTGAAGGACTTGAAAGCCCTGTTGACTGTGTAACCATTGTCTTGTGCCCATCTGAGGAACCATGTCAGGAACTCCAGTTTCTTCTTGATCGTGGAATTGTTGATGCCTATCCGTAACGGTTTGTTTTCGGTTCTTTCATCCTCGCTCTCCTTCTTTCTGCGGGCTGGATGAATCTCTTTGCTGTCGCGCAGATAGGCGACAAAACCCGTAAGGGCATCTTCATCCAATTCGGAAAGCTTTAACTTCGGGCAGAAGTTCATAAGATCCGCCTTTATGGCCGTCATCTTTTCGAAGGTGGCCTCCGTCCATGCGTTCTTCTCTCCGCATTTCTTGGTGAAATCGTCGAAGACCGTGAACATGCTAGGTTCCTTTGGCTTTGCTAGTATTATCTTTGGTTCCGGTGCCGGGCGTTGGGGACGAAAGCCCGTCATGCGTTCCTTGAAAGAGGCCTGCACTTCCGACGGGGTCGGAATCTTGTCGTTCACTTCATAGTACTGGAAAACCATGTCGATGGCGTCCTTGCATTTACGCAGTTCGTCATTGATGGTGGATGCCGTTTCGCCTTTCGGCCCTCTATAGCTGTTGCGCACCAGCTCGTTGTCTTTATCCCATGCATTTAGGGTGTTGACCTGGCAGCCTGTACTGAGGTCTAAACGCTGGCTGTTGAATGTTACTCTAAGGCGTATCTGGTACTTGTTCTTTTCCTTCCCGTAGGCGAAAAGCTTAAATGCCGCATTGCGCTTGATTTTCATTTTCCGGTCCCTCCAGAACCTTAAAAATATCCCAAAAATATCCCAAAAATGGACGGAGTCAAAAAACTCCACTTGCAAAAATACGCAATATAAATCGTTAAAACAAGTATTTCTGGAGTTGTTTCTTTGTTTGGTTCGAATCCCTCCGCCTCCGCAGAGTGCCGTGATTGGTAATTATCTGTTCATCAGGATTATATGTAAAAAGAAGTTGGAAATCATCCAACTTCTTTTTAGTTAATCTGTTAATAGTCAATATGTTACTGGTCGCGCTCTATTTGAACCAATCGGTCAGGTGATCCTTGGCATACAGATAGTACACGGCAAGGCCGATCCAACTTGTTGCAAGTACAAGAACTGCTGTGATGATTTTCCCTACGAGTGAAATGGGTTTCTTGAGAATGTCAAGGACGGCGATGACCGAAAGGACTACACCGATAAGATAGATGATACTCATTTGTGTTTATGTTTTCAGTTTCCCAAAGTTAAGCTTTTTTTCGGAAAACTCGTAAAAATTATTTCAGAACGGCGCTCATAGATTCCACGACCTTGCGTTTCTGATCTATGCTTGGATGTACGTACAGGTTTAAGGTCGTGCTGATGTTCGAATGCCCAAGAAGTGCGCTTACGGTCTTGTAGTCACAATTGCCGTCTATGCATCTGGTAGCAAAACTGTGCCGGAGTGCATGGAAACGGATATTGGGCAGACCAGCTCTCCGCAACAACCTTTTGTAGAAAGTCCTGTACACCCTCGGCTCTATTGGGACCTTCTTCCCGGAAAGGACGAACGCCTCGTCTCCCGCCATGTTTTTGTAGGGTATCAGTTGTTGTATCAGTTCGGCAGGCACTGGGATGTCCCTGATCGAATCGGGAGATTTTGGAGCATCCATGACAAGTTCCGTATGCTTTGACCCGGAATCATCATAGACATATATGCGCTGAAGAGTCTGGCGGATGCGGATGATGCATTCATCGGTATCTACATTATCCCAGCGTAAAGCGCAGATTTCTCCTATCCTGAGCCCTGAAAACAGACAAATCTGCAGGCCTAAGCTTTTGCTTGACGGATGCTCTTTAAGATGGTTGGAAAGAATGCGCTGCTGTTCCAGGGAGAAGGTCGGCACAGCGGTATTCTTTTGTCGTGTGGGGAGTCGGATTTGCATGGGGCGATAATCCATCAAACCATTCCTGTCGGCAAACACCAGAATCATTTTAAGAACCACCAGGATGTCGTGCACCGACTTCCCTGAAAGACCGTCTGCTAATTTTGCATTAACCATCTCCTGAACATCGTTTTCAGTGATGGAGGTCTTTTTGCCGAACGCAGGCAGCAGGTGGCTTTCCAAAATGAAATTGTAAGCGGCCAAAGTCGATAATTTGACATACAGGCTTTTCTCTGCTTTCCACATGGAGGCAATCCGGGATATGGTCTCGTGCTGCGACATGGCCATAATTACTGTAACTAATTATTGACGCAAAATCGCGCAAAAGGTTTAATATCAGCAAGAAAGAAATTATTAATCGCTTCAACGGCCCCCCCAAAAAAAATATTGGGCAGCAGTTGAAGATCATCAGGATTTTCCAGTATCAACTCAAAGACTAAGCCAGTGCTTCTTTAAGGCTTTGCCTGTAACTGTCGCTCACGGGGACGGTCTTCCCGTCCGTCAAGGTGAGCGAATTGCTTCCTGCCTCACGGATGTGGGAAAGCGACACTATATATGAACGGTGCACCCGACAAAATCTGTCGGAAGGGAGCTGCTCTGCAATTTTCCGGAGGCTATAAAGGATAACAAGTGGCGCTGCATCGCCTGTCAGGTGAATTTTGATATATTCGCTCATGCTCTCAATCCAGATTATATCATTGAAATCCACCCGTACATTCTTGTAATCTGTTTTGAAGAAGATGTGATCTGCGGCCAGTGCTGCAGCCTGTGCCGCTTTCTTCTCTTCGATCCTCTGCTGCAGTCTCTCGGCCGTGCGTCTGAACTCTTCGAAACTGAAGGGCTTCAGCAGGTAACCGGCAGCGTCTATCCGGAATCCTTCCACAGCGTATTCGGAATATGCCGTTGTGAAAACCACCAGCGGAGGGTTTTCCAGCGATTTTACGAAGTCCATCCCGTTAAGATCCGGCATGTTGATGTCGATGAAAACCGCATCCGCCTTACCTATATGTTCCCGGGCTGCGACTGCGCTTGGGCAAGAGGCTATCAGGTCCAGATAGGGAACCTTGCCGATGTAGAGTTCCAACTGGCGCAGAGCCAGAGGCTCGTCGTCTATTGCGAGGACTTTTATCATACGGGAAGAATCAGAAAGATTTCATATATACTGTCGCCCGCATCGATATGCAGGGTATAGTTGTCTCCGTAAAGCAGGTTCAGGCGTTTACGTGTGTTCTCCAGCCCCAGACCGTGCTGAACATCACCGGAGCCCGGAGTCCGGCTGTTCGCACACTGGAAAAAAATCTTACCATTGTCTATGGAAATACTTGTTTGAATAAAGGATTCCTGCTCATAACTGATACCATGCTTGAAGGCATTCTCTACGAATGATGCAATCATCAAGGGCGGGACCTCTATGCCTGCCGTATTTTCGGGAAAACTGGTTGTGATTTTTACTTCTTCCGTATAGCGCATGCGCATAAGGGAGATGAAATGGTTTAGAAACTCGATTTCTTTCTGAAGGGGAATCTTGGGGGAGTTCCCTTCATAGAGCACAATCCTCATAAGTTTCGAAAATTCCTCTATGCTTTCCTTCGCTTTGTCCGGATCCAGATCAACTAGTACATGGATATTGTTGAGGGTATTCATGAAAAAGTGGGGATTGATCTGGTAGCGCAGGGCTTCCAGTTGGGAACTCAGGTTCTCGTTTTCAAGTTCCTGCAGTTTCTGCTTGTCGCGGACAGAACGGAAATAAGAATGTACGGCCAAATTGGCGCCGGCAGTCAGGAACAGCCCCAGAATGACGACCATTGTTTCCGGTCGCATCGGGACCGGGCCTTTTTTTTCAGGACCAGGGCCGGGCCTGAACCCTGGTTCCGGAGGCCTGTGCCCGTCCTTTACATAAGAAGGCAAACCATCTCTGTGCACCTTTTGCGGGGCATTGCTAAGAGTGTAGCCATACCATGCACCGAACAAAGATAAAAGAACTACGGTGAGAATAACGTGAATCAGTATTTCCTTTTTCTTGATGCTGTCCATAATCTGCTGTTCTTCGCAAAAATACACAAAAAACCACCTTTATGTGGAGCTCTCACTGAAAAAAAATGCCCGTTCGCTGAAAAAAATGGGCGTTGGCTGTTTTTTTGTCTTTCTTGCAAGTGAAACCGTAAACCATAATGTATTATGAAACAGTTAGTATTCTGGCTCCTTCCATTGTCTGTTCTGGCATGGGGATGCTCTGGTGACAAGATCACTACGGATGACGGAGGAACGACCGAAGAAACAGGAATCTCCGTGGACTGCACGACAATGAATACCGACATTGCCGCTCTTCAGCTGCTCTCGAACGAGACCGCGGCCGGCAGTACGGTGACGTGCCTTGACGGTTCGGTAATTACTTTCTCATCAGGCGGAAGCGCAACGGTTACCGCACGCAGCGCATATAATTTCGACTATGCGAACCCTACTGTCAGTGTGGGAAATAGCAAGTGGCTGATCGACGGCAGCGAAATAGAATCATCCTTTGCCATCGAAACTCTAAAGATAAAGGGAAGCAATGGGTATTGGTATGCCTGGTACGGCAGTTCCTGGCATAAGTTGAACGAGATCCTGAAAGGGGACAGCATCCCTGTGTTCGCATCTCTGTCTGACGATGATGACAATGTGTATGTGAAGCTTGGCGACGGCCTTACCCTCACTTTCGCCAAGTATGCAGGGAACGAAAGCATTTCCCTGTCCGCCTCATCTGCCAGTATCGAAAAAGAGGGCGGTTCTGTGTCTGTCACCGTAACGTCTTCCAGTGACTGGACTGCATCTGCATCGGCAACCTGGATCAGCATGTCGAAGAACAGCGGTACGAGCGGCGATTCCGTGTCGATCGGTGCAGAAGCCAACGAGGGCACGGCACGTTCAGGATACGTGGTTTTCTCTTCCGGAGAAATCAGCGTCAAATTCGTAGTAAGACAGGATGGAGAATCCGGAGGAGGATATCTGTCCAGCGAAGACACGGAAGATTCTGACGACAATGTCGCCAATACTGAGTTCGACCGTACTATATATATTACTTGGAATTCGTCCGGGGCAACTGTCACCGGCGATGGCAACGGGATTGTCAGCGTGGACGGTGCAGATGTGACGGCCGACAATACCGGCACCGACGAGAAGGTGATTTATGAACTCAGCGGTTCCGCTTCCGACGGTAGTTTCAAACTATACTCCGACCGCAAACAGGCGATAGTCCTGAACGGTGTGAGCATCACCAATCTTGACGGGGCAGCAATCAACGTGCAGGGCACTGTAGCATCTCCCAACAAGGGCAAGCGTACATTCGTGGTGGTGAACGGCACCAACACTCTGGCCGACGGCCCGTCCGCAGATTACTCTACAAAAGATGATGAAGATATGAAGGCGGTGTTCTTCAGTGAAGGACAACTGGTATTCAGCGGAAGCGGATCCTTGACCATCAATGCAAGCAATAAGCAGGGCAAGGCCGGCCTGACATCCGACGACTACATCCGTTTCATGTCCAGCCCTACAGTCACAGTGAATGCCGGTTCGTCTGCAGGTCACGGCGTCCGCGGAAAGGACTATATCCTTGTATCCAACGGCACGGTAAACGCCAATGTCGCGGCAAATTGCAAAAAGGGATTCAGTTCCGATTCCCTGGTACGCTTCGATGGAGGGGTTACTACCATAAAAGTGACAGGAGGCGCAGCAAAGGATGATGAAGGAAATTACAGCGGCAGTGCGGGCATAAAGGCAGATATGCTCTTCGAGATGACCGGAGGCAAAGTTGACATAACCAATTCCGGGGTTGGCGGCAAAGGCATCAAGATTGGTGGCAGCAGCGATGACAATCCTCTGGTATACATAGGTACCAGCACCATCAGCGGCGGCACGCTCAACATCAAGACTACCGGAGCAAATTACACCACCGGAGATGTTTCTGCCAAGGGCTTCAAGATCGGCTGGGCCGTCAAGAACAGCAACGGGCACACCTATAGCAAGATGACCGGGGACCTTCTGATTACAGGAGGGAAAGTGAGCATCAGTTGCGCGAAGAACGAGGCACTGGAGGTAAAGAAGACGCTGACGGTGAAAGGAGGGGAACTCTATGCTTATAGTGCAGCCGACGATGCCATCAACTGCGCCAGTACGATGACGATTGAAGGAGGATATGTCTGTGGAATTTCTTCCGCCAATGACGGCATCGACTCGAACGGAAACTGCTATATAAAAGGCGGGGTGGTATATGCTGCAGGCAAAGCATCTCCCGAACTCGGAATTGATGCCAATACCGAAGGAGGATTCAAACTCTATGTGCAGGGAGGGACCCTTTTCGCAGTAGGCGGTCTGGAATCCGGCGCAAGCCTGAGCCAAAGTTGCTACAGCTGCTCTTCCTGGAGCAAGAACTCCTGGTACGCCCTTACTGTTGGATCCAGCACCTATGCTTTCAAGACTCCATCCAGCGGCGGAACACCTCTCGTGGTATCCGGGGCATCCACCCCGACTCTCAAATCCGGTGTAAGCGTATCGGGAGGAACCGGCATCTTTGATGGGAATGCCAATGTGGGCGGCAGCATCAGCGGAGGCTCCACGGTATCGCTAAGTTCCTATAGTGGAGGCAATAGCGGCGGTGGCCCCGGTGGCGGCCCAGGAGGATGGCACTGATCACAGTCATTCCGGATGCCCATTGCCATTGCGAACAAAATGAAGGAATCTAAAAAGAATCGATATGAAACGTTTTACCATAATTCTGGCTGCGGCCCTGCTGCTTATCCCGGCAGCAGGGGCACAGACCCAGCAGAAGATCAACAAGAAGAATCTCGTTATAGAGGAGTGGAACACCAGAGCCGGCAGCACCAAAGCGGTTTTGGACCATAAGACGACTTACAATGCTGACGGGAAGAAGGTTGACGAAGTTGAATATGGCGACAACCGCCAGAAGTGGCGCAAACGTTATGAGTACGGGGCCGATGGAAAAGTGTCGAGGGAGATTGTATACGATGAGCACAACCGCCTGGTGGGCTTCAAAAAATTCGAATACAATGAATTCGGCCGCAAGAAAATGCAGTACAACTACGATGCGAAGGGCCGTCTTCAGACGACAAAAGTTTACAAATATATAGCCGAAGATGCTTGAATCCCAGCATATATCTTTTGTTGAAGCGCTCGAAGCATTTGCTCCCGTCACTCTCTCCGAGATGGACGGCGTGAAGCTTATGAACCGCATAGATTCCAAGTATCTTGTGAACGAGACATCACTGCTCGGGATACTGTCAGATGCGGCAGGGGCCGGATATAGGGTGTTGGTGACGGATGGCGGCAGGATAAGCCAGTATGATTCGGTGTATTATGATACTCCGCAGTTGCGGATGTTCCTGGATCATCGAAACAGGAAGTTGACAAGACAGAAAGTCCGCACCAGGAGCTACGTCAATTCCGGAGATACTTTTCTGGAAATCAAGCGCAAGAACAACAAAGGCCGGACGAAGAAAAAGCGCATGCCCGTCCCTGTGGAGGAGTTGAACGATTTTCGCGGTGATGCACTCGCAGCAGAGTTTCTCGCAGGACATTCGGCCTTCACTGCCAGCATGCTTTCCCCGGTGCTGGAGACTGTATTCCGCCGGATAACCCTGGTGAATCCGGCGATGACCGAACGCCTTACGATAGACACCTGTCTTTGTTTCAAGAATTTCCGTACAGGGCTGGAGACGACCTTGAAGGACGCGGTGATAATTGAACTAAAGCAGGACGGCCGTGCGGTAAGCACGATGAAGGGCATTTTTCTCTCGCATCGCGTCAAACCCATGAGAGTGAGCAAGTATTGCATGGCCGTAACCCTCACCGAGCCGGGAGTGAAATCCGGACGCTTCAAACAGAAAGTCAGAAAAATTGAAAAGATTATAAACAATAAAATAACAGTATTATGATGCTTTTGCAAAGCCTCGTGGACTCTATTGTGCCAGAGGAAGACCTCTTGGACGTGCAGACTATAACCGATGCGATGATGACTACATCGCAAAGCCTGACGGAACTCGGAATCCGCTTCTTCCTGAACCTTGCTGTATGCTGGATTCTCGTGCAGTTCTTCTACTATAGAAAGAGCCGCAGGCGCGACTACTATTTCACCTTCATGGTGTTTTCGTCCGCCATGCTCGTACTCCTCTATGTCATGGGAAATGTCGAAGTCGGAATAGGCCTCACCCTGGGTTTGTTTGCGATTTTCGGAATAATCCGTTACCGTACGGAAACAGTGCCCATCCGCGAGATGACCTATCTTTTCGTAATCATCGCCCTCGCCGCACTGAACGGCCTTGCACCGATTTATAAGCTTGTAGGGGCTGCTTCAGCAAATCCTCATTATGAGATCTCCGGGAGCGGAATTATTGCAACAGTCGTTTCCAACCTGCTCATTGTGGGAGTAATCTGGGTGCTGGAAAGCAAGCGCCTGCTCAAGCATACATCTGCCAAACTCATTCTGTATGACCGCATTGAGCTGATCGTGCCGGAAAGACGGGCGGAGCTTCTTTCAGATCTTGAGAAGCGTACGGGACTGAAGATCGACGACATCGAAATAGGTCATATAGATTTCCTTAAGGACGCAGCCTTCATAAAAGTTTATTATACCCTCGAAAAAGGTCAGGCTGCAACCATCGATACACTCACAAAAGCAAAAGATTTCGTTGAACAATGAAAACCCGTATCGCCTTTATATTGTGTGCTTTATGCGCGTCCGTTCCGTTCCTTGCAAAGGCGCAGGGGACAGTGAACGACCTCGAAACCGAACTCCGCGGCAGAATTACCGTGGAGGGCGACTGGAAGATATCCAAGGGACTGCATCTGTACATGGAAGCCTAAGGACGCTTCACCGACAATTTCAGTTCATTCAGCCGGGCGCAGACAGGCCTTGGCATAAGTTGGAAACTGAACAAGAACATCAAACTGGGTGGAGGATACCTGTTCATGGAAAACAAGAATTCTTCTGATGAATGGAAAGTGCGTCACCGTCTGTATCTTGATGCCAGCTATGGTTTCCGTTCGGGTGACTGGCGTTTCTCCATCAAGGAGAGGCTGCAGATGACGCATAGGGACGGGATTAATTCCTATCAGACTACTCCTAATGCCCTGGCGCTGAAGAGCAGACTTAAAGTACAGTACAAGGGAATGGCAAATCTGGAGCCATATGCTTTCATCGAGGCGCGCCTCAATTTGAATGCACCTGCATGCAGCGCGACATGGAGCGGATCGGCCTATTCGGATTACTCATTCCTTGGTTACACAGACACCTATTTCAACCGTTTCCGCGGCGGAATAGGTCTGGAGTGGAAAGTTGACAGGAAGAATGCTTTCGACTTTTTCTTCATGACAGATTATTGCTATGACAAGGAGATAGACACCAACAAGGAAGGGACCAAACTCAAATCGCTCGTTTACGACCAGACACTTGCCCCTACCATTGGAGTATCCTATAAGTTCTCCTTCTAAAATTTTGGTGTTCACGAAAATAATTCCTATCTTTGCGCGCTTTTGTACGAAGTGGCGAACAGCGATTTTACCACATCGGCACCAAGCCTTCCGGATATTCCGGTTGTTCCTGATTATTAACTAAACAAAAAACAAAAACATGGCAGAGTATTTACAGCCGGCGAAAAAACAGGAAGTTTTCGCAAAGTACGGAAAGTCCAACACCGATACAGGTTCTCCTGAGAGCCAGATCGCACTGTTCTCCTACCGTATCGCACACCTTACCGAGCACGTGAAGCAGAACAAGAAAGACGTGGTTACCCGTCGTTCTCTTCTCCGTCTGGTAGGCAAACGCCGTCAGCTCCTCGACTACCTCAAGGAGGTTGACATCGAAAGGTACCGCAGCATCGTCAAGGAACTTGGTCTCCGTCGATAATCCGGTAACGAAGAAAAGGATCCGGTCGCACGCAAATGTCGGCCGGATTTCTTTTAACAGACGCAAACAAGACGCAATAAAAGAAGTAATGAACGTAATCAAGAAGAACATCACATTACCCGACGGTCGGGTAATCGAAATCGAGACCGGCAAACTCGCCAAGCAGGCGGCCGGCTCCGCAGTCGTAAAGATGGGTGGCACCATGTTGCTCGCTACCGTGACTGTAGCAGACGAAGTCAAAGAAGGAACCGATTTCCTTCCCCTCTCGGTAGACTACCGCGAGAAGTATTACTCCGCAGGACGTTTCCCCGGAGGTTTTTTGAAGAGAGAAAGCAAACCCTCCGATTATGAGGTGCTTATCGCCCGCCTGGTGGACCGCCCTATCCGTCCCCTTTGGCCGGCAGATTTCCACAATGAGATTTTTGTATATGTGAACCTGATTTCGGCTGAGAAGGACGTGCAGCCCGATGCTCTTGCAGGGCTTGCAGCATCCTGCGCCCTCGCAACCAGCGACCTCCCCTTCGGAGGCCCTATCTCCGAGGTCCGCGTGAGCCGAATAAATGGTGAGTGGGTCATCAATCCGAACTTCAGCCAGATGGCAGATGCAGACATCGAACTCATGGTCGCAGCCACCGAAGAAAACATCATGATGGTGGAAGGCGAGATGAAGGAAGTGTCCGAGGCTGACATGCTCGAGGCTATCAAGGTTGCCCACGAAGAGATCAAGAAGCATTGCCGTGTGCAGAAAGAACTCATGCACGAACTTGGCACCGACGGCCCCAAGCGCGACTATCCTCACGATGCTGAGGATGAGGAGCTCAAGGCTGCCGTACAGAAGGCTTGCTACGATAAGTGCTACGAACTTGCCAAGTCCGCCAAGCCCAAGAAAGAGCGTGAGGCAGGCTTCAAGGCCATCAAGGAAGAATTCCTCGCAACCATTCCCGAAGAGGAACTCGAGGAGAAGACCCCTATCGTGGAGCGCTACTATCACGAGGTCGAGAAGGAAGCTATGCGCAACCTCATCCTCGACGAAGGCAAGCGTCTCGACGGCCGTGCCTGCAACGAGGTACGTCCTATTTGGTGCGAGGTTGATTATCTACCCTGTGCACACGGTTCCGCCATCTTCACCCGCGGTGAGACCCAGTCCCTTGCGACCGTCACCCTCGGTACCAAAATGGATATGAAGGAAATGGACGAGGTCCTGATTCAGGAAGATCAGCAGTTTGTGCTTCACTACAACTTCCCTCCTTTCGCTACTGGTGAGGCAAAGCCCATCCGCGCAACCGGACGCCGTGAAATCGGCCACGGCAACCTTGCGATGCGCGCCCTCAAGCCCGTAGTTCCCCTCGCTCCCGAGAATCCCTATGCAGTCCGCGTAGTTTCTGATATCCTCGAATCCAACGGTTCATCTTCCATGGCCTCCGTATGCGGCGGCTGCCTCGCCCTTATGGACGCAGGTGTGAAGATCAAAAAGCCCGTGGCGGGTGTTGCAATGGGCCTTATCACCGATGCAGAGCACCCCAATGACCGTTATGCAATCCTCACCGACATCCTTGGCGACGAGGATCACCTCGGTGATATGGACTTCAAGGTAACCGGCACTAAGGACGGCATCACCGCCACCCAGATGGATATCAAAGTAGACGGCCTTAGCTACGATGTGCTCGCAAAGGCACTCGAACAGGCCCGTCAGGGACGTATCCACATCATGGGCGAGATGCTCAAGACCATAGCCGAACCTCGCGAAGACTACAAGCCTTTCGTGCCTCGCATCGAGCAGATCCGCATCCCTGCAGAGTATATCGGTGCCGTGATCGGTAAGGGTGGCGAGACTATCCAGAAGATCCAGAAGGAAACAGGCACCACTATTACTATCGATGAAGTTCCGCTTCCGGATGGTGGCACCGAGGGCGTGGTCGACGTGGCCAGCACCGACGGCGAGTCCATGAAGAAGGCCCTCGACTGGATCAAGGGCATCTGTGCTGTTCCTGAGGCGGGAGAAACCTATCACGGAAAGGTGGTCAGTATCCTTGATTTCGGTGCTTTCGTAGAGATTCTTCCTGGCAAGGAAGGCCTGCTACATGTGAGCGAGATTGCCTGGAACAAGACCGAAAAGGTAGAAGACGTCCTGAGCGTTGGACAGGAGGTAGATGTCAAGTTGCTTGAGATCGATGCCAAGACTGGTAAAATGCGTCTTTCCATGCGTGCCCTTACCGAGAAGCCCGCAGATTATGTGGAGCCCAAGTCTTCGCGTGGGCCTCGCCGCGAAGGTGGCAGCGACCGTGGACCTCGTCGTGAAGGTGGAGAGCGCCGTGAAGGTGGAGAGCGTCGTGAACGTCGTGACGGAGAACGTCGCGAACGTCAGGACCGTGGCGAGCGCCGCAATTTCAAGCCGCGCCGCGAGCAGGCTCCCGCTCCCGAAGCCGATGATTACAAAGAGCCCGTGGACGAGCTCTACTAGTTGCTGATTCCGTGCGTGAAAAGCCTGTTTTTACGCACGGGACATCAAAAAACAACAGACCCGTGCGTGAAATGACCTTTTTTACGCACGGGTTTTTATTTTCCAGAGATCGGCCATTCGCCTATGGTCGGCAGACTGAACAGAATTATGAAACATCTGCCAAATTGGCGTACTTTCTGCCATAGTGACGCATTTTCAGGGGTGGTTCACAGTTTGTATATTTACTGTTGTCCCGCGAGGGATGCGGCAAGACGACCGGATGGGCGGAAGCCGCAACGATTAAAGTTTTTGAAGTATGTTACCTGTACGTAGAAATGCTGATAGCTGGTTGCCGGACATTTTCAACGACTTCTTCGACAACAGCTGGATGGAAAGGACCAATTACACCGCTCCTGCCATCAACGTCATAGAGAATGAAAAAGAATATGAGGTGGAACTTGCCGCCCCAGGTCTTACAAAAGAGGACTTCCAGATCCATATCGACAACGAGGGCAATCTCCAGATCGCAATGGAAAAGAAAAACGAGCACAAGGAGGACCACAGGCACGGCCGCTATCTGCGCCGCGAATTCTCGTATGAGAAATATGCCCAGACCCTGCTCCTCCCCGAGGATGTGGATCAGGAAAAGATTGAGGCCAGTATGGAAAACGGCGTGCTGAACGTGCATCTGCCCAAACGCGAGAAAACCCAACATCCCGAGGCCGTGAAGCAGATTTCAATCAGATAATCCGTCCGAGCCTGAAACTTGTATCTCCTGCGCTTTTGTGCGGGAGATATTTTTATATCAATAAGGTACTTTTTCCAGATACTTGTGCACAATCTTAAGCAGACGCCCGGCATTGGAACGGTTGTTGCCGGCCACTACAAGCGAAGCCTTCCGCAGAGATGGGAATTCCCCGTCGAGAGTGCATACCGCGCCGCCCGCTTCCTGCAGCACCAGGCCAGCGGCTGCATAGTCCCAGGGCTGGAGGCGCATCTCGAAATAGAGTTCGGCCTGCCCTGAAGCCATCAGACAGAGTTCTACGGCGGCGCTGCCGAAGCGGCGGACATCGTTGCTCTGCATATATGTATCGAAGATAATGTCGTTGCAGGCCTTTGCGAATTCCTTGCGGTAGGTGCTCATCGCAGTGAAAAGGATTGCGTCTTCGAACGCCCTGCTTGAAACGCGGATGGGTTCCCCGTTCAGAAAGGCGCCGGTGTCCTTTTCGGCAGTGTAGAGTTCGTTCCTCCAGGGGCTGTAGACGACTCCTGCTGTGAGAATTCCGCCACGGACCAGCGCTACGCTGATGGCGCAGTTCTCATTACCCCTTGCATAGTTGGCCGTGCCGTCGATGGGGTCGATGATCCAGACGTCGCTGTGCTGCAGGTCGTTAAGGTTCTCTTCTTCGCAAAGGAAGCCGCAGCCGGGCAGCAATGCGGCCAGCCTGCCGGTGAGAAAATGCTGTACGGCAATGTCAGAGGAAGTTACCAGATTCTCGCGCGAACCTTTGTCGTGGATTTCGAATCCGCTGTGGTGCATAAGTTTCGAGGCCTCCTGCACGATGCCGGATATCTGTTCAATAGTTATGTCTTTCATAGTCAGATGAATGCGATTGTCTTCCCGGTGAAGGGAATGTATTTCTTAAGAAGGTCTTCGGTGAGAATCTTCACAAAACAGGTGGGAGTGCCGTCGGTGCAGGCGAACCACTTCGCTTCCGCCACGCTTCTGTCCATCACCAGATGTACGTCTGCCGCTTCCGGCAGCACCGCACTTAGAATGGTGGTCGCCCCAACCTGGACACCGGTGAGTTCAAGCAGCTTCTCTGCAGATGCGAAGGACACCCTCGGAATGCCTAGAGCCCCGCAGAAATCCCTCGTTACGAATGGCTTGTCGTCGGTGGTTACATAGAGGTAGAACTCTGTCTGCTGGCGGTTGCAGACGAAGATGGTCTTGACGATGTGCACCCCGATTTTGGCATCGATGTGCTGGCAGTCTTCCATCGTAATGCCAGGGTCGGTATCCACTCTCTCGAATGGAATTCCCAGTTCGGAAAAAGTCTCGTAAACCTTTTTTTGTAGAGTTGTCTTGAACTCCTGCGGTGGAGTTGTAAAAATTTTGCTAACTTGGAACATAATTTGATTCAAAGATAAGTAATCTTGACGAATTAATGATATGCTGACAATTTGTTTACTGCTTTTGCTCTATTCGATGCTTAAGAAGCCTGTCGATTCGCTGGTTGAAAAGGTCAAGGATGCCAAATGGGACCGTCCGGTCCGCACTGTCTGGGGCAAAATCGTTGAGTTTTCGAAGAAAGGAGGCCGCGAAGCCACCAGAATCGTGCTGCGTTTCTATTATGCCCTTACTGAAGGAGATCTTTCCGCGACCGAGAAGGCTCTCGTTTATGCGGGAATCATCTACATCGTCGTCCCTCACGACCTGCTTCCCAAGAAAACCCTTGGCCTGCTTGGTCTTGTGGACGATACTGCCGTGGCGGCCTGGGTATACAAGAAGATACAGAAGAACATTACTCCGGCCATCGAGCAGAAGGTGCAGGACACACTCAATTCCTGGTTCGGTTACGATGTTGAAGTAAAGTGACAGTTATAATATGAAAGCGATTATGGCATTTGCTCTTTTCGGCCTGCTTTCCTGCAGCGCCACAGTCAAGAATCTCGATGTCGAACAGTTTGCCGGGGCGGTGTCCGGCGGCGCAAGGATCGTGGATGTACGCACTCCGGAGGAGTTCGCGGAAGGATACATCCCCGGTGCCGTTAACGTCGACTGGAACGGGGGGAACTTCCTATCCGGGATAGATGCGAAGTTCGACGGCAAGGAGCCCCTCTATGTGTATTGCCGTAGCGGGCGCCGCAGTGCCGCCGCAGCAAAGGCATTGAGCAAGGCAGGATACAAGGTCTGCAATCTGCTCGGCGGATACGAGGCCTGGACTGCTGCCGGCAAGGCCATCGACCAGGACTTCAAATATGCCGCGGAACTCATCCCGGCAGGGGAGACCGTGCCGGATTTCGAATTGAATGACATCGAGGGCAAGCCGGTCAGACTGAGCGACTTCCGTGGAAAGGCCATAGTGCTTGTATTCTGGGCGTCCTGGTGCCCCGACTGCCGCGCGGAGATCCCCGAACTCAAGGCAATGCACGAGGAGTCGGATCCTGCCAGTGTGCAGTTTGTATCGGTATCCTTCGACAGGGACTTTGACACCCTCAGGCAGTTCGTGGCGGAAAACAATCTGCCCGGCATCCAGTTGTTCGATCCCGCCGGGAAAAAGGAGTCCAAGGTGGGGGAGGCCTTTGGAGTCAAGTGGATACCTTCGCTATATCTGATAGATGCTGAAGGAAAGGTGGCACTGTCCACCGTAATGGCCTGGAAAGTTGCGGACGCCCTTGGAGGAAAACTGCCTTTGCAGGGCAAAAGGGACGCACTCTGCAGCGATGAAAGTTGTGCATTAGAGACACCGGCGATACTCACAACGCCGCAGCGACCGTAAGCGAAAGTATTTCTCCGAGATTATTCATACTGAATAACGCTATCTTTGCATCCCTTATGGAAATAGCGCTCCACGGACACTACGGATACAGGCGTCTGATCGCCTCTTCGGTCCCCAGCATCCTGATGATGCTGGTGGGGAGTATATACAGTGTGGTGGACGGATTGTTCGTTTCCAATCTCGTAGGGACATCGGCGTTCGCCGCCCTGAATATAATCTGGCCGGCAGTGATGATAGTAGGTGCCATAGGGCTGATGATAGGAACCGGTGGTTCTGCGCTGGTTTCACAGATAATGGGACAGGGAGATTACGACAGAGCGAACCGGGTATTCAGTATGCTGATATTCTCCACCCTGGGGCTCGCTTTCCTGTTTATGGTGCCGATGCTCTTCCTGATGGAACCCCTGGCGCGCCTGCTCGGGGCGAAAGGAGAACTGGTCCATCTTTGCGTGGTATACGGCAGCATCTGCACAATTGGCCTGCCCGGCTTTATGCTGCAGATGTGTTTCCAGTCATTCTACATGACAGCGGAAAAGCCTCAGTTGGGCACTTTGATGTCGATAGTGTGCGGAGTTACCAATATGACGCTGGATGCCCTCTTCATAGCGGTGTTCGATTGGGGGCTCGCGGGTGCTGCCGCCGCATCTATGGTCGCCTGCTTTGTGGGAGGTTTTTATCCTCTATTATATTTTTCTAGACGCCATAATCTCAGTTCGCTCAGGATAGTCAGGACACCGTTCGACAGGAAATCTCTTCTGAAAGCAAGCAGCAACGGCCTCTCGGAATATGTCGGGAACATCTCTTTCAACGTCCTTGCCATCTGCTACAATCTGCAGTTGCTGAGGATGATGGGTGAGAACGGAGTCGCCGCATATTCCGTACTGCTCTATTACGGGTATATCTTTGCGGCGGTCTTCTTCGGTTTCAACATTACGGTCACCCCGGTTATAGGGTTCAACTACGGTGCCGGCAACAAGGTGGAACTGAAGAGCCTTCTCAGGCACTCCATCGTCCTTCTGCTGGTCCTTGGAGCATTGATGATGGTGGTATCCGAACTGTCCGCCGGACCTGCCGCCCGACTCTTCGTAGGCTATGATACCGAATTGGCGGCTCTCACGAAGCACGCAATCCGCCTGTATATGATTAGTTTCTTCATTGCCGGAATCAACCTCTTCACTTCCGCCTGGTTCACCGGGCTCGGGAACGGGAAGGTATCCGCCGTGGTCTCCTTTATACGGAATCTGGTGCTGGAACTCGGTTTTGTGTTCCTGCTGCCTGCGCTGATAGGGGCGGACGGCATCTGGCTTGCTGTGGACGCCGCAGATTTCTGCTGTCTCGTGCTCTGCGTGTCGCTGATTCTCGGATACAGGAAAAAATATGGATATTGATTTTACAAGATAATGAACGGGATTTGGACTGTTTTGATGCTGATTGCTTCGAATGTTTTTATGACATTCGCCTGGTATGGCCATCTCAAATTGAGCGAAATGAAGATATCTACTGGCTGGCCGCTGATACTGGTCATACTTTTCTCGTGGGGAATCGCATTCTTTGAATACTGCCTCACCGTGCCGGCTAACCGCATCGGCTTTTCTGGAAACGGCGGACCGTTCAACCTCTTGCAACTCAAGGTGATTCAGGAAGCTATATCGCTCACCGTCTTCACGCTGATAGTGATGTTCGTTTTCAAGGGTCAGGCGATTCACTGGAACCACATCGCCGCCTTCGGCTGTCTCGTGCTCGCGGTCTTCTTTGCCTTTCTCAAATAGGTAGAAAAATGTTTTGCAAGTCCTCGATTCCGAGGGCGTCTTCGACGGAGAATCCGCCGTTACGAGTACGTCTTAATGAATTAAGGAAGGCACCGCTGCCAAGGGCTTCGCCAAGGTCGCGTGCGAGTGCCCGGATGTACGTTCCTTTGCTGCAGTCTACAAGTATCTCGGCTTGCGGCAGCCCTTCCGGCACTTCTGCCACATTGATTCTGTTATTCGGGTTCTGCCGCCGGTCGTCATTCCCATCCTCGCCGGAAAAAGGCTCGGATGGAAAAGCGCCGGACGGCCGGCAGACACTCCCGCTGAGAGGCGTATCCACCCTCGGATCCGTTAGAGGGAGGGGCCCAACCGCAGGTTGGGAGGGATGAGCGGCGCAGCCGCGAACCGGATCAGCGGGAGTGTCTGCCAAGGCCGTGTATGACAGCAGTTCCAGCCCGTAGATATTGATTCGGCTGGCCTGGAGAACCCCCAGATCCTCCACGGGGAGACCGGCTTTGTAGCGTTTGCGCGCAATCTCATAAACGCGCACCCCGTCCACCGACTTGGCACTGAAAAGCGGAGCCACCTGGTCCTGCTCCCCGACGAATGACGGCAGCACCGCCCGCAAGGAATCCTCGCTGACTCCGTCAAGAGGATAGAACTGGTCTACATCCTTCTCGCGGTCATACGATGCGGTGGTTGCGCCGAAAGTAACACCGGCGATGTACTGTTTCGGTGCCTTTTGGAAAGAATCCGCCAGTTTCGTCGCTTTTCCTATGCATACCAGCAGCACTCCGGTCGCGAGCGGGTCCAGCGTGCCGGCATGCCCGACCTTCAGGTTCTTTTTGTGGAAGTGTTTTATGGCCATCCACTTGACTTTGCGTATCACATCCGCGGAAGTCCAGCGGTATGGTTTGTCGACAACCACCACTATTCCCTCAGGGTAATCTTCGATGGAATGGCTCAGCACCATCCCGCGCTGCAATGTCAGATAACTCATCGTGCGGAAATTTCAAGTCTCCCGTTCCATGCGTCGTTCGCACGATAGTGGGGTGCATATTCACATTCTATTGTGGCCACCGGTGCCTGGAAGGAACCCGCACGGGTGACATAGAATTCTTCGCTGACCGTGGTCTTCTCTTCGGGATAAACCTCGTACCAGCATTCGATGCGGTCGGAGAGCACATTTCTGTAATATCCCCATCGGTAACCGGAAAGTTGGTTAACGGGCACCAGACCTGCTCCGAAGGGGATGGTGACCTTTACGAAACTGCGGTTCTCTTCGTTGGAAATATCGAAACTGAGTTTGATGCGGTCGCCGATGACGGCGGTGCCGGGAATCACGGCGGCGATACTCATGCCGTTGCCGGAAGCGCGGATGGCTTCGAAGGGAAGAGTATACTCCGCCTTGAGGGCAAGGACCTTGGTCTGAAGCACGCTTTCAGGGCCGGAAAGGACTGCTCCGATGGCTTCGATGTATCCGGGGTCCTGTTTCCAATCCTGCGTTTCTTTCTGAATCATTATCCATAGACGTATGCCATCCGAAATCTCGGAATGGCCGAACCTGTCCATAATCTCCATGAGAGCGCAATGGGCATCGAGCTCGGTTTCGAGCAGGCCGCGCCAGGGCATTACTGCGTTGGGATAATAGACGCCTCCGCTCTTGTGCGGCTGTGCATATTCGACAAGCGAAGCCACGTCGGCAGCGAGCGATTTGCGGAGTTTAGTCTTTGTCCCGAGCCTGACCCCTAGTTTGGATGCAAGTGCAGGACCGCCTTCGAGCGACAGGAAGTTGTCGAGAGTCTGCACCCGGCGGGCTTTGGCGGCAATCCAGCCGTTGAGGCCGCGTTCCTTTGAGGGCACCAGATATGCCCGGACATCCTTGCGCCAGTCGGCATCGGTCTTTTCCTTGAAAGGAACCTCCGGGAAGAGGCTGCGGGTGTGCAGATACTGCTGCAGCGAGAGCCCGCGATACCACCATCCGTTCTTGTTCTTTTCGAACTGACGGGCGTCGATGTATTGCACGGCGGCTGTTTCATCCAGTATTCCCAAACCATGAAGTAACCTGAGTACTACGGCAGTAACAAGAGAAGATGAATTCATCTCCGCGAACCACCCGAATCCTCCGTCGGAGTTCTTGCAGGCAAGGAGTTTCTTGATTGCTTCATCCCTGTCGAATTCCGGCGCGATGCCAAGTTTCTGGCAGAGACTCCAGGCGTAGAGAGCGCGGGCCAGGGAGATGGCGTTGTCGCAGTCCGGCTTGAGTTCAGAAGGCAGGGCATCCTGTATCATTTTCCGAATGGAAATTTCCTGAAGATCAGGGATACTCCCTTCAACATTCATGAACATCGCCCGGAGTTCAGCTTCCAGGGCCGTCTTGTCGGCACCGGCAAGAAGCACTGCGGAATGCGCCTCGGTGAGAGTCTGTACAGGTTTCTTTACAGGCACAGATACGAATACTGCATCTGAGCCGAATGTGCCGCTCTCCGGGCGGAACACTGCCTTGATGCCGAGGTTCTCAACTCCGGGGGCCTCCAGAATGAAATCCTGGTTTGCCGATTCTTTCGCCGGTATGCTGATTTGCGATGAAGCGGTTGAAATGAGTTTTGCGGACTTGGAGTCCTTGCCATCCATCAACTGGACGGTCAAGGTGCCCTTGATATCTTTAGACAGGGCGCTGCTGAGCGCGATTCGGGCTGTGTATTTGTCGCCTTCGTACAGGAATTGCGGTTCAACCAGGCTGATCTTGACGGGGATGGTAACGACCATCTCCTTGCGAAGGACCTCGTTATGCATCTGCTTATCGTGGGCGAAGACCTGCACGTAATATGTGGAGAGTTTGTCGGCATTGGTGAACTTGAACTGCACGCGTCCGTCGGCGTTGCTGCGAAGGAAGGGTTCCCAGGCTATGGTGTTCGCGAAGTTCTCACGGACCGGGACGTCGATGTCATTGCTCTGTCCGTTGTCAGCCAACTGGAAAGGGATAGCTTCTTCCACTATCATTTCTTCCGCCATAGGAGCTGCATCCGCAGTGGCCATCATGACCATATTGGAAGAGGCCTTGCTCATGAATCTACCTCCTCCCAGACCGCGGACCATTATCCTCCGGCTGGACTCGTCGGTTCCCGTAATGCTGTTTACTGGAATCGAAGGCCCGGGTACGGGGATGGCGCGGATATGGCTCCAGACATTCGCTCTGTATCTTTCCGTACTCTTGTCGAAGATGGAGGCAGCAAGTTCGGCATTTGCAAGTGTCTTGATTTCAAATGTATACTCGCTTGCGGGAGCGGTGGTGTCCAGGAAACGGGTGAATTCCAGGGGCAGGTCCCAACGATGGTCGACACGGCGGAGTTCGCTTGTATGGGTGTAGACATTCTTGTCCTGGAAGTAGATGACGGATATTACGATCGCGTCAGGGTCGCCTCCCTTCATGGAGTAACTGACGTCCGTCTTTGCCGGACCGTCGGCAGGCTTGAACTGCTCAAGACGCTTCCACAGCAGTTTGTTGTCGTTTCCGTGAGCTTCGACCAGCATCCAGACTGGTTTGCTCCCGGCAACGACTTTCAATTCCAGATTGCCGTCATTGTTCTTCTCATCGAAATAGTACTCCGTGCGTACGACAGGCGTGCGTTGAGGATAGATGTTTATGGATTTCTTCCATTCCATCGTCTCTCCTGTGGCGTCCACGACCTTAACATTGACTTGATACCAGTCATGATATGTGTTTGTGCTGTCTGTGGCGAATGCTATTTCGAATCTGTCTTCATTGTCCAGGGATAATTTGCCGGAGGCCCACTCTTCTCCATTGTGCAAAACTTTATAACGGATGTCCGCCCCGCTAAGGGAATGTCCTGAATAGGCATAGATTCTTCCTCCGGTACGGATCATATCTACAGGACGCTCGAATGAGCTCTTCTGGTCGAAAACAAGATCGAAAGTAGGAAGGACGAAATCATCCACTCTTACACTGCTTGACGCGATGACCTTGTCATTGTATTTGAGGCGGATTCCGTAGTGCCCGTTGCGTTCACTTCTCTTAAGGGTGAAGTCGCCTGCAATGCTGCCGAACTCGTTGGTGCTGAGTTTTTTGGATTCTACGAGTTTGCCGGAGGGATCATACAATTCCGCGTTTACTTCCATGCCGGATCCTGCAGATTTCAAATTGTATCTGCCAAGATAGACCACAGCCTTGAAGTGAAGGGTCTCCTCGGGATTGTAAGCCCCGCGGTCGGTAAATAGTATTGCATTGTATCTTCCCGGCTCATCGCTTTCGGAATAATCCCTGTAGTTGTAGATATGCACTGGCCTTGACGCCCTTTCGCGCCCATCGTTGCAGCGTACGCGGATGCTGTAGGAAGAGCGTTTATCCGCCAACTTCGGGATGAAGGATTCTGGCAGGGTGGTGTAGCCGTCAATGGTAATGTCGGTGCTCTCTACAACCTTGTCGTCTTTCATCAGGTCGACGCTGACTTTCTTAAGCGGCTCACCGCTAATGAAATCGGTGGCCCAGACGCCGTAGCCTGAAGCATTCCTGCGGATGGAGGCCGAAATCGTATATTTTTGATAATCAACAGTATCCTCGATATCCCCATGGAAACACCTGACCTGATATGTACCGTCGGGAAGGTCGGGGAGATCTATCAGAAGTTTATCTTCTACGTGGTAACTCTTATTGGGATTTGTCAGATACTTGTCATATACTTGTTTCTTGTCCTGGAGGATATTCACGGTGACGGCCTCTAGGTTGACCAGTGTAATGGTCAGTTTTCCGTCCAGAACATGGGCGCTGACCGACTTGCTTTCAAGAGATTCCAGCATGTCGTCCGCTCTTGTAAGTTCGTCAGCGATCTTCTTCTCATCGCCCTTGTAAGAACTTCGCTGCCTGTTAAAGCTTTTGCACGCGTCGCGAAGCTCCAGAAACTCTGCCGAGTTGCCCTTGATACTGCCGTTTTCGTAGTTGTGGAGTTCGCTGAAACGGAGTTCCAGCATCTCCTGCTCAGCCATCAACCCGGCAGCCCTGCCGCTCCATCTGGCCGAAAAGGCCTCGAGGTCATTCTTCAAGTCCGGCTTATTCCTGTCGATGGCCTTGAATTCTGCAAAAGCGGAAAGAGGATATTTAATAAACTCTTTCACAAGCACTTCCGCATCTCCCGCGCTCCAGAGGCAGTATTCGTAATCGTTGGCAAGATACGAAGGAATGACACTCCCGCAGAGCAGTCCGTTAATTCTCCAGTCCCTGGTGTAGAACTCGGTATTATGTCCAGCCTTCAGTTTCGCTTTGTTCTTTTCAATGAAAGCTTTTTTATCGCTGTCGGTCTGCCCGTACTGGTTGTTCTTGAGGAAGAATTCGGCGATGGGCTCGTCGAATTCTTTTATATCCTTGTCACGCTCTGCCATCTCGGCATCCCGCAGTTTCCAGTTTCCGCTGATTCTAACCTGGGCAAGACGCACCGCGGCATCGTAAAAATCCCATGTCAGGTGCTTTGCCTTGGCTTCGGCCTTTATCTTTTCGAGTATGTCTTCCTGAGTCTTGGGCTTATCTGCGCTTTGGGCCGCATAGTACTCCTTCCAGAGGGCAACCAGACTATGGTCTTCCTTGTCTTTTGGAGTTGAAGAGGAGGTCAGGATCAGTGCAGTCATAAGTGTCAGTGCTATAGGCTTTAAGATGTTCATAACTCCGTGGTTTTGTTAAACAAAGGCAAGGCTTCGGCCACCACGAAGGTGCTTCCGCCTATGTATATCAGGGCATTTGGCAAGTCTTGTGCCAAATCGAGGGCCTGCCGGACTGCGGCGGCGACGGAACCGCCCCGGCCAGCTTCTGCTGCTGACCCGCCTTGGCTGGCTCCTGGCTTGCTGGCGGCTGGCCCTCCGCTGACTCTGCAATCCAGTTCCGGCCGCAATGCTTTCAACTTTGCGGCCAGTTCCTCCGCAGGCATCGCCCGCTGGTTGTCCGGTGCCGCCAGAATGTACTTCGCCTTGGCCGGCATCAGCGGAGCAATCCCCGCAAGGTCCTTGTCGGCCATAATGCCGTAAATGATTATCACCTGGTACGGCTGGTTGTTAGTGCGCCCCAGCCCCGCTGCATAGCCCTGCCCTTCGGCAAGAGCAGCCAGCCGCGCAAAGTTTTCTTTCAGCGCGGGCGGATTGTGCCCGATATCGCAGATTACCTCCGGCTTTTCACAAATCCGCTGCCACCTGCCACAAAGCCCCGTCCTTTTTCCGGCTTCTGCGATTGCATCAAAAACAGACCTGGTGCATTTTATGCCCTTTTCGCCCCAGGTACCCCTCTCAGGGCTACTACCTGGTGCGCTTTTGGCCTTATTTGCCCCAGGTACCCCTTCTGAAACCGCCACCTGGTGCGTTTTCGGCCTTATTCGCCCCAGGTCCTCCGTGTTTTCCAAGATATCCAGGGCCACCAGCACCGTATGGAGGTTGAGGTCCTGGCAGGGGCCGGTGAGGTCCATCTTCGCAAGGAGTTCGCTCTCTCCGGCAAACTTCTGTACATCAGATGCGAATACCAGGGGCGTACCAACTTGGGCCGCGACCTTTTCGAAAACAGGTGCGGTTTCAGCATCCCGCACACCTGCCACGGCCGGCACTCCCGGCTTGAAGATTCCAGCTTTCTCCTGTGCGATAGCGGCCCTCGTGGAACCAAGCAACGCGCAGTGATCCAGGCCGATGGATGTTACCACCGAAAGCACCGGAGTGATTATGTTCGTGCTGTCCAGGCGTCCGCCAAGACCTGTTTCTATCACTGCTGCATCGACTCCCTGCCTTGCAAACCACCAGAAGGCCATGCCGGTGGTTATCTCGAAGAACGACAGTCCTTCGAAGTCCGACTCATATAGGTTCAGGAACTCCCAGACTTCTTCTCTGGAAATCATCTCGAAGCCTTCCCCCGAAACAATCTTCATCCTTTCGCGGAAGTCCAGCAGGTGGGGAGATGTATATAGCCCAACATGCATCGTGTCGTACTGGCGGCGGGTGAGGCCGTTCGCTCCGCTACCGCCACGCACAGGTCCGCTCAAATAACTTCCGCGAACGGCCTCACCCGCCGCCAAAGCCGCGGCAAGCATGCTGCAGACGCTGCCTTTGCCGTTGGTGCCGGCCACATGTATGCACGGATACTGTTTCCACGGGTTACCGAGCAGGGCACTGAAACGCACCATGCCGGACAAT
Organism: uncultured Bacteroidia bacterium; assembly: GCA_902762655.1. Taxonomy (GTDB): domain Bacteria; phylum Bacteroidota; class Bacteroidia; order Bacteroidales; family UBA932; genus Cryptobacteroides. Next base: position 238,507 of record CACWOZ010000001.1, read on the forward strand.
CCAGGCTTGTAGGCATTGCCTGTGAAACCCACTTTCTGAACGGACTGGAAACGCGAATACAGGGCGTTCAGGCGTTCATTATAACGATCAATATCAAAATCTGGTTGCATCTGAATTCAAAAATAACTATTTTTGAGGGATTTTGATAATAATAGATGGAAATTAACTCACCAGTGCTCTTTTCGCCTTTCGTCATAGACGGAATACGTGAGAATGTCACTCCCGCTCAAATTTTGAGCGGAGTTAGTGCATATCCGGTTACGGGTGCACCTGGAGAAGAACTCCCTCCCATGGTGGATGAAACTCCCGATGTCGATCCGGGGCCGGCCAGTCTGGACTCTCGCAAAGTGGAGAAATATCTGTCCGGGGTGCTTAAGGCGGAACGCCTGGTGCCCATGGCTTTTGCCGGCCCTTATACCAGAGGAAAGATTGCAGGTGCGCTGATAGACTGCATCTGGAAACTTGGCCATTTCCGCATCGGGGATCTTGCGCTGAATCTGGTCTGGAAGTGGAACAATCTACAGGTCGGAAACATGGCGGGATTCTACCGTTCCGTGGAAGCGGTCGGGGAAATGCTGGATGCACTGAATATCCAGTTGATGGATTACTCATGCCAGCGCAGCGAAGGGCCATGTGATTTTGCGGTGACGGCAGACATACGTCCGACCGCAGATGAAGAAGATCTCATAGAGCAGCCGTTTACTACCCAGAATCCGCATATAGGTGCTGCCGGGATATCCAATGCCTTCCAGCCGGATGAATCTTCCTGGATTATCTACATCCCCTTTGATTCCTCTTCTTACCGCCTCGGCGGATCGCTGCTGGCGCAGACTCTTGGAATCAATCCACCGACTGCACCTCAGGTGGACGATGCTGATTATTTCATCGACTGTTTCGAGGTTGTCCGTGAGTTGGTAGAAGATGGTATCGTCCTTGCCGGTGCAAGTGTAGGCGAAGGAGGACTGCTTCCGGCCCTCAAGAAGATGGCTGGTTCCCGCACGGGGGCTGTATTGGACCTGTCCGACATCAGGCGGGCACAGCCGGATACCGACATCGTCAGCCTTCTCTTTGCAGAAGTGCCAGGTGTTGTGATTCAGATAAGAGATATAGATTTCGATTATATAGATGCCGAATTGCTGCTGCAGGATGTGGCTTTCTACCCTCTCGGGCACCCCGCTGCGAACGGCGGTGCCGTCAGGGTGAAATCCTCTGCCAAGACAGGCATACAGAATATCCTCGAATCCCTTGTGCAGCGTCAGGGAGGAGAAGGAGAAGACTAAAACTAATATATGGGAAAACCAAAAATTTTCGTGCTGGACACAAATGTCCCCCTGCACGACCATAAGGCCATCCGGCGTTTCCAGGACAATAACCTGGTGATCCCGATCGCAGTGGTCGAGGAACTCGACAAATTCAAGAAAGGCAACGACACGCTGGCATATAATGCCCGCCATTTCCTAAGGGATCTCGACAAGATTTCCGATGGCAGGACGTTCGGCGATAAAGGCCTGCCTATTGGCAAGGACCTCGGCCTGATAAAGGTGGAGCCCAATCATCCATTCCCGGATTCGATGAAGGACCTTTTCAAGGATGATATCCAGGACCACCGCATACTCGCGACCGCGATATGGGTGAGGGACAATAACCCGGGCACTTTCGTTGCACTCGTCACCAAGGATGTCAACTTGCGCATGAAAGCCAAGGCTGCCGGGATGGAGGTCCAGGATTATCTGACCGACCGTGTAGAAGAATCAAAAGTGGAGAATGCCAACAGTGAGGTGCAGTATTACACACTCGCCCCCGAACTTCTGCAGGCGCTTGCCTATGGGCCGGAGAACGCAATCGAATGGAAGGCCGTGGTGGAGAAGGAACCGGAACCGAACCAGTTATTCAAGTTCCGCTGGCAAGGCGACAGGGACGCAGAAACAGTATGCGCCAGATATGATGCCGACCGCCGGAAAGTCATCCTGATCAAAGCCCATACCGCCTATGGAATCAAGCCTCGCAACGATGAACAGAAGATGGCCCTGGACGCCTTGCTGAATCCCAAAGTGAAACTTGTTACCCTTACTGGTGGCGCCGGGACCGGCAAGACATTGCTGGCCCTGGCTGCAGCTCTGGAGCAGGAAAAGGATTTCGACCAGATTTATATTTCTCGTCCCACCGTCATACTTGGCAATCAGGATATCGGATTCCTTCCCGGCGACAAGAACGCCAAGATGACACCTTTCCTGCAGCCGCTCATGGACAATCTCAATGTCATCAAGGGACAGTTCAAGGCGTCTTCCCGTGAGGCTTCCCATCTGGAAGGTCTGCTGAAGGACGAAAAACTGGTGATCGAGCCTCTTGCCTACATCCGCGGCCGCAGTCTTGGGAACGCATTCTTCATCATAGACGAGGCACAGAACCTTACCCCGTTGGAAGTCAAGACCATAGTCACGAGGGCTGGCGAAGGAACGAAAATCGTGCTTACCGGTGATATTTTCCAGATTGACCAGCCTTATCTGGACCAATGGAGCAACGGTCTCACCCATACCGGCGAGAAGATGGACGGGCAGAAGATTTTCCAGCATGTTTTCCTGCGCAAGGGAGAACGTAGCGAATTGTCCGAAATAGCGTCTAAACTGCTTTAGAAGGTTGAGTTTGCAAATAGTAGTATTTTTTGCTAAATTCGTGGGATTTTTTAGAGAACTATTAAACACAAAACAGAATATGTCAGACATGAAAAAGAGGGTTTATCGCTTTGGAGGCAAGACCGCCGAGGGCGATGGATCTATGCGCGAGCTCCTTGGTGGAAAGGGAGCAAACCTGGCGGAAATGAGCCGCCTCGGAATGCCGGTTCCTGCCGGATTTACCATTACAACAGAATGCTGTGCCGAGTATTACCAGCTTGGCGGTGGTTATTCAGCAGAACTCAAGGGTGAAGTAGCGGAAGCCCTTGCAGCAACAGAGAAGCTTATGGGCAAGAAATTCGGTGACACCGAGGATCCCCTCCTCGTCAGCTGCCGTTCCGGTGCCCGCAGCTCAATGCCCGGTATGATGGATACCATCCTCAATATCGGCCTTTGCTCCGCAACTCTTCCCGGTATGATCAAGAAGACTGGCAATCCCCGTTTCGTGTATGACGCATACAGACGCCTGATCATGATGTACTCCGATGTCGTCATGGAGAAGGCCGAAGGCATCGAGCCCGAAGACGGACAGGGTATCCGCCAGCAACTCGACCGCATGATGCAGGAACTCAAGGATGCCAAGGGTTATAAGTCCGATACCGACATTACCGCAGAAGAGCTTAAAGATCTTTGCGACAAGTTCAAGGCAAAAGTCAAGGAAGTCCTCGGAGTGGAATTCCCCGATACCGCCGAGGCTCAGCTTTGGGGCTCCATCGGCGGAGTGTTCAAGAGCTGGAACGGAAAGCGTGCCATCGCTTACCGTCGAATCGAGAAGATTCCCGATGACTGGGGCACCGCTGTAAACGTCCAGAGTATGGTTTTCGGAAACATGGGCAATACTTCCGCAACCGGTGTGGCTTTCAGCCGCAACCCTGCTTCCGGCGACAATAAGTTCTATGGTGAGTGGCTCATCAACGCCCAGGGTGAAGATGTCGTTGCCGGTATCCGTACCCCCAACCCTCTGAACGAGGCTACCAAGACCGACCATAACAAGCATCTGCAGAGCCTCGAGAAGGCAATGCCCGAGGTTTATGCAGAACTTGATGCTATCCGCCTCAAACTCGAAAACCACTTCCACGATATGCAGGACATTGAGTTTACCATTCAGGAAGGCAAACTCTGGATGCTCCAGTGCCGTATAGGCAAGCGCACCGGCATCGCTGCCCTGCAGATGGCTATGGACATGCTTGAAGAAGGTATGATCGACGAGCGTACCGCAGTCATGCGCGTATCTCCTGCCCAGCTCGACGAGATACTGCACCCTGTTCTTAATCCCGTTTCCGAGAAGAAAGCTGCTGTGATTGCAAAGGGTCTGCCCGCATCTCCGGGCGGAGCAGTGGGAACCATTGTGTTTACATCCGAGGCTGCCATGGCAGCCGCTGCCGCCGGCAAGAAGACCATCCTCATCCGTGAGGAGACTTCTCCGGAAGATATCGAAGGCATGCGTGCATCTGCGGGTATCCTTACCACCCGTGGCGGAATGACCTCTCATGCTGCACTCGTTGCACGTGGCTGGGGCAAGTGCTGCATCGTGGGCTGCGAGGCGATGAAGATCAACTTCGCCGCGAAGACCGTTTCCTTCGAAGGATCCGACAAGGTCTACAAGGAAGGCGAGTGGTTCTCCCTTAACGGCAGCAAGGGCTTCGTCTACGGTGCCAAGATCGACACCATGGACGCAAGCGAGAATCCTCTCTTCATCAAGTTTATGAACATCGTCGACAAATACCGCAGGCTCGGAATCCGCACCAATGCGGATACTCCCGAAGATGCCGACCGCGCACTCAAGTTCGGCGCAGAGGGCATCGGCCTCTTCCGTATCGAGCACATGTTCTACGGACGCAACTCCGAGACCCCTCTCACCAAGCTCCGCAAGATGATTCTTTCATCTACCGAAGAAGAGCGTCGCGCTGCTCTCGCAGAACTCCTGCCTTTCATCAAGGCATCCGTCAAGAGCACCCTCAAGGTGATGGACGGCAAACCGGTCGTGTTCCGTCTGCTCGACCCGCCTCTCCACGAGTTCGTTCCAAAGACCGAGGACAAGAAACTGGAAATCGCGAAGGAACTTGGCGTTTCCGTTGGTGAAGTCGAGAAGCGTGGCGACAACCTCCACGAGATCAACCCTATGATGGGTCACCGCGGAGTGCGTCTGCACGTCACCTATCCTCTCATCGCCGAGACCCAGTACAGGGCCATCTTCGAGGCTACCGCAGAACTTCAGCGCGAAGGCCTGCATCCCCAGCCTGAGATCATGATCCCCGTCACCATCTCCGCACGTGAGCTCAGCTTCCAGAAGGCGATCTGCGACCGTATCCTTGCAGAGGTCGAGGCACACTTCGGAGGAATGCAGATCGAGTATCACTTCGGTACAATGATCGAGATCCCCCGCGCCGCCCTCACCGCCGACCGTATGGCACGTACCGCCGAGTTCTTCAGCTTCGGTACCAACGACCTTACCCAGATGACCTTCGGCTTCAGCCGCGACGATGTGGGAACCTTCATGGGTGACTACCTCGGCAACAAGATTCTGGATGCAGATCCTTTCCAGACCATCGATGTGAAGGGTGTCGGCAAACTCGTAGAATACGGTATCCAGAACGGACGCAGCAAGCGTGCCGACCTCAAGTGCGGTGTTTGCGGCGAGCACGGTGGGGATCCCGATTCCGTACGCTTCTTCAACAAGATCGGCGTGGACTACGTGAGTTGCTCACCATTCCGCGTTCCTATCGCCCGCCTCGCAGCCGCTCAGGCTGCGATCGAGCAGGAGAAGTAAGGGTTGACCCCTGAATAAGCATAGCCCCCAAAATGCAGAAAAAATGCATTTTGGGGGCTATGCTTATTCAGTAGTTGGCGGGAACTCCTAGATGGTGACGCAGACCTTGATGGACATTTCGTTAGTGATGTCTTCAGGGTCGTATCCGTCAAGGTCCTGGATGATAAAAGTCACGGTCCCTTCGTTATACTCGAACCGGGTATTCTCGGGTGCGATCAGGATATCTCCGGTGTCAGCATCCTTGATTTCGATAGGATAGACGTACGGAAGGGGATTCCAACTGCCGAGGTTTTTCGATACATCATAAATAGTATAGATAAAGGCCTGCACAGTACCGTTGTCTACTACATCCTTCGTGATGTCGGGGTTTTCGAACTCGGCATAGAGATAGTTTTCGAAACCGGGGTTATTCTCTCCTTCGTTTCGTTTCCAGTCGCCCGGTTTGACAGTGAAATCGCGGGCAAGTACCTGTGCGCCGTTATATTCCTGAGTAATGTACTGTTTGGTAATGTACTCCTTGGTGCAACCCTGGAAAAGCGCCAGGACTGCGATAGCAGGGATGAATAATTTCAAAAGTTTCATATCGATAAATTTTAAAGTTTGTCTTTCGTGGCAGCCCAGAGCACCACTCCTGCGCATACACTGACGTTGAGTGAGTGCTTGGTGCCGAACTGCGGTATTTCAAGCGAAGCGTCGCAAAGGTTCACAACCTCCTGGCTGACGCCATCGACCTCGTTTCCGAACACAAATGCATATTTCTTGCCAAAAACGCGCCGGAAGTCGCCTAACTTGACTGAATGTTCAGTCTGTTCCACCGCTAAAACCGTAAAACCTTGCGCCTGCAGGGCCTTTACGGCCTTTGTGGCATTCTCGCAATAATCCCATCTCACACTGTCTTCTGCTCCGAGTGCAGTCTTATGTATTTCGGCTGTTGGAGGAATAGGTGTAATCCCGCATAACCAAACACGGTCTATGCGGAAAGCGTCTGAACTTCGGAAAATACTGCCGACATTGTGGGCGCTGCGTATGTTGTCCAGAATCACTTCCACACCGGACGGTTCGGCGGCGCGGTACTGTTCGGCACTTATCCTTGCAAGTTCAGAATTTAGCAATTTGCGGTCTTTCATCACCGCAAAGATACGGAAAAAGTGTATATTTGTTTATCTGTTTATATTCGGCTATGCAGACAAAAAAGAGTTTCAACTATTGGCAGTGGAGGGTGATCCTCTGTTCGATGATAGGCTATTCCATGTTCTATTTTGTGCGGAAGAATTTCTCGTTCGCTATGCCGGTCCTGGGTGCTGAATATGGCATAAAAGACAGCACTTTCGGCATTATCCTGACGATGGGAGGCCTTGTGTATGGGGTGAGCAAGTTCATCAACGGTTTCATCGCAGACCGCGCCAATGCCCGCTGGCATCTGGTGATTGCGCTCAGTATCTGTGTTGCCTTGAACGCACTTTTCGGCTGGAGCCCTCAGATCAGCCATTGGATTTCCGGCGCGACCGAAGGCCCGGACTTCGTGGGAGCCCTGGTGAGTTGCACAGCAGTATTCATCATTCTTAACAATGTCTTCCAGGGAGCCGGATTCGCACCTTGTAACAGGTTGATGGTGCACTGGATTCCGCCAAAGGAACTTGCTACCAAGATGTCGCTTTGGAATGTGTCTCACTCCATCGGAGCCGGCATCGTGGCCGTGCTCTGCGGAGCTATCGTGGCAAGATCACACTGGCAGTGGTGCTTCTGGATTCCGGCAATCATTTCCGGGGTGGGAGTGCTGTTCATTTTTCTGACACTGCGCGACACTCCGGAATCAGTCGGCCTGCCGGAACTCCCGGACACAAAAACTGAACTGGATGAGGACGACAGTCCGGCAGAATATCGCAAGTTCGTGAAAAAGATGGTATTCCGTAATCCTATCGTATGGCTTTGTGCGATTTCGGATATGTTCTTGTATGTGGTCCGTTTTGCTGTCCTGGACTGGGGACCGAAGTTCCTTCAGCAGGGCGACACCCCGCTTTCTCCCACACTGGCCGGGTGTACTATAGGCATCTTTGAAGTCTGCGGATGCGTGGGAATGCTGCTGGCAGGGTGGCTGACGGATAAGCTATTCAAGGGAAAAGCGCAGAAAATGTGTCTCGTGGAGATGGCGCTCACGGCCGTGTGCCTGGTTGCCATCCATCTTTTGCCTGATGGTTCGAACCCCGTGGTCACGCTTGTGCTTCTGGCCATGGCCGGATTCTTCCTCTACGGGCCTCAGGCATTGTATTGCGTGGTTACCGGGAAACACGCCACCAAGAAGGCAGCATCTGCCGCAGGAGGCCTTATAGGGCTGATGTGTTATGCGAGCGTCCTGTTCACGGGCCTCGGTATAGGATTCCTTTCGGATGCCTTTGGCCAGGATTTCTGGGACAACCTCTTTATTATAATGGCAGGTGTGTCCGTGGTCAGCGCTGCGGTGATGATACCGATATGGAATATTAAAGATGACGGGTATGTTCATGAATAGATTACTGTCCGTTCTTTTTTATTATATTTGTAAGATATGAAAAGACAATACATTCTTCTCGCTTTGATGTGGCTTTCAGCCGCTTGCGCGCCCAAGGCCCCTGACACCGAGAAACAGATCGATGCCATTCTCTCCCAGCTCACCCTGGAGGAGAAGATTGCCATGACCCATGCGCAGAGCAAATTCAGCTCTCCCGGCGTCCCTCGGCTGGGCATACCTGATATCTGGTGTACCGACGGCCCTCACGGCATACGTGCCGAGGTCCTCTGGGACAAATGGAGCCAGGCTCGCTGGACCAACGATTCCTGCACTGCCTATCCGGCCCTTACCTGCCTTTCGGCAACCTGGAATCCTGAACTTTCCCGCCTTTACGGCGAAAGCATTGGGGAGGAGGCGCGCTACAGGAAGAAAACCGTCCTGCTAGGCCCTGGAGTGAACATATACCGTCATCCGCTGGGAGGACGCAACTTTGAGTATATGGGCGAAGACCCATATCTTTCCGGAATCATGGTAGTTCCTTATGTGCAGGGCGTGCAGAGCAAGGGCGTTGCCGCATGCGTCAAGCATTTCGCGTTGAACAACGACGAGGTGAACCGCCATACGGTAAATGTGAACGTGGACGACCGCGCCCTCTATGAGATATATCTCCCCGCATTCAAGGCCGCTGTTACCGAAGGCGGTGCCTGGAGTATAATGGGCGCATACAATCTCTATAAAGACCAGCACCTCTGCCATAACAAGACTATCCTCATGGATATTCTCAAGGGAGAATGGGGCTTCGACGGCGTCGTTATCAGCGACTGGGGGGGCGCTCACGATACGGACCAGGCAATCGCCAACGGCCTCGACCTCGAATATGGAACCTGGACCGACGGCCTTACGACAGGCCCATCCAATGTATATAACCGCTATCATCTTGCAGAACCTTATCTCGAGAGAATCAAGTCCGGCAAATTCGGAATGGAGGAACTTGATGACAAGGTCCGTCGTATACTCCGCCTGCAGTTCCGCACCAATCTGGCCGAAGGCTATGGACACGGCCGTTTCGTTTGCCCGGATCATTCTGCTGCAGCCCGCAAGATAGCGGGAGAGGGGATAGTCCTTCTCAAGAATGACGGAGGCGTGCTGCCCGTACGGGATGCCCGCAAGATTCTGGTGGTAGGCGAGAATGCCGTAAAGATGCTTACTGTCGGAGGAGGATCCTCTTCTCTAAAGGCAAAATATGAGGTTTCTCCCCTCGACGCCCTCAAGGCACGCTTTCCGGATGCGGAGATTGTGTTCGAACGCGGTTACTCCAGCGGGGCAGCCCGTGCCCAGGACGGTATCTCCGCCAAATTCGACCTTGCGGAAACCAGGTCTGCGGAGCAGATGGTGGCCGATGCGGTCGCCGCTGCCGTGGATGCCGACTATATCATAGTGTTCGGTGGCCTGAACAAGAATGAGCACCAGGATTGCGAGGGCGTGGACCGTCTCGAATATGGCCTTCCTTACGGGCAGGATGCCCTTGTGGATGCCCTTGCTGCCACCGGTAAGAAACTCGTGTTCGTGAATATCTCAGGCAATGCCGTTGCCATGCCCTGGGTTGGGAAGGTCCCTGCCATCGTGCAGGGCTGGTATCTCGGCAGCGAGGCCGGCCCGGCACTCGCGGACGTGCTGAGCGGCGATGTAAACCCTTCCGGCAAGCTTCCATTCACCTTCCCGGTTGAGTTGAGCGACGGCCCTGTGTTCATGGAAGAACAGTATCCCGGAATCAGGCGCGAAGGAGAAGATATCATAGACGAATATTATTCCGAAGGCGTTCTGGTAGGATATCGCTGGTACGACACCAAGGGCGTCAAACCCCTGTTCGCATTCGGCCACGGCCTGAGTTATACCACATTTGAATATGGCGAGGCCAAACTGAAAGGACGCAAACTCAGCGTATCCATCAAGAACAACGGATCGGTTCCTGGAGCGGAAGTCGCACAGCTTTATATCAGCGATCCCGAAGCCTCCGTGGAAAGGCCCGCCAAGGAACTCAAGGGTTTCAAGAAAGTATTCCTGCAGCCCGGCGAGTCTGTAACCGTAACCTTCGACATACCGGATTCCGCGCTCAGTTTCTTCGATGCCGATGCCCACAAATGGACAGTCGAACCCGGCGAATTCATCGCCCATGTAGGATCCGCTTCCGACGACATTCGCACCTCAGTCAGATTTAATTTACATTAATATAATATGAAAGAAGATTTACAGATTTTCGACCTGATCCGCAAAGAACGGAACCGCCAGCAGAGCGGCCTCGAACTCATCGCATCCGAAAACTACGTCACCGACGAAGTGATGCAGGCAATGGGCTCGATCTGCACGAACAAATATGCCGAAGGATATCCCGGCAAGCGCTATTATGGTGGCTGTGTGGTTGTGGACCAGATCGAACAACTGGCCATAGACCGCCTAAAGCAGATATACGGAGCCTGCTGGGCGAATGTCCAGCCTCATTCCGGTGCGCAGGCAAACATGGCAGTGACCATGGCGATCCTGAAGCCTGGCGATACTTTCATGGGGCTCGACCTGTCCATGGGCGGACACCTTACCCACGGATCTCCTGTAAACGCATCCGGTATCCTTTATCATCCTGTTGCTTATGGGCTTAACCCTGAAACCGGGCGCGTAGATTACGACGAAATGGAACGTAAGGCCCTCGAGTGCAAGCCGAAACTCATCATAGGCGGAGCATCCGCTTATTCCCGTGAGTGGGATTACGCACGCATGCGTGCGATTGCAGATAAAGTAGGCGCCATCCTCTGGATAGACATGGCCCATACTGCCGGACTCATTGCTGCCGGTTTGCTGGAGAATCCTGTAAAATATGCCCACATCGTCACCTCTACCACCCACAAGACTCTCCGCGGCCCTCGCGGCGGCATAATTCTTATAGGAAAAGATTTTCCCGATCCCCAGGGACGCACAACTCCGAAGGGGGAGGTGAAGATGATGAGCGCAGTTCTGGACAGCAGCGTATTCCCCGGAGTGCAGGGAGGTCCGCTCGAGCACGTTATCGCAGCCAAGGCAGTCGCCTTCTTCGAAGCGATGCAGCCCGAATATGTACAGTACCAGAAGCAGGTGATCGCCAATGCGCAGGCGATGTGCGCCGAGTTCCTGAAGCGTGGCTACAAGGTTGTCAGCGACGGCACCGACAATCACCTGATGCTGATCGACCTTCGCGGAAAATTCCCGGAAGTCACAGGCCGCATAGCAGAGAAAGAACTTGAAAAGGCGGATATCACCCTTAACAAGAATATGGTTCCCTTCGACAACCGTAGTCCGTTCCAGACCAGCGGTGTCCGCATCGGTACCCCTGCAATCACTTCCAGGGGCTTCGTTGAGAAGGATATGGTGGATATCGTAGCTCTGATCGATACCGTACTCACTTCTTGTTCCGAACACGCCGCCGCCCTTTCTCTCAAGAAGGCGGACACCCCGACTCCTTCGCAGATTGCCGAACTCGAGGCACATGCCAAGGTTCTTGAGCAAGTTGCCAAGCAGGTACATCAGATGACTGCCGGCGTGCCGCTGAACAAGTATTGACAAATTGTCATTGGCACACACATTGATTATAATTAAAGCGTTCCGCCGGATGGGCGGGGCGCTTTTATTGAAATACTAAAACACTTGATATCATGATTAAACCATTAGCAGACAGAGTTCTGGTTGAGCCTCAGGAGGCCCAGACCAAGACGGCATCCGGAATTTTCATTCCCGACACGGCAAAAGAGAAGCCCCAGCAGGGCAAGGTTGTTGCGGCAGGGCCCGGCAAGAAGGACGAGCCCATGGAAGTAAAACCGGGAGATGTTGTTCTTTACGGCAAATACTCAGGCACCGAGGTTACTGTCGATGACAAAAAGTACCTTATTGTCAAACAATCAGACATTCTGGCAATACTCTAATCTGTTGTTTCGGCTATACTGTCATTCCGAACGCAGTGAAGGAATCTAAATCATTAATACTATGGCAAAAGAAATCAAATTCAATACCGATGTCCGCTCCAAGATGAAGGAAGGAGCAGACCAGCTCGCAAATGCAGTAAAGGTGACTCTGGGTCCCAAGGGACGTAATGTGGTTATCGACAAGAAATTCGGTGCTCCCCAGGTGACAAAGGATGGTGTTACCGTCGCCAAGGAAGTCGAACTCAAAGACAAATATGAGAATATGGGTGCCCAGATGGTCAAGGAAGTCGCTTCCAAGACCAACGAGCAGGCCGGTGACGGCACTACCACCGCAACCGTCCTCGCGCAGGCAATCATCAACGTGGGCATCAAGAACGTTACCGCCGGTGCAAATCCAATGGATCTCAAGCGCGGTATCGACAAGGCTGTCGAGACTGTGGTAGCAGAACTCAAGAAGCAGAGCCAGTCAGTCGGTGACGACTACTCCAAGGTCGAGCAGGTAGGTACAATCTCCGCCAACAATGACAGCTACATCGGAAAACTCATCGCAGATGCAATGAGCAAGGTAAAGAAGGACGGCGTCATCACAGTAGAAGAGGCCAAGGGCACCGAGACCGAGGTCAAGGTTGTGGAAGGCATGCAGTTCGACCGTGGCTATATATCCCCTTATTTTATGACCAACGGTGACAAGATGGAGGCTGAACTCAGCAATCCTTCCATCCTCATCACCGACAAGAAGATCTCCACGATGAAGGACCTTCTCCCTATCCTCGAGCCCATCGCACGTGAAGGAAGGGAATTGCTCATCATCGCAGAGGATGTCGATGGTGAAGCCCTTACTACCCTGGTGGTGAACAAACTCCGCGGGTCCCTGAAGGTTGCTGCCGTCAAGGCTCCCGGCTTCGGTGACCGCCGCAAAGAAATGCTTCAGGATATCGCAATTCTGACCGGTGCTACCGTTATCAGCGAAGAGCGCGGCTTCACTCTCGAGAATGCTACTCCGGATATGCTTGGCAAAGCAGAGAAAGTGACCATTACCAAGGAGAACACCACAATCGTTGGCGGCAAGGGTGATGCTGAGGCAATCAAGGATCGTGCAGACCTTATCCGCAAGCAGATTTCTACCACGACTTCCGATTACGACCGTGAGAAACTCCAGGAACGTCTCGGTAAACTTGCCGGGGGAGTGGCCGTCCTTTATGTTGGCGCTACTACCGAGGTGGAGATGAAAGAGAAGAAAGACCGCGTAGAGGATGCTCTCAATGCTACCCGCGCTGCCGTCGAAGAGGGTTACCTCCCTGGAGGCGGAGTTGCCTATATCCGTGCTGCCGCCGCTCTCGCAGGCTTGAAGGGAGAGAACGAAGACGAAACCACCGGTATCCACATCGTGGCAAAAGCCATCGAGGAGCCTCTGCGTCAGATTGCCCTCAATGCCGGAGTTGACGGAAGCGTCATTGTCCAGAAGATCAAGGAAGGCAAGGGTGACTTTGGTTATAATGCCCGTACCGATGAGTATGTGAATATGTACGAGGCAGGCGTCATAGATCCAACCAAGGTTGCACGTGTGGCTCTCGAGAACGCCGCTTCCGTAGCAGGAATGTTCCTCACCACAGAGTGCGGTATCGTGGATATCCCCGAACCCGCTCCTGCTGCTCCCGCAATGCCCGAAGGCGGTATGATGTAGGATGAATCCTAAAAAAAAGAGGCAGAATCGACCGGTTCTGCCTCTTTTTTTATATATTTGTGACTGCTGAAACTATTTAAACCTACAATATCATGTTTATCGTTAACAGTTACACCCTGGCAGTTATTCTCTGCTTTGTAATCATGCTCTGCTGGGGTTCTTGGGGAAACACCCAGAAACTTGCAGCCAAAAGTTGGCGTTATGAATTGTTCTATTGGGACTATGTGATCGGTATGGTCATCTTCGCCCTCATCCTTGCTTTTACGCTCGGTAGTTTCGGTGATGCTGGCCGTCCGTTCATCGCTGACCTCAAGCAGGCATCTGGTTCGAGCATCCTCTGGATTCTCCTGGGAGGTGTTATCTTCAATCTGTCCAACATCCTTCTTTCTGCTTCTACTTCCATCGCCGGCCTGTCGGTGGCCTTCCCTCTTGGAGTTGGTCTCGCCCTCGTACTCGGTGTGGTTAACAACTATCGTGTTGCCGTGCAGCAGGGCGCCAAGACCGGTGACGTCGGACTGCTGATCCTTGGTGTAGCGCTTGTCGTATGTGCAATTGTCTGCAACGGTGTCGCTGCCAGCCGAAAGGGCGAGAGCGGAATCTCCAAGGCCGACCAGAAAAAGGGAATCGTCCTTGCGCTGCTTGCCGGCGTGATCATGTCCTTCTTCTCATCCTTCGTGATGCGTGCGATGGATACCTCCAACTTTGTTACTCCCGCTGCCGGTAAGGTTACGCCGTACACCGCTATCGTGATCTTTACCCTTGGCGTCCTCGTAAGCAATTTCCTGTTCAATACCATTGTCATGAAGAAACCCTTTGTTGGCGAGCCTGTCAGCTACAGCCAGTATTTCAAGGGTGACTGCAAGACCCACCTGGTAGGTATGCTCGGCGGTGCCATCTGGTGCCTCGGTACTGCCCTTAGTTACATTACGGCAGAGAAGGCCGGTCCTGCTGTGTCTTATGCACTGGGCCAGGGGGCTCCCATGGTGGCTGCAATCTGGGGCGTGTTCATCTGGAAGGAGTTCAAGGGTGCAAAGAAGGGGACGGGCGCTCTGCTTGCCGCGATGTTCGTTCTGTTTGTTGCAGGCCTCGCTTCCATTGTTGTAGCTGGTCTGTAATACGAAATTCAAAATATCCTCAAGGCTGGCCTCTGGTCGGCCTTTTTTGCAATGTGATGATAATTAGTGAGTTGGGTTTTGAGGCAAAAAAAAGTTCAAAAAAAGTTGCAAAAAAAGATGAAAAAAATTTGGTAGTTCAGAAAAAAGCAGTACCTTTGCAATCCCGTTCGGAAAACGAGCGGGTTTTTTAACGGAAAGTTCTTTGAAAAGACTGTAGAAAGTACAAGCAAGTACCGAGAACAAAATAGATCGAGAGCGTCAATTCAAGAGATTGAAAGAGTGCCGGAATCAAGCTAAGAGATAGAATATACAAAGAA
>CACWOZ010000002.1 GCA_902762655.1 uncultured Bacteroidia bacterium
GGACCCACCTCTATCCATTCCGAACAGAGAAGTTAAACGCACTTACGCCGATGGTACTGACCGACCAGTTGGGAGAGTAGGTAGCCGCCGTTTTTCGGACAGCCGGACGAAGCAATTCGCCCGGCTGTCTTTTTTTGTATATTTGTAGTATGAAATTGATTGTAGAATGCGGAGCAACCAAATCTGACTGGACTCTACTGGATGGCAGCGAAATTCGCACTTATTTCAAAACAGAAGGGCTTAACTTCTCTTCGGGAGATGATGAATTCATAGCGAGGACTTTGGAAGAAGCTCTTCTTAAGATTCAGGACGCCCTCGACTGCGAAGTGCTTGACGAAGTGTATTTTTATGCTGCCGGACTTTTCCCATCAGAAGATTCTGATTCGTCATTCCAACATTTATATCGGACAATCCGTTCTTATTTCAAAGAGCCCGATATCTATCTTGAAAGTGATCTGCTTGCTGCTGCCAGGGCGGTTTGTGGTCATGAATTCGGAATTGCCTGTATCATTGGGACTGGCTCGAATGTCTGCGTTTATGATGGGAATCAGATTGTAAAGAAAATCTCTTCAGGTGGTTTCATCCTTGGAGATGAAGGCAGCGCATCCGCACTGGGACGTGCTTTCATTTCAGATTATATTAAAGGTCTTGTTCCTGAATGTGTGGCTCTTGCATTCGCCGAAAAGTACGACCTGGCTTATCCTTCAATAGTACAGAATGTATATCATTCGGCTTCCCCTGCCGCATATCTTGGCCGCTTCGCACCGGATATTCTATCTTTTTATGAGATAAACCGCTATATGCAGCATCTTGTGGACGAGAATTTCCGTCGTTTCATCGACAGATGCATCCGCCCATGCATGGGTAATGATAGTACGGTCCAGGTGGGGGTTGTAGGTTCATTCGGCTATGCATGCAAAGAAATACTTGCCGCCTTGAGTTCTAGAGAAGGAGTACAGTTCAGCAAGTTCATCAAATCTCCATCAGAAGACCTGATCAGGTATCACGCGGGCTAGAATCTGTCTTTGATGTTGTAGTTGTTCCGTTCAGAACCGGAGCGTGCTATCATCTCGCCTATGAAGCCTGCGAGGAATAATATTACACCCAGGATAACGGCCACCAGTGCCAGATAGAACAATGGCTGGTCTGTAACGGCACGGTAACGGATGCCTTGCGCCTGATGCACTAGTTTTGCAACGATAATCCAAACCGTCATTACGAAACCTACCAGGAACATGAAGATTCCGGAATAACCGAAGAAATGCATCGGCTTTTTGCCGAAGGTGCTGAGGAACCACAGGCTAAGGAGGTCAAGGAAACCGTTTACAAAACGATCCATCCCGAATTTACTTTTGCCGTACTTGCGCTTCTGGTGATGCACGGGTAGTTCGCCTATTCTGGCAAAACCGGCATTTTTTGCGAGATACGGTATGTACCTGTGCATTTCACCATATACTTCAATATTCTTTACGACATCGTTGCGATAGGCCTTCAGCCCGCAGTTCATATCATGAAGTTTTATTCCGGTAATACGGCGGGCTGTAGCATTGTACAGTTTGCTCGGGAGGTTCTTGGTCAGGACATTGTCTTTGCGGTGCTGTTTCCATCCGGAAACCACATCGTAACCATCTTCCTTGATCATCTTGTAGAGGGCAGGAATCTCATCCGGGCTGTCTTGCAGATCTGCATCCATGGTAATCACCACATCTCCTTCGGCTCTGGCAAAACCGCAGTAGAGGGCGGCGGATTTGCCGTAGTTCCGGCGAAAACTGATTCCATGTATGTGCTCGTCGGAGGTCGACATGCCTTTTACTACGTCCCATGAAGTGTCGTTGCTGCCATCGTCGATCAGCAGCACTTCATATGAGTAGTTGTTCTCCGCCATGACCTTGGCAATCCACGCGGAAAGTTCAGGAAGCGATTCGGCTTCGTTGAACAGTGGGATGATTACTGAAATGTCCATTATAGATTATCGTTGGCAAAAGGGTCGTCATTCCCGCAAATCCTGCTGGATGCAATTGCAGAAATTATTATGCCTACAAGAGTACACCAAATAAAATTTACGAAGAAACTGATGGTGGGCATGGAAGATTCCATGTTCATCAATCTGTCTATTTCCTCGGACGTGAGCATGCTGGAATAAATATTCGCAACCGAATCGAATACCCCTGAAAAGAAAGCGGGCTCGATAGCCGTTACATAGAGCAGATAAAAACCGGCATAAACGAGAGAAGAGCAAAGAGCGACTACCATTCCGAAACGAAAAGTGCCCGGGCGGTCATAATCGTTCCTTGAGGCAAAGATGCGCAGGAAACGTGCCATCAGCCAGATGCATAGCGCGAATTTAGCTCCCCATAATACGATGCCGAGCAGGCTCATCAGAAAACCTCCGTTCTCGATCTTGCCCATTAAAGTCGTCGCCAGAAAGTACAAGATGGCGACAGTGGCCAGGACAAGGCCGTATTTTCCTGCTTCATTGATGAATTTGTTCTTGTCTTCAGACATAATGCACAAAGGTAGTAAATATTTTTCTTATCTTTGTAGGCTAAATATAAATGGCCGAATGATAAACATTACTTTTCCCGACGGCAGCGTAAAGCCCTTTGAAAGCGGCATTACTGCCTATGAAATTGCTCAGAGCATCTCTCCCCGTCTTGCTGCAGAAGTTCTTGCGGCAAGCGTGAATGGTGAAATCTACGATCTGATGCGCCCCATTACGGCAGACGCTGAAATCAAACTCCACAAGTGGGAAGATGAAGAAGCCAAGCATGTGTTCTGGCATTCTTCATCCCACCTTATGGCTGAGGCTCTAGAAAGCCTCTATCCCGGAGTCAAGTTTGGTATAGGCCCTGCCATTGAGAACGGTTTCTACTATGATGTAGACCTTGCAGGTGCGACGCTCACCGAGGCCGATCTCCCCAAGATCGAGAAGAAGATGCTCGAACTCGCCCAGGGAAAGGAAGACTTCAAACGCATCGAGGTCAGCAAGGCAGATGCGATGAAGCATTTCGAGGAGAAGGGAGACCAGTACAAGTGCGAACTGATCAGTGAACTCGAAGACGGAACCATTACCTATTATACCAACGGTTCTTTCACCGATCTTTGCCGTGGACCTCACCTTCGCAATACTGAAGTCATCAAGGCCGTCAAACTTACGGCAATCGCAGGTGCCTATTGGCGCGGAGACGAAAAACGCCAGCAACTTACCCGTATCTATGGCATAACATTTCCCAAAAAGAGCATGCTCGACGAGTATCTTGTCCTCCTCGAAGAAGCCAAGAAGCGTGATCACCGCAAACTTGGCAAGGAGATGGGGCTTTTCACTTTCTCCAGCCGTGTCGGAATGGGCCTGCCTTTATGGCTCCCCAAAGGTGCAGTCCTGCGCTATCAGCTTGAGACCTTCCTCCGTGCAAAACTTCAGGAGTATGGTTATCTGCAGGTAGTTACGCCTCATATTGGCAGCAAGCAACTCTATGTGACATCCGGACACTGGGCAAAATACGGAAAGGATTCCTTCCAGCCCATCAAGACACCTCAGGAAGGAGAGGAGTATATGCTTAAGCCGATGAACTGCCCTCATCACTGCGAGATATATGCATCTTCTCCCCACTCATACAAGGAGCTTCCCATCCGCCTTGCGGAGTTCGGAACAGTGTACAGGTATGAGCAGAGCGGTGAGCTGCACGGACTTACCCGAGTCCGCAGTTTCACTCAGGACGACGCCCACATGTACGTGCGTCCGGACCAGCTCAAGGATGAGTTCAAGAAGGTTATCGATCTGATCCAGTATGTGTTCAAGGTGTTCAAGTTCGATAAGTTCAAGGCTCAGATATCGCTCCGCGACAAAGTGCACCGCGAGAAGTACATCGGTAGCGAAGAGAACTGGGAGAGGGCCGAAAGGGCTATCATCGAGTCCTGCGAAGAGAAAGGACTCCCGGCCAAGGTAGAGTATGGCGAAGCAGCATTCTACGGGCCCAAACTTGATTTCATGGTGAAGGATGCCCTCGGTCGCGAGTGGCAGCTTGGTACCATCCAGGTGGACTACAATCTCCCCGAGCGCTTCGAGCTTGAGTATATCGACGCTGACGGCACCAAGAAACGCCCTATTATGATCCACCGTGCTCCTTTTGGCAGCATCGAGCGCTTTACCGCCGTTCTTCTCGAACATACGGCCGGGCATCTCCCGGTCTGGCTCGCTCCTGAACAGGTTAAAGTACTGCCAATCAGTGAGAAATTTGAAAATTATGCAAAAAAAGTTTGCGAATTGCTAAATAATTCCGAAATTCGCGCTTCAATAGACTCCCGCAACGAGACACTCGGAAAGAGAATCAGGGATATAGCCCAGTATAGAGTGCCTCTGCTTGTGGTGGTCGGTGAAAAGGAAGAAGCCGACGGCACCGTCTCTGTCCGCAGAGAAGGGGTAAACGTGGGCACACAGAGTTTGGAAGATTTTGTTAAATATGTTAAGTCAGCAGTTGCTGAAGAGTTATCCTAGATGCCAGGACCTTACAGACCGAAACCTTCGGGTTTCAAGAAGACTCGCAAGCCCGATCAGCATTTTCAGGCGAAACGCGACGAGAACGAGTCCCCGATAAACGAGCAGATCACCGCTCCTCAGGTGCGCCTTGTCGGAGAGAATATCCCCGAGCAGGGTGTTTACCCAATTGCCAAGGCCTTGGCCATGGCGGATGAGATGGAACTCGACCTGGTGCTTATCAGCGACAAGGCTGATCCGCCTGTGTGCAAGATACTCGACTACCAGAAGTTCCTTTACCAGCAGCGGAAGAAGGCAAAAGAGATGAAGTCGAATTCCGCCAAGGTGGTTCTTAAGGAGATAAGGTTCGGCCCAAATACCGACGAGCATGACTTCCAGTTCAAGCTGAAGCATGCCCAGGAGTTCCTCCAGGAGGGCTCCAAGGTGAAGGCCACCATCTTCTTCCGCGGCCGCTCAATCATGTTCAAGGACCAGGGAGAGAAGCAGCTCCTGCGTTTCGCAGTGGAACTTGAGGAATTCGGCAGGGCCGAGAATATGCCTACCCTTGAGGGGAAGAGGATGCATATCATCATCGCCCCGGTTAAAAAGAAATAGTCCGCAGTGTTTGCGGTAATTTATAATTATTAATAAAAACAAAAGAACAATGGCAAAGCTTAAAACCAATTCCGGTGCCAAAAAGCGTTTCACGCTTACCGGGTCGGGAAAAATCAAGAGGAAACACGCTTACCACAGCCACATCCTCACCAAGAAGACCAAGAAACAGAAAAGAAATCTTGATCATTTCGCCATCCTCGACAAAGTCGATGAGAAGCGAGTAAAAGAATTGTTGGTTCTCTAAAAAAGTTAAATTATGCCTAGATCAGTCAACTCAGTCGCCTCCAGGGCGCGCCGCAAGAAGATTCTCAAGAGAACCCGCGGTAACTTCCTCTCCAGAAAGAATGTCTGGACCGTAGCAAAAAACACTTACGAGAAAGGTCTCACCTATGCATATCGCGACCGCCGTCGCAAGAAGGGAGCTTTCCGTGCTCTGTGGATTCAGCGTATCAATGCTGCTGCACGTCAGTACGGCCTCAGCTACTCTCAGTTCATGGGTAAGCTTGCAAAGCAGAACATCGGTCTTAACCGTAAGGTGCTTGCCGACCTTGCAATGAACAACCCCAAGGCGTTCGAAGCAATCATCAACTCCGTAAAGTAAAGTGAAGTGAGCTTGAAGGAAATTACCCGGAACAGATGGGTGAAGTTCTCATTTTGGGCTTTGCTTTACGTGTTATGGGTAATCTGGCTGGGGAACTATTGGTGGCTTTTCGGTCTCGCCGTATTATTCGACCTTTGCGTCAGCAAAAAAGTCAAATGGCGTTTCTGGAAAAAAGACGGATGGCTCGATGCGATAATCTTCGCGGTAGTAGTAGTCACATTCATCAATATCTTCTTCTTTCAGGCCTTCAAAATTCCTTCTTCCTCAATGGAGAGCAGCCTCTACACTGGAGACCATCTCTTCGTGAGCAAATTGACATATGGGCCGCGTGTGCCTCAGACTCCGCTGACCATCCCTTTTACGCACAACTCGATCTTCGGAAAGGAATCCTATTCCAAACTTATCCAGAACGATTACAGGCGTCTCAAAGGGTTCAGGAATGTAAAGAGAGGTGACATCGTGGTTTTCAACTTCCCGAACGGGGATACCGTTCTGCGCCGGGATCCTGCAGCAGATTATTACATGCTCTCGCGCATATATGGAAGAAAACAGATCATTGAAAGACTAGGTCCTGTAACCGTCCGCCCTGCGGATAAGACAGACCACTATGTGAAGCGTTGCGTAGCGCTTCCCGGAGATACTCTCGAGGTCCGCGACGGACTTGTGTGGGTGAACGGGGAGAAGCAGACCGTATGGCCGGGAGTCCAACTCAGTTACCAGGTAATAACCAAGGGCGGAGCACTCAATCCCAGGACCATTGATAAACTCGGGCTTAACGTAAAGGAACTGTACTATAACAGCCAGTTGCCCGGTTATCCTGCGATGCCTCTTACCGCTGCGATGCTGGACGAGGTCCGGGCGCTTCCTTCGGTGGTTGATATCATCCCGAATATCGACAGCGAAGACACATTCGTCTTCCCATACGATGGCGGTTTCGGTTGGACGCGTGATCAGTACGGCCCTCTTTGTATCCCTGCCAAGGGTGCAAGCGTGGAGATTACCGCAGCAAGCCTGCCCCTCTACGAACGCATCATAAGGGATTACGAGAAGGCGGATCTGCAAAAAGCAATTGAAGAAGGTTCATACACTTTCGAACAGGATTACTACTTTATGATGGGAGACAACCGGCACAATTCCCTCGACTCAAGGTACTGGGGATTCGTCCCTGAAGACCATGTGGTAGGGACACCGGCAGTAATATGGCTCTCGACCGATGCGGGACGCAAGTTCCCGTCGAACATAAGGTGGAACAGATTTGGAAAAGTAAAATTTTAAAAGTATAAAACTATGTCAAAGGTTTGTCAAGTAACCGGAAGAAAGAGGATGAAAGGCAACAACGTTGCCCATTCCAAACTGCGCACCAAGCGCGACTTCTCCCTGAACCTCAAGAACAAGAAGTTCTGGAGCGAAGAGGAGCAGAGGTTTATTACCCTTAAAGTGTCCTGCAAGGGCATTCGCGAGATAGAGAAGAACGGCCTTGAGGCCACTCTCAAGAAAGCAAAGAAGGCAGGACTTGTTAACCTTGTTTAAATTATTGGATTATGGCAAAGAAAGCTAAAGGTAACAGGGTGCAGGTCATCCTCGAATGCACAGAGCAGAAAGAGAGCGGCGTTCCCGGAATGAGCCGCTACATCACGACCAAGAACAAGAAGAACACTCCCGACCGTCTTGAGCGCAGGAAGTACAATCCTTTCCTCAAGAAAGTCACTGTTCATCGTGAAATCAAATAATTGTTAAAGGAGATAAGTTATGGCAAAGAAAGCCGTCGCAACATTCGCAGCAAAGGCCGGTGCTAAGAGCATGGTCAAGTGCATCCGTATGGAGAAATCTCCCAAGACTGGCGCTTACGTTTTCACTGAGCAGCTTGTCGAGGCTGAGAAAGCAAAGGACTTCTTCGCAAAGAAGTAAGCCTTGGCACTCAGTTTTTTCCAGAAGATATCCCGGGCCATCACCGGTAAGTCGAGGGTGGATGATGATACCCTCGACGCTATCGAAGAGGCCCTGATTGAATCTGATATGGGTGTCGATACCACGCTTAAAGTGGTCGACGCCCTTGAAGACAGAGTAAGCAGAGACAAGTACACCTCCTTCGACGAGTTGGTGTCTTATCTGCGAGATGAAATTTCCGCCCTTCTGCAAAAGGGCGGAAATTCTGTTGAATCGCTGGAGGCCCACAAGCCTTATGTGATACTTGTGGTGGGTGTGAACGGCGTGGGTAAGACCACGACGATTGGGAAACTGGCTCATCTCTACAAGAGTCGCGGCAAAAAGGTAATACTTGGTGCCGCAGACACTTTCCGTGCCGCTGCCGTAGATCAACTGGAGATATGGGCAGAGAGGGCAGGTGTGGATATAGTCCGCCAGGCCATGGGTTCAGATCCGGCATCCGTGGCTTACGATACGGTAAAGGCTGCTGTCGCCCGTGGTACCGATGTCGCTATTATCGACACTGCAGGCCGTCTGCACAACCGCATCGATCTTATGAATGAGCTGGGCAAGATAAGGAATGTCTGCCGAAAGGTCATTCCTGATGCCCCTCACGATGTGATGCTCATCCTGGATGCCTCTACTGGGCAGAATGCTTTCCAACAGGCAAAGGAATTCTCCCGTGCTACGGACATCACATCCATAACGGTCACCAAACTCGACGGCACCGCGAAGGGCGGCGTCGTAGTAGGTCTTACCGACCAGTTCGAAGTGCCGGTGCGCTTCATAGGAACGGGTGAGGGAATGGAAGATTTGAAATATTTTGACAGGGATGCTTTTGTGGCCTCACTGTTTGATCCGGAAGATTTGAAATAGATATGAAAGTTTCTTATAATTGGCTCAAGGATTATCTTGAGATGGATCTTACCCCGGCGCAGGTTGCCGAGGCTATGACTTCGATTGGAATCGAGGTGGACAGCCTCGAGGAGCAGGAGGAGATCCCCGGCGGCCTCGCCGGTGTGGTTGTCGCGAAGGTTGTGGAATGCGAAGCGCATCCCGACTCCGACCATCTCCATATCACCAAGGTGGATGCAGGTACGGGAGAATTGCTGCAGGTGGTCTGCGGTGCTCCTAATGTGGCTGCAGGACAGAAAGTCCTCTTCGCCCAGATCGGCACCGTCCTCCCCGGAGATTTCAAGATCAAGAAATCCAAGATACGCGGGGTTGAGTCCCTCGGCATGATTTGCGCCGAGGACGAACTTGGCATCGGCAGCAGCCATGACGGGATCATGGTCCTGCCGGAAGAAGCCGTCGTCGGAACGCCTGCGAAGGAGTATCTGCACCTTAAGACCGAAGCTGTGATCGAGTATGAGATCACTGCAAACCGCGTCGACGCAGCTTCGCATATCGGCGTGGCCCGTGACCTCTATGCATATCTGCGTTATCATAATCTTCCCGGCTCCCTTAAATACCCTGATGTTTCTGGTTTCGACAGCAGTATGGCGGACTCTTCCGCAGTTGCCGTTGAGGTCAAGGACCACGAAGGTGCTCCGCGTTATACTGGCCTTACAATCAAGGATGTCAAAGTAGGCCCTTCGCCTGAATGGCTCCAGAAGAAACTCCTCAGCATCGGACTTCGTCCCATCAATAATGTGGTGGATATCAGTAACTTCATCCTCTTCGAACTCGGACAGCCACTCCATACCTTCGATGCCGGCAAGATCGGCGGACGCAGGGTCGTGGTGCGCCGGGCTGCGGAGGGGGAAATCATTCGAACCCTCGACGGTGTCGACCATAAACTTTGCTCGAAGGATATGGTTATCGCCGATTCTACACGCCCCATGTGCATTGCCGGCGTGTTCGGTGGTGAAGACAGTGGTGTTACCGAGGCTACTACGGAGGTTTTCCTCGAGAGTGCATACTTCGATCCAGGCTCCATCCGCAGGACGTCCAAGAGTCAGGGCCTCCAGACCGATGCATCTTTCCGTTATGAGAGAGGTGCCGATCCCGAGATTACCATTTACGCACTCAAGAGGGCCGCACTGCTGATCTGCGAACTTACCGGAGGCCATATCGCAAGCGAAATCTTCGAGTCGTATCCCAATCCTGTCGAGCGCAAGCGTATCGAACTCGATTACGACCGCATCGAGGCCTTTATCGGCCAGAAGATAGGTCATGAGAATATGACCAGGGTGCTCGAAGCCCTGCAGTACAGGTTCATCAGCAACGATGGAAACAAGGCTGTGGTGCTGGCTCCGAGTTATATGGTTGATGTTTATCGCGAATGTGATGTGGTCGAAGAAATCCTCCGCATTCACGGTTACAACAATATCGATCTCCCCCATCACATGAAGATGAGTGTTTCGGCATCTCCGACTCCTCAGCCCGAGGCCATCCGCAACCAGATTTCAAATTTCCTGGCAGCGAACGGATTCGCCGAAACCATGAACAACTCCCTCACGAAAGCTGATTATTACAAGGATCTCAAGACCTTCCCTGCAGAGAGGCTTGTGCACATTGTAAATCCTTTGAGTTCAGACCTTAACGTGATGCGTCAGACCCTCTTGCTCAACGGCCTCGAGGTTATCGCATACAATGTTAACCGTCAGATCTCCCGCATCAAGACCTTCGAATATGGTTCTGTCTATCAGCGTCTGCCGGAGAAGAATGGAGAGACACTTGAAGGATATGAGGAGCATCCCTGCTACGCCATGTTCATCTGCGGCGCTCCCGAGAAGAACTGGAAGAATGCTGCCGTCAAGGGAGATTTCTATCAGTTGAAAGGATATCTCGAACTACTGCTCCGGCGCTATGGCGCGGACCTCTATCAAATGTGGGCGGAAGCGGCTCCTTCCGATATCTTCTCCGAAGGTACGGTGTATAGCCTGCCGGGAGGAAAACAGCAACTGGCTGTCATTGGAGTCATCAATCCTGCCCTTGCCCGCAAATTCGGTATCAAGCAGCAGGTGGTTGCAGCCGAAATAAACTGGGACGCGCTGTTCGCAATAGTGAAGCGCGACAAGGTGGCCTTCAAGGAACTACCCAAGTTCCCCGAAGTGCGCCGCGACCTTGCTCTCCTTCTTGACGAGGGTGTGAATTATGCCGACCTTCGTGCTGCTGCATTCAAGAATGCAAAGAAACTGCTCAAGCAGGTGAGCCTCTTCGATGTGTACAGGGGCGATAAGATTCCTTCCGGCAAGAAGCAGTATGCGCTCAGTTTCACTTTGCAGGATGTCGAAAAGACACTTACGGACCAGGATGTCGAACGTGTCATGGCACGCCTGTTGGAGGTATTTACCAAAGAATTCGGAGGCGCTCTCCGTTAATATGTAATGCGGAAGATAACGGAATATGTTATGCTCGCGCTTTTGGTTTGCGCATGCCTTCTGCCCTCGTGCAGGCATGTAAAAATCATGAGCGAGCGGGATATGTCCGATATCTATGCGGAGATGTTCCTCGCAGACCAGTGGCTTAACGATAATCCCGGTCTTAAGCGGACCGCCGATACCACAAGATTCTATGAAACGATCTTCCGCAGGTTCGGATATGGTTTCGAGGATTATGACGCCAGTGTTAACTATTATCTCAACCATCCGGAGAAGTATAAGAAGATTGTGGAAAGGGCGCAGAACAAGTTGCGCTCCACACAAAAAAGCCTTGAGAGTTTCGAGAAGGCCCTCGAGAGGCAGAATCAGATTCTTGCCGGACTGGGAGCCTTGCATCTGCCGGTGTTTGCAGTCGATTCCGTCAAGGTCGACACTTTGATGGTATGGGCTCCGTGGCGTGACACGCTCTCATATAGGGATAGTGTCCTTCGTGAGCGCTTGCGCCTGGACTCTTTGCGTCTGGATTCACTCCGCAGAGATTCTCTGCGCAGGGATTCTCTGCGTCTCGATTCTCCCAAACGACTAAATCTAAGGAGACGCAGGCTATGATGCGCGAGGATACGGTATTCGGTCCTATCTTCAGCCGCAGGCTGGGTAGTTCCCTGGGCATCAACCTTCTGCCGAGGAACGGGAAACTATGCAATTTCGACTGCATATACTGCGAGTGCGGATGGAACAAAGACGGCACCGGAGACCGTGAACTGCCGACGGCAAACGATGTCCGGATTGCGCTGGAGAGCAAACTAAGAGAGTGCCTTCAGGCCGGGACTCCTATCGACTCCATCACTTTTTCTGGGGATGGAGAACCAACACTGAACCCTGATTTCCCTCAGATAATCACAGATACTGTCGTCTTGCGGGATGAATTCTATCCAAAAGCGAAAGTCTCGGTCTTGAGTAATGCTACCAGACTCTCGCGTGATTCAGTGGTCGAAGCACTCCGAAAAGTGGATAATCCCATCCTGAAACTAGATGCTCCTACCGCTGAACTGGCATATCTTATTAATCAGCCAGTAGGGGAGTATAATGTTGAAGACGTCGTCCGTGGGATGGAGAAGTTCGGCGGCGACTTTGTGATGCAGACCATGTTCCTGCGCAGTCCCGGTTTCGACACTTCATCTCCTGAAGTTCTTTTGCCCTGGATGGATATAGTCCGCAGGGTGCATCCGCGCGAAATCATGGTTTATACTATAGACAGACCGACGCCTGCGGCCGGCCTGCAGAAATTTTCAGAGGCAGAAATGCGCGTACTTGTGCAGCCTCTCATAGATGAAGGATACAATATTCAAATCAAAGGTTAATTATGAACCAGACAGAAATTCTTAAGAAATGCTTTTCTTTCATGGACCTCACGACTCTTCACACCGAAGATACACCTGAGTCCGTAAAGAATCTAGTTGAAAAAGTGACTGTCCTTACAAAGGAATACCCCTCATATCCGCTGCCTGCATCGGTCTGCGTGTACCCGAATCTTGCAAATGTCGTACGTGAAAACAGGCCATGCGAGGCTCTCCATGTGACGGCTGTTTCAAGTTGCTTCCCTACTGCCCAGAGTTTCCTGGAAGTAAAGGTACGCGAATGCGAACTGGCAGTCGAGAATGGTGCCGATGAAATCGATATCGTGCTTGCGCTCAACAAGTTCCTTGCCGGTGATGAGGCTGGTGCCAAGGAAGAGATTGTTGTGATGAAGAAAGCGATTGATGCCGTGGGAGAACGTCTTGGCCGCAAGGTGGTTTTCAAGGTCATCCTTGAAACAGGCCTGCTCAAGACACCTGAACTTATACGCAAGGCTTCTATGCTTGCAATGGAGGCTGGAGCCGATTTTATCAAGACATCTACCGGCAAAGTCAGTGTTAATGCTACTCCTGAGGCGGCGCGTGTCATGTGCGAGGCTATCAGGGACTATTACAAAGTGAGTGGACGTAAGGTAGGCTTCAAGGCAGCCGGTGGCATCGCTACCGCAGAAGATGCATTGGTTTACTATAATATAGGTCTGGAGATACTTGGTGAGGAATGGCTTAACAAGGATTATTTCCGTTTTGGTGTCAGCCGTGTAGGAAATGCCCTTATGAGTGCAATAGAAGGCAAGGAAGTCAAATTCTTCTAGTGCTCCATCGCTTGAAATCTTCCCATTTGTAATATGGGCCATTGAATGGAGAGATCGCGGGAATCGCGGTCTCTCTTTCGTTTTCCAGTATCTTGACCAGGATGTCGCCCTTCCTGTTCTTGTACAAGACAAGTGAAAGATTGCAGGCCATACTTACATGCTTATAGGCTGGCCAAGTCACCCAACTGTCTGCAAGGGATGCTTCAGGATTATCGTAACCTTCAATGTTCAGGAAACTGAAGGTGGGAGCCACTCCTGAATCATGCCCGAAGCGCAAATCTGCACAGATGCTGTTCCCATTAATTGCCTCTTCTGCACGGCAGACGATTTCGTTGATCAGTGGCGCGCCTGCGTTGGTGTCCCTGAAAAAACCGGTTTCTTTACTGTGGATGAACCAGGATGCCGTGCGGGCATTCTGGACTATAGCGTAGTCGAGCAATTCTTCAGGACAGAATAGAGAAAATGTGTCGGCATCTGGGCTCAGGCATCTTCCAATGCTGAGAATGTGCATCATCTCGTATTGGGCTTCTCCCAGGCTTTTTCCTGCAAGAGCGCTTCTTAGCGATGCTCCGTCAGAGAAGAATCTCTTCGCGAATGCGACCGTGTCCAGAGTCGCGCGTATCATCGAATCCAGTACTCTCCGTTCGGTGGCATCGAGATCCGGATTCGGATCCCACTTGGTAAAATAGAATCTCTGTCCTCCTTTGACGTCGAATTCAAGTCTCCTGCTATGCCTGCCCAGTTCCATTATAAAACTGGTCCCGGTCATGGCGCTGCGAAGCGCAGGCGAAGATCTCACGATTACATCTCTTCTCCTGCACTGATGGAATATCCTTCGGAATCTTTTATGGAGACGTCTGCTTATGGCTTCTTCCTCTTTGTATCCGATTTCAGTGAGATTGCCCGAATTCCCTTTGTGTTCTTCTTCCAGCCAACGCAGTTGCCCGAGCAGTTTCTTACCATCTTCTGTAAGGGCTCCTTGCGCATTCAGGATGCTCAACATCTGCACATAGCCACTGATAAAAGAGAGTTCTCCGGTGAGATATCTGCTGCCATGCCGTCCGTAGTATGAGAAATAAAAAGGCTTATATCCCCGAGGAGCCTTGGTATCCTGTATTTTCCCTTCAGGTGCCAGATATGGCCTTAAATTGCCGGCCGCTGCGTACGGATCGTCCTGAATAGCCCTAAACAATTCTGAATCATGTGGAAGGATAGTGGCAAACAGAAAGAATAAAGTATAAAGGATTTTCATTTTGCATTCATATAACGTAAATGCAAATTTAATAAAAGCGTTTTGTAATACAATGCATAGCCATTTCCACCAAATAAACGATTACAAACTTTTAAAACGCTTTTATCCTCTTAGATTTGCCGTCGACAAAAAACGATTAGGTATGAAACGAATGGTGAAATTACTTATTGCTGCTGCGCTCTGCACCGTTATGGGTGCCTGCAACATTGATGCGCTATTCTCCGGAGATAGCGCAGACTCAGAACAAACTGCTGAATTGGATCATGGCATGATGGTCCTCGGCCGTCAATTGGAAGACCCTTATTCTGTGAAGAACATTACCAAGGCCCTACAAGCTCTCTATCCGACAAAGGCTGGAGAAATTGATGTCAGTGCTACCGATCTGTATGTGCGTTTCCTGCCTGAAAGCCAGGAGGAGTATGACCGGCTGGTGGAGATGGGAGTAGAAATGCTTGACCATCCTCTCGATTATGAAATTGTCCGTGAAGGGGATTATTACCACGATCCGGAAATACCGGAGGGTGATATAACCTGGCAGTACGCAGTTGTTTCTCCTGATTTTAAATTCCCGCCCAGCATACCATTCGAGGTCCTCGACAGATGCCATATAACAGAACATGAGGTGTTTACGCGATCGGGTGAAGAGTATGTCGACTGGGAGGCCGTAGAGAGAGAGTCTTTCCGCCTGACAGGCAATGCCTCCATGCTAGAGGATGAGGCACTTACGAAAGCCGGTGCAGCAAAACCTTCCGGACGTATTACCCTGGTGGACGACAGAAAGGATTCTCCCGAAGGAGTAAAGGGTGTGAGGGTTGCATGTAATGTATTTGTAAAGATAGGTCAGGCGTATACCGACGAAAACGGTTATTA
The DNA here is from genome assembly GCA_902762655.1 of uncultured Bacteroidia bacterium. Lineage (GTDB taxonomy): Bacteria > Bacteroidota > Bacteroidia > Bacteroidales > UBA932 > Cryptobacteroides. The sequence goes on from CACWOZ010000002.1 coordinate 15,232, forward strand.
TGAAATAGACAAGTCTTTTTCGACAAAGCCGCGCTACTGGCTGGTCTTCAAGAATAAACGAGGATTCGGTATCGGCCTGAACCTGATTCTTGTTGGAGGCTCGAGTTCTACCATGGGCAGGCATTCGCAGGAGGGCTGCAGTTTGGAAGTGCGAAAAGAAAGCGACCGCAGCCTGTTCTCCCGATGTGTCGTCAATAATACAGTGTGCGATTATTTCGAAAAATGCAAGACAGCGGAAGGTACTATAAAGGCTCCGCCGTCAAATCTGAGGATATGGATTTTTCAGAAACTGTCAGCCAGCAGCACTATCATGATGCAACACGGTGCAGCCATAGACAATGTGAAATTGATAAAGAAGTATCTGGGAGACTGGGCCAAACTGGTAAAATGGTTTCTTCCTGATGTGACTCTGGGGCTTCGTGACGACAAGGATTATGCCGCGATATATGCTACCACGGTTCATGAACTGGCTCATACCAGTCATTTCCAGCAGGTCGGTGTGGAATGGTGGGATAAACTTGTGGAATATGTGCTCAGTTCTTATTTGACATCCGGGCTCATGACTTACGGAACCGGAGGGGAACAGAATGCTGGGTATTGCGAGGTTGCGGAGATGTGGGCGTATTATCTCAGCTCCAAAATGTTCAGGGAGAGGTATCCCGGCAATCCGGCAATGTTCGGCACATCTTTCTGGTTTTATCCCCAGGTCTTTTATTATCTCGACGACCGAGGTTTAGACTTCTACAGAATCTTCAAAGCATTAATCTCAACCGTGACCGACAGAGAGAAGTTGCAGGACAAATTGCTGGCCCTTTACCCTGAGTTCAGAAATAATATAAATTTAGCATTTAATCGTTATTTATAGTCATGAAACGCTTTTTCTTTACTTTTTTGTGTTTGGTGTTGCAGTCCGCCCTTGCGGGCTGCTTCACCTCCCTTTCCGCTCAGGAACTATCCTTCTCAACGAATTTTATAGATTATGCGAGAACAGGCACTACAAATCTTGAGGCATCTTACGCCCTTGCGCGGCATTGGAGTGTCAGCGCGGGTATGAAATACGACAGCGGGGGAGAGAAACGCCAGCAACTATATTCACTGGGAGGGCGTTATTGGCCATGGCATATCTATTCAGGATGGTGGTTCAGCGGTAAGATGCAGTATCAAGAGTTCAACGAGGCGGAAGCGCCTACCTTGGAAACATCAGAGGGAGACAGATATGGCGCTGGCATTTCCGGCGGATATTCAAAGATGTTGGGACGTCATCTGAACCTTGATCTTGGAATAGGACTGTGGACAGGATACACTCGCTATGTAACCTATGCCTGCCCCACCTGCGGCCGCATCATAGGCTCTGATGACAAACTCTTTGTATTGCCCAACGATATCATTTTGGCGTTGAGTTATATTTTTTGAAAAGAAAAGAAAAAAATTACTATCTTTGCATTCCCTAAGCGCGCGGGAGTGGCGAAATGGTAGACGCGCTAGTTTCAGGAGCTAGTGTCTGGTGAAGACGTGTCAGTTCGACTCTGATCTCCCGCACAAAAGACGGTCGTAAGGCCGTCTTTTTTCTACTCAGCGACGAATATACTCCTCCGGCCCGGTAGTGTACAAATTGCCGAAGTTGGAGGAGTTTACTATATGTACGTGCGAACCCAGGGTGCGCTGGGCGCAGTAAAAGAAAGCTTCACCAGAGGAGCCGTGTAGGCCGATAATTCGCCGCTGCCAAGAACCAGACCGGTGATGGGAGCGGAGAAAATCATCATTACCAGCCATACGGCCAGCGACCAGGCCAGGGTGGCTGCCAGAAGAATCCGCAAAGTGGAGTGAACGCGCTCCGGCTGACCGGCGCCCAGGTTATAGCTGGTGATAGGCTGCGATCCGAAAGCCATGCCATAGACCGGGAAATAGAAAAAGTCGTTCAGCATCACGGCCAGGGCCATCGCCCCTATGGCCATATCGCCTCCAATCTGCAGCAGCACCCTGTTATAGACACCCAGCTGGAGAGTCTCGGCCAGCACCAGCAACATAGGCGTCGCCCCAAGAGCCAGGCAGGGGCTCAGATGCTTCCACGACAGACGGAGGTTCCTGCGGCGCAGGCGCAGTCCACGGTTTTCGACAATGAAATACAATGCCAGCCCGGCGGAGGCGAGTTCCGATATGGTAGTGGCCCAGGCGGCGCCGGCAACCCCCCATTTGAAGCCGAAGATAAACAGCGGATCAAGCAGCAGGTTAAGGCCTATGCCCACGCCAAGTATTGTGGATGCCAAGCGCGAACGCCCCTCTGCAAGGAGGAAGGCGGTCAGGCCCGAGGCTATTATGCTCAGCGCATAGCCGGGTGTGGCGATGCGCAGATAGATTATAGCCAGCGGCGAGGTGGAGTCATCGCCGCCGAACAGGGAGACCAGCCCGTCGGTGAAAGTCTCGAAAACGATGCAGATGAGAAGGGCGATCAATATGTCCAGGAAGAAGAAGGATCCCAGCGTATGCTCGGCTTCGCCTTGTTTGTCACCGCCCAACAGCCAGCCTACCTGGGGCACGATGCCCCTGCTGACAAGTTCTGCCAGTGCGAAGGCGATGTAGATGATTGGAACACAGATGCCGGATGCAGTGAATGCCAGTTCTCCTATGTCGGGGATATGGGCGATCCATATGCGGTCAACGAGACTATTCAGCAGCAGGATGAACTGCTGCAGCACCACCGGAATCGTCATGGCAACGAATAGCCTGGTAATTTTCTCCTTGCCTTATCTGTTATCGCTCACAACTGTTCATAATATCTCCGACTGTAGCGGCTGTATCTGTGGAGGCAAGCTTCAATGCATACTCGCCGATCAGTCTGGCAAAGGTATTCAACTGTTCTTCGGTGTTGGGCATCGCTCCGTCTTCGCATACCTGCGGTTCGCCATCGGCGGACATCAGCAGGTGGATGTGAAAGTAACGTTGATTGTCGAGCACATCCTGGCAAGCCTTGAGCATTCTTTCGGGGCTGCACTTGTCACAAGGGACGTCCACACAGACGGTTACGTTGAAACCGGTCATAGTGGGGCATTGGCACGCATCCTCATACATATCCCATTGCAGGGCATTCATCGGGTAGATGCGTTTCTTCTCATCCAAAGTCATTCTTCAGACTCTTTATTAAACACTTCAATCTTCCACAAAGATAGGAGTTTTTATATTTATTTTTGCCGAATTCGTGCATCTATATTAAAATGACTTTTTTATGCAAGAATCTCGGAATCCCGGATTATTATTACAAAACCAAACAAAAAGATATGAATCAGCAAATCAATAAAGTATTATCTCTTTTTACTATAATTCTGCTGGCAGGATGTTCTAAGGAGGTATTTTCCCCGGATGCCGGCTTAATAGGCTCTGATTCCGCGTATGCTTCTTATTCTGCGATAGTGAGTGTAAAAAGGTCGCCGACAGATACCTTGTATTTTCAGGTTGATGATTCCACCCGCCTGTTCCCGCGGAATTTTACGGATGGAAAACTGGTCGGCGAGCGGATAGTCTGCGATATAACCGTATACAAGAAGGTTGTGCATAATTACGGGTATATGACAGATGTTCACTACTATGATTCGATAGATAAAGGCGTCTTTACTTCCGACTTGTCGGTCTCGGGAGATGACGGACTGGATATAATATTCGACTGGATGACGGGGGTGGAAGACGGATACCTTACCCTTCATTATTCTACATGGTGGGGCAATGCCGGTAAACAACATCGTTTTTATCTGATTTCAGGAACCAACCCGGCAGACCCTTACGAATTGATTTTGATGCAGAATGCGGTTGGAGACAAACATGTGGAGAAAGGGGAGGCTCTTGTGTATTTCGACATCAATTCTCTCCCGGATACGGGGGGAGGATACAAGATACTTACGCTAAAATGGACGGACAGTGCCGGAAAGAAGGAATCTCATAAGTTCAAGTTCAAGAGCAGGGAATGAACTGAGCGAACTTGAACTGTTGAATCAGATCCGCAGTGGGGAAGCGTCCGGAATGCGATTATTGTATGAGCGCTATATCGGATATCTCACTGCGGTATGCTCCCGTTATGTGGTGGATTCTGCAGCTGTGAAGGATATACTGCAGGATTCATTCATAAAAGTGTTCAGCAAGCTGGACAGATTCGATTACCGGGGAGAGGGTAGCCTGAAGGCCTGGATGAGCCGCATTGTGGTGAATGATTCGCTCAAGAGCCTCCGTAATGCCGGGCGGCTTACTTACGTTGAGGAATTGCCCGATACGGAAGAGGACGGAGAGATGGACTCAATGCCTAAGGTGCCGGTAAAGGAACTGGCGGAGATGATCAAGAGTCTGCCGGACGGCTACAGGACGGTATTCAATCTCTTTGTATTCGAAAAGAAATCGCACAAGGAAATAGGAGGTTTGCTGGGTATAAAAGAGGATTCTTCGGCTTCGCAGTTTTTCCGTGCCCGCGCGATGCTGGCAAAAAAGATAAAAGAATATTGGAAGAAGCAAGGATATGAACAGTAACAAAGATTGGACAGATAAGCTTCCGGATCTCTTCGAGGGATATACGGAGGTTGAACCGGAGGGGCTGTGGGACGCAGTTAGCTCGGGTATCAGACCAAAGAAAAAAAGACCGCTTACTGCCCTGTGGTATGCGGGGAGCCTTCTTGCAGCTGCGGCTGTGATTGCCGTCGCGCTTCTTCTCTGGCCGGTTTCGCCATCGGCCGAAAGTGGTGTTTCCCTCGTCCCGGGAGATGCTGTCGTGGCGGAAGTGTTTACGGAAGATTCTTCAGAGCCTGCCGGGGAGGTGTCCCCTTCTGTAGCCATAGCCTCCCGTGGCTGTAACGGGAGGGGCCCATCGCCAGCGATGGGAGGGGTCTCGGAGAGACAGGCGGAAGAAGGGGACACCTCCCCGGCAGACCTCCCGGATATCGATGTGCAGAATCCCCCCGAAATGCACGTGAATAACGAAAGAACTGACATTGATGTGAAAAAAGCCAAGCCCCATGTCAAGATTCAGGCATGTATTTCCCGACAGGGACAGATGGGACAGAAATCAGTGCAGATGAACGGCAACGGCGGGATGCCGTCAGCAGCAATAGCAACGAAAGGCTTTAGCAGTGGCACTTTCGATTTCGGGATAGTTTCCCGCAATAAACCTGCAACTACAGAAACCACCCATTCCCAGTCTGCCCGTATCACATTGGGCTTGAAATGCAGCATAGACAAAAAATGGGGAGTCGAATCGGGAATAACAATGTCCACTTTGAATACAACTGTCAGCACCAGGTCCGGTAACATTACCAGGAAGACAGAACGCCAATTGGAGTACATGGGCATTCCATTATATTTATACTATAATGCAGTAGAATGGCGTCGCTTCAACATCTATCTTACTGCCGGACCGATGTATGAATTCGTGACGGGCATACATCAGGAGAGTGTCGTTTATATAAATGGAAAAAGGATATCGTCATCAACTGACGATACCTTTCAAAAAGACAGGATCTGGTCGCTCAATACCGGCGCAGGTCTCCAGTGGAATTTCTCGGGACACAGTGCCTTGTTCGTGCAGCCTGGATTCTCATATCACTTCGCGGGCGGTAACAACATAGAGAGTTACTACACCGCTCATCCGGCCGCCTTCAACCTCGCCATTGGCTACAGACTAACCCTGTTTTAGCAGGCAGTAATCTTGTCGATGCGGCGCTGGTGGCGACCGCCTGCAAACTTGGTTGTCAGCCAGGTACGCACTATCGACACAGCCATCCTGTAAGAGATGAAACGTGCAGGGAGCACCAGGACATTGGCATTGTTGTGCTCTTTTACCAATTCTCCTATAGCGGTATTCCAGGCAAGTCCGGCACGGATGCCCTTATGATGATTTAGGGTGATTGCCATGCCGTTTCCTGTGCCGCAGATTGCAATTCCGAGGTCGCACTCACCTTTCTCAACTGCTGATGCGAGTGGATGTGCAAAGTCCGGATAGTCGCAACTGTCCGTGCTATCGGTCCCGAAATTAACTACTTCATATCCCTTGCCAAGCAGATAAGAAATCAACCTGGCCTTGTACTCCACGCCTGCGTGGTCGCTGCATAATCCTATTTTCATTTTCCTAAAATATTTACTGCTTTTTCAATCCTGTTCCTGAATTCGTCCTTGCCGATCAGAATTACTACATCGGCGATTCCAAGTCCGCTGCCGGACCCCGTGATGGCTAGACGTATGCAGTTCATCACCTTGCCCATAGGCCACTCGTTGGAGCGGATGAAGCCCTCGAGGGCGGTCTCCAGGCTATCCTTGTTCCACACTCCTTCATAATCGCAGATAAAGTCGGCCACCTTTAGAGCCGGCTCCACATTCTCTGGCTTCCAGAACTTGGCGGCATCTTTCTCTGCAAAAGTCTCCGGTGCCTTGAACAGATACCATGCGATGTCCCAGAAGTCGGCCACGAAAGTGGCGCGCTCTTTTATCAGATGAACTACCTTGACAAGATGTTCGAAATCGTCGCTCACGCCATGAGCCTCAAGTACAGGAACAAACAGAGTCGCCAGTTCCTCGTCGCTCTTCATGCGTAGATACTCCTTGTTGAACCACTTGGCTTTGTCCGGATTGAATTTTGCACCGGCCTTCTGCACCTTGTCCATGCTGAACGCCTTCACCAGTTCGTCCATCGAGAAGAGTTCCTGCTCGGTGCCGGGATTCCATCCCAGCAGGGCCAGCATGTTGACGAAAGCCTCGGGGAAGTATCCGTCCTCGCGATATCCGCGGGTGACTTCGCCCTCCTCGTTCACCCAGCGCAGGGGGAATACCGGGAAGCCGAGTTTGTCGCCGTCGCGCTTGCTGAGTTTTCCGTTGCCAACAGGCTTCAACAGCAGGGAAAGGTGCGCGAAACGGGGCTGGCTTTCTGTCCATCCAAAGGCGCGATAAAGCAGATAATGCAGAGGCAGTGACGGCAACCACTCCTCGCCTCGGATGACCTCGGTGATCTCCATGAGATGGTCGTCCACTATGTTCGCCAGATGATATGTGGGCAGTTCGTCGGCGCGCTTCCACAGCACCTTGTCGTCCAAAGTCCTGGTATTCACTTCGATATGCCCTCTAATCAGGTCATCCATTTCCACCACTTCATCTTCCGGCATCTTGAAACGTACGGTCCAGTCCGTGGTTTCGGCAAGAAGACGCTCTGTCTCGGCAGCACTCAAGGTAAGTGAATTGCGCAGATGCATGCGGTTCTCGTGGTTGTAGATGAAGGTCTGTCCTGCGGCTTCGGCCTTCGCGCGTTCGGCGGCGAGCTCTTCCGCAGAGTCGAATGCATAGTAGGCATAACCTGCCTCCACCAGTTGTTCAGCATATTTGCGGTAGATGCCGCGCCTCTGACTCTGGCGGTAAGGGGCATGAGGATGCCTTTCAGAAGGCGTCTCTACGACCTTGCCTTCGGCATCAACTCCTTCGTCGGGAATTATGCCGCACCAACGCAGGGCCTCGATAATATACTGCTCGGCTCCGGGTACGAAGCGGTGGGAGTCGGTATCCTCTATACGGATTATGAAATCTCCTCCGTTCTGCTTGGCATACAAATAATTATACAGCGCGGTACGGACGCCGCCCATATGCAGTGGCCCGGTGGGAGAGGGCGCAAATCTTACGCGAGTCTTTTTCATTGTTCGTTCTTTATTGGTTTGCGGCGTATAGCCGGTTCGTTTTCAAGTGCACTGATGTCCTGACCTTCATGTACCAGAAGGACGGGAGGTACGTCAGGATCGAAACGGAAGGCCCGTTCGTTGTCTTTACTGTTGTATCCTATATGGGAACTGCTGTCTGCGGGCAGGCTTATGCCTTCTCCCTTGGCAAGTTCTTCCTTATCGAATACGTAGTTCTTGCTGATCATGATGTAATTGTCGGCATCGCTCAAGCCCGGGCCTATGACATCGGCAAAACGCAGGCCCACTACGATAGAGGTGATGTGGATGGTGTCGCCGATTTCAGGATTATCGTCCCAAATGAGTCCGCGTTTGAAGTTGTTGTCGCCTCCCGTGTATTCGTCGATTAAGCGGTTTATCTCCTTCATGTCATCCATCTTAAGGCCTTTATCATTGCGACCGCCGGTGATGTTGACCAGCACATTCTTGGCCGTCTTGAGGTCGAAGTCGTTGAGCAAGGGGCTTTCGAAAGCCTCTTTCACGGCTTTCTGGATACGGTCCGGCCCGGAGCCGGTGCCGCAGCCCATCAGGGCCATGCCGCTGTCCTTCATCATGGTCTTCACATCTTCGAAGTCCACATTTATGTAGCCCTTCTTCTTGATGATTTCGATGATGCCGCGCACAGCGGTGGCCAGGACCTCGTCGGCTTTTGGAAAAGCGTCGTGGATAAGTTGGTCGCCATAGTAATCGTAGAGACGCTCATTGTTGATGATTATGAGACTGTCAACGTTCTTTTCAAGTTCGTGGATGCCGTCCAGCGCGCGGGACAGGGCTTTTCTTCCTTCATTCTGGAAGGGGATGGTTACCACCGCTACGGTGAGAATGCCGCGGTCCTTGGCCATTTTGGCAATCACCGGTGTCGCTCCGGTACCTGTGCCTCCGCCCATACCTGCTGTAATGAAAAGCATCTGGGTATTGGTGTCAAGAACCTTTGAGGCAATCTCTTCCTGACTGTCGATAGCTGCATTGCGCCCCTTTGTCGGGTTGGTGCCTGCTCCAAGGCCGCGTCCCAACTGGATCTTGGTAGGGACGGGACTTGCCATGAGGTGCATGGAATCTGTGTTGCATACTATGAAACTGCAACCTTCGATGCCTTGCTCATACATATAAGATACGGCATTACAGCCGCCTCCGCCGACACCGAGGACTTTGATGGTGGAATCGGATACTACCCAGTCGGCTGGGGTCAAAATGATATTGTCTTCTCCCATAATGCTATATCTTTAGTTTTCTTCCATTTTGTCGTAGAGCCCGCCCACCAGTTCTTCCATAGGCTTGACGGTGACCTGCGAAATCTTCTTGGTCCATTTCAGGAATATGCTGTCCTTGGCCGGCTTGTCGTTTTTCTTCGGTCTTTCTTTCTTGCGGACTTCCCAGACACTCTGGTCGAAGACAGAACCAGCCACTTCGTTTTCGGGTGTGGCGCTGGTTTCTTTGGCAGCATTTTCTTTGTTTTCAGGAACCACCTGGCCGGCTATGCTCCGTACGGGCACTTCCTCTATGCAGTTCAGATGGGAATCCTGGCGGGCGTAGAGAAGCATCCCGACAGTCGATACCGCTCCTGTCTCGCCGATGCCGGGGCATCCGCTGAAGGTGAACCTCTTTGCACGCGGGAATCCGATGCGGACGTTGTAACCGGATAGTTCCTTGATGAAATTGGCGCAGCCGGCAAGGTTCGCGCATCCTCCGGTAAGCACAACGCCATTACGTAGCCTGTCGGCATAACCGCTTTCCTGAATCTGGAACAATATGGCCTCGACGATTTCCTTTATGCGTGCCGTAATGATTTCGGAAAGATATTTGACAGGGAGTTGCTGGTCGGAACCATTCTCCTCATCGATTATCTGCAGGATTTTATCGCCCATGGTGAGCAGTTTGTCCGGCATGCAGGCTCCGAAACCGAGTTTAATGTTTTCGGCGAGTTTCTCGGTGAAACCACATTCCAATTTGATGTCATTGGTAACGCTGCGCCCTCCAAAAGGAATTGCATAGTAATAGCGCAGGATTCCTCCCTGATATATGGTGACAGAAGTTACGCCGGCACCCATTTCCACAAGCGCAACTCCGTTCTCTTTCTCTTCGTCCGAAAGAACTGCTTCGGCCGTGAGAGAGGGAAGGAAATACTTCCTTGCTGGTGCGACATCTGCCTTGTTCAGCATGATGTCGATATTCCTGGAGGCTTTCTTAACGCCTATGAAGATCTTGAAATTGCCCTGAAGCACAGCGCTGGGCATTCCCACCACGTCTGTTTCTGTGCATCCTATCGAGTCGTCCGTGCTGAAAGATTGAGCAGACGCTCCGTATATTTCCTGCTTTTCTGGATCGTTCAGGGGATAGGAGTCGAGTGCCATGTCCTTGATGCAGTCTATTTCTTCCTGTGTAATGCAGGATTCTGCATCGCTGCGATCCAGGCTGGCGCTGGCTATTTCCTGCGTGACACCATAGCGGGGCACGCCTATCACCAGCTGAGTGATTTTGATACCAAGTTCTTCTTCGGCCTCATGGACGGCTTCTTTCAACGGGACCGAAGCCCTGGTCGGGTTGTAGATGCATCCGTAGCGCACACCGTCTGACGGCTTCTCCCTGTAGTAGAGTATTTCGGCATTGTCGCCGGTTACTCTCGCTACGGAAAGGGCTATCTTCGAAGTGCCCAGGTCTACTGTTGCTATGTAACGGTCTTCCATATTATTATGAGTTATTTTCTGCAGATTATCTGTCCTTTGTATTGTACGTTGACGCTGGAATACCTGCCTTCTTCGACGGCTGGCTTGATCCGCCTGTAATACTCGTTCATCTTGTCGAATTTCTTCTCGATATTCTCCGGCCTTCCGAAAATGAAATGCTCCTTGCCTTCTTCCGGCACAAGTGTGAGCAGGCCGGAGGAATTCATGCTGATGCAGCCTATTTTGGCCTCCCACCTGTTCTTTCTCATGTATGTGAGAAGATCGAGTATCTTTTCGGGCTCGCGCAAAGGCAGTTCTCCCTTGATGACGGGGAAGCGTTTGCCGCAATCGCCCTGTACCGGGAAAATGAAACCACGTTCATCGATATAGAATGCGCTGGAACTTGTTTCCAGCCTTGCTACCGGTTCGCGTTGGACTATGCTGATGAAAAGGGTGCTGTCTGCAGTCCAGGCCTGAGCCGAGAGAACAGCACTGCGCTCATCCAGCACCTTCTCTATCTCGTGAAGCCGGAGACTGTCGATGCGCTGTCCGATAAAAGTCGGGCATTCTTTCTTCAGATATCCTCTGATGTCATCTTCTGAAACGAAATTCAGCGTGTCCTTGAAAATGATTTCCACGTTTTTACAAGTCGTGAGATGCCTGTGGGCGCGCACCTGTACCCGGACCAATGCGGTAACGCAGAGGAACAGGCCTAGTGAAAGGGCGAACAGCAGATATTTCACGAATTTGTTCATATACGGGCGGAAAGCATTTCTTTAATGGGTCCTATAAAACGGTCGATATTGCCGGCACCGAATGTGACCAGCACGTCGAGTTTCTCCTTCGCGAGCAGGTCCATAAGTTCTTCTTTGCGTATGAGAACTTTCTCCGGAGCGGTGATATCCTTGAAAATGATATCGGATGTCACTCCTGGAATAGGCTCTTCACGGGCCGGATAAATGTCCAGCAGGATTACTTTGTCCAGACGGCTGAGCGCCTTTGCGAATTCGTGAGCGAAGTCCCTCGTACGGGTGTAGAGGTGTGGCTGGAAAACTCCCGTGACCTTTCTCCCGGGGAATATCTCCCGGATTGAGGAAATGGCTGTGGTGAGTTCTGTCGGATGGTGTGCGTAGTCGTCTATATAGGTCAGTCCTGGTACGTTGATGTGCTCGTCCAGGCGCCTTTGTGCTCCTTTGAATGTGCCGATTGCCTTCTTGACCGCATCCGGATTCACTCCATGACAGAGACATACGGCTGCTGCGGCAATGCTGTTCTCGACATTCACCCATCCAAGGGTGCCCACCCTGATAGCAGGGATTACGCCTCCGGGATAATGCAGGTCGTAACTGAAATGTCCGTAGGAATCCGCTTTCATGTCAGATGCATAATAGTCTGCAGCGCTATCGTTCAGATGGTAGCGCAGAATCCTGGCACAGGTATCTTCGCTGCTGAGCGGAAGGCCGAGTTTTGCAATCAGAATCTTCTTGGTCTGGGATGCAAACTGGCGGAAGGCCTCCTGGACGTGGGCGAGGTCACCGTATATGTCGAGATGGTCGGCATCCATTGCGGTGATAACTGAGATGTCCGGGTGAAGCTGTAGGAAACTCCTGTCGTATTCGTCAGCTTCTGCAACGACTACTTCGTTCTCGCTCATGAGCAGGTTGGTCCCATAGTTCTTCGATATGCCTCCCAGGAAGGCGGAACATCCTTCACCGCTTTCTGTGAGTATATGTGCTATGAGTGTAGAAGTCGTGGTCTTCCCGTGTGTGCCTGCAACGGCGAGGCATTTCTGCCCGATGGTGATCTCTCCCAGCATACGGCTCCGCTTGATTACGCGGTAGCCGTTCTCCCTGACGTACTGGAGTTCTTTCAAGCTGTCTGGAACGGCTGGAGTGTACACTACGAGAGTGTCCTCCACCCTGGTAGGGATGTAGTTGATGTCGTCTTCGTAGTGGACCGCTATGCCTTCCTTCTCCAACTGGCGGGTAAGGTCCGATGGCGTACGGTCATATCCGCCCACACTGAAGCCCTTGAACTTGTAATAGCGGGCGATGGCGCTCATACCTATGCCGCCAATGCCGATGAAGTATATGTTCGAGTATGCCATCTTATACGAGTTTGTAAATCTCTTCTGCGATTGTGCCGGCAGCATCGAGCCGGGCGAGAGGGGCGACGTTCTTTTCTATTTCGGCTATCTTTTCCTTGTCACCTGCAAGCGCGATAGCCGTGCCTAGCAGTTTCTCTTCTGCTTCGGCGTCCTTCACAATCAACGCAGCACCCTTGTTCACGAGGGCCATCGCATTGTGGGTCTGATGGTCTTCCGCGACATTGGGAGAAGGCACGAAGACGGCGGCGCGCTGAACTGCGCATATCTCGGAGATAGATGATGCCCCGCTGCGGGAGATGACTACATCGGCCGCTGCATAGGCGAGGTCCATCCTTGCGATAAAGTCGGAGTATTGTACTCCCGGGACGTCGCGTCCTGCCATAAAGTCATCTATCCCCTTCTTGTAATACTTCCCGCACTGCCAGATAACTTCCACGCCTTCTCCGTCCGGGCAGCCGTCGGAAATCCATTTCTTCATCGCCTTGTTGAGGGTGCCGCTGCCCAGACTGCCTCCTACGATGAGAAGATGCTTCTTGCCGGGGGTGAGACCGTAGAATTTGAGGGCTTCGGCTTTGTCAGCTTCGGTGAAGGGGTGGAATTCCTTGCGTATGGGGTTGCCGCTGAATACTATCTTCTCCGCAGGAAAGAAACGCTCCATTCCGTCATAAGCCACGCAGATACACTGCACTTTCTTCGCAAGCATTTTGTTGGTAAGGCCGGCGAATCCGTTCTGCTCCTGGATGAGAGACGGAACGCCTTTGGCAGTGGCCTTCTTCAGCAGGGGAGCGCTGGCGAATCCTCCGACTCCTATCGCGATGTCCGGCTTGAACTCGTCGATCAGACGCGCGGCCATCCTCTCACTCTTGAGCATGAGGAATGGGACCTTTATATCATTAACTATGTTCTTCAAGTTCAACTGGCGCTGCAGACCGCGTATGGGCAGGCCCGCGATCTTGTATCCGGCCGCCGGAACCTTCTCCATCTCCATCTTTCCCTCCGCTCCCACGAAGAGGATCTCGGTTTCGGGATTGAGCTCCTTCAACTTGTCTGCAATGCTGATGGCAGGGAAGATGTGCCCTCCCGTGCCTCCACCGCTGATAATGGCGCGAATCTTCTTATATTCCATATTGTTCGTCATTCATTTCTTCGTTTATTCCATGTCCGCTCTCGAAGTCATCAAGGTCGGTAAGATCGTTCTCTATCGCGACAGGCTCCTGACTGAGATCGACAAGGGGGTCGGCATTTTTCTGCTCGCGCTCAATGCGCTTGGAGGCTATCCTGCTGATTGACAGAATCACTCCGAAAGCGATGCAGAAGCATAGGAAAGCCGAAGCTCCGTGGCTTACGAGTGGAAGGGTCTGTCCGGTCATGGGACCTATATCTACATTGACGCAGATATGCAGGAATGCCTGTCCGGAAATCAGCAGGGTAAGTCCGGCGACCGCCAGTTTGGCATACAGGTCTTTTCCGCAATTGCGCACAATGATGGCACTCCTCGCAAGCAGGGACAGGTAGAGTATTATTATCACCAATCCGCCGAGTATTCCGTATTCTTCGATTATGAAACTGTACATATAGTCTTCGGAGATATCCGGGACTACGTATCGCTGTGTACTTTGGCCAGGACCTTTGCCGAAAAGCCCTCCCTGATGCACCGCGATTTTGGCACTGTATGGCTGGCGTATCTCGTCCAGGGCCTGGTAATAATCAATGCTTCCAACCTTGGAATTCATAACCTGCGCCTCGTAATCTTCCTTGTCGAAGACGCGGGAAAGACCGGTGCCGATGCGCCCCATCATCTTTCCGTCGGATACTTTGTAGATTCCTACACAGAGGGCAAGCGCTGCCACTCCCGCCAGCATTAGGAAGAACATGTCTTTGCCCGAGCCTCCTCCGAGCAGAATGACGAGGAACATGATTCCTCCGGTGAACAGGGCGGCCGAGTTGCTCCCGGGGAGGAGCATGAGCGTGGTAAGCAGGAAGGGCGTGTATATATAGAATACCTTCTGATAGAGTTCGTTATCGTTGAAGAGTTTAAGCTCTTTCCTCTTGAAGGCATCGATCGCCCATGCCAGATAAAGCACCATGGCGACTTTCACGACTTCGTTGACATGCAACTGCAGGGGCCCGACCTGGATGATGCGGCGCGCTCCGTTGATTTCTATTGAGCGTACGAAGCCGAGGTCGATTCCGGAAATCAGCAGTAAAAGCAGCCCTGCGGAGAAGATGAAGCCCAGGCTGGATGCCTTGCGGAAGAAATCGAGACTGCGTATCAGGTAGCAGGCAAGGATCAGTCCAAGTCCGAGAAGCACTATCTTCAGATGGTCCCACACAAGGTCCAGACGGCTCTGGCCGGGGCCGAGCAGCCTGGATGTGGACGAGAAGATGCAAAGGATAGAGAACATGATGAGGATCAGGACGATGATCCAAACCACCTTGTCTCCCTCGGTGTTCTCGAAAATATTCCAGAATGTCCTCTTTTTGCCTGTCATTTTACAGCCTCCTTACAGCCTCCTTGAATTTCTCTCCGCGGTCTTCGTAGTTCTTGAAAAGGTCGAAACTTGCGCAGCAGGGGCTGAGAAGTACGACATCCCCTGCTTCTGCGTATTCGGCTGCAGCCTTCACCGCTTCTTCTGCGCTGAGTGTATCCTTGATGTTCGCGCTGCCCACGATATCTTCGAATGCTGCGTGTATCTTGCTGTTGTCAACACCCATGCAGATTATTGACTTTACCTTGTCTTTTACAAGGTCGTTAAGTACGCTGTAGTCGTTGCCTTTGTCTTTTCCTCCGACTATCCACACTACCGGCTTTGTCTGGCACTCGAGCGCATACCATGCCGCATCTACGTTGGTGGCCTTGGAATCGTTGATATAGAGAACTCCGCCGACGCTTAGCACAGATTCAAGCCTGTGCTCCACCGCCTTGAAGGTCTTGAGACTATTGCGGATGACCTCGTTGTCTATGCCCGCAGCCTTGGCTGCCAGTGCGGCTGCCATGGAGTTGTATATGTTGTGACGGCCTCCGAGTGCGAGCTCCTTCAGATAGATTTCACTTTCACTCTGTTCATAGCGCACCACTATCTTGTCATCGCGCAGGAAAGCACCCTGCGACACCTCCGTCTTCTGAGTGAATGGAAGCATCTTTGCCTGGAGCACAATCTTGTCAAGGTGCTCGATGGTTATAGCATCGTCTGAGTCGAAGATGAAGCAGTCTTCGGGACGCAGGTTCTGCGTAATGCGGAATTTGGCCCGGATGTAATTCTCAAAGTTGTAGTCGTAGCGGTCAAGATGGTCTGGAGTGATGTTGGTGATGATTGCAATATCCGGGCGGAAATCATAGCAGTTGTCCAGTTGGAAACTGCTGATTTCAAGCACATAATAATCGTGCTGCTCGGTTGCCACCTGCATAGCGTAACTTTTGCCGATGTTCCCTCCGAGGCCGACATTCAGTCCGGCGTTCTGCAGCAGATAGTAGATTATGCTTGTGGTGGTTGTCTTGCCGTTCGAACCGGTAATGCACACCTTCTTGGCGTTATCGTAACGCGCTGCAAATTCTATCTCCGAAATGATGTGGGTGCCCTGTTCCGTGAGTTTGCGTACCATGGGTGCGGTTGAAGGAATGCCGGGGCTCTTGACAACCTCGTCGGCATTCAGTATCAGGGACTCAGTGTGCCCTCCCTGCTCGAAGGGGATGTCCCATTCGCGCAAGGTCTTGATATATTCTTCTTTTATGTTGCCGTTGTCGGAAAGGAAAACGTCGAAACCCTTTACCTTTGCGAGCACCGCAGCTCCTACTCCGCTTTCGGCTCCGCCGAGAATGACCATTCTGTTCATATTGTATATATTATCTAATCTTCAATAATGCGAGTGTCCCTACTGCGAGGATGATTCCGATTATCCAGAAACGGATGACGATGCGAGGCTCCGGCATATCCTTTTTCTGGTAATGATGGTGGAGGGGAGCCATGCGGAATACGCGGCGCCCTTCTCCATATTTGTGCTTGGTATATTTAAACCAGTATTTCTGTATAAGTACGCTGACGCTTTCCATGAGGAAAATGCCGCAGAGCAGGGGCAGGAGGAGTTCCTTACGGATGAGCACGGCGCTTACTCCTATGATTCCCCCGATGGTGAGGCTTCCGGTGTCGCCCATGAATACCTGGGCCGGAAAGGTGTTGTACCAAAGAAAACCTATCAAGGCACCCACCAGAGCCGCCATAAATATGGCGATCTCCCCTGTGCCAGGAATGTACATTATGTTGAGGTATTCCGAATTCAGGACGTTGCCGGAGAGGTAGGCGAGAAGACCGATGACCACCGCTACCAGAGAGGATGTGCCTGCCGAGAGGCCGTCCAGACCATCCGTGAGGTTCACGCCGTTGGAGCAGGCGAGAATGACGATGATGATCATTATCATGTAAATGCCCCAGGAGCAATAAACGCCCAGTTGCCCGTGGAAGGGTGAGAGCCAGGAATAGTCGAACTCATGCGCCTTGACGAAGGGGATGGTGGTGATCAGTTTGTCGGTAGGGATGTCCGGACTGATGCAGACAGTGAGCGCTACGATAAGGCCCAGGCCGAACTGCAGCACAAGTTTGCCCCTCTCGGAAAGGCCTTCCTTATTGTGTTTGAATACTTTTATATAATCGTCGGCGAAGCCTATGCTGCCGCACCATACCGTAGTGAGGATAAGGAGTTGGATGTAGATATTGCTGAGGTCGCAGATAAGCAGGACAGAGACCAGCAGAGAAATCAAGATGATGATTCCTCCCATGGTAGGTGTCCCTTTTTTCTCCATCTGGCCGGCGAGACCGAGGTCGCGGATGCTTTCACCTATCTGCTTGCGCTGCAGCCAGCGGATGATGCGGCCGCCGGCGAAGAAAGCAATCAGCATGCTCAGCACGATGGCTGCCATCGCCCTGAAGGAGAGGTAGGTCATCAGACGGATTCCGGGGAATCCTGTGTCCTGCAAATAATCGAATAAATGGTACAGCATTACTTCAACAGTTCAAATATCTCGTTAACTATCTCACGTTCATCGAAATGATGTTTGGTCGTTCCGATAATCTGGTATGTTTCGTGACCTTTTCCGGCAATTAGGATCGTCGAGGAAGGCTTCGCAAGGGTGATGGCGGCCTTGATGGCCTCCCTGCGGTCGGTGATGCAAACCGTTTTCAGGAGCCCTGCCTTTGTAAAGCCGGTTTTGATTTCTTCTATGATTGCATCCGGATCCTCGGTGCGGCAGTTGTCGGAGGTGACAAATACTCTGTCGGCCATTTTCTCCGCGATGGCGGCCATTTCCGGACGCTTGCTGCGGTCGCGGTCGCCGCCGCATCCGAACAGGCAGACCAGTTCGCGTTCCGGAGAAATGTCGCGGAGAGTCTCCAGCACATTTTCCAGAGCATCCGGGGTATGGGCATAATCTATAACTACCGCGAGGTCGCGGGGGCCGCGCAGGGTTTCCAACCTGCCGGGAGCGGGCTCAAGTTTGCTTATTGCAAGCAGGGCTTCTTCTGCCGGTGTGCCCAGAGAAAGTGCCGTGCAATAGATAGCCAGGATGTTGTATGCATTGTGCCGGCCGGTGAGTTTTGTCCACGCCTCTGTGCCGTCAATGCGAAGCAGCATTCCTTCGAAACTCTCTTCCAGAATCTTGCAGCGATGGTCTGCGGCTCCTCTACATGAGTAGGTTACGACTCTGGCATCGCAGTTCTGTACCATCACGGCCCCGTTCTTGTCGTCGGCGTTGATAATTGCCGTTGCATCCTTGCCAAGGCCGTCGAAGAACAGTTTCTTGCAGCGGAGATACTCTGCGAAAGTCTTGTGGTAGTCCAGATGGTCGTGTGTAAGGTTCGAAAAAATCCCTACTTCGAACTGCAGCCCAGCGGTGCGCTCCTGCTCAATGCCTATCGAACTGACTTCCATGAAGCAGTACTGGCAGCCGGCCTCCACCATCTCTGCGAGGAGCGAGTTGATGGTGATGGGGTCTGCAGTAGTGTTCGCGGTCTCGCTGCAGCGTGTGCCTACATAGTTTGCTATCGTCGAAAGCAGTCCACATTCATATCCCAGATTGCGGAACATATGGTAGAGCAGGGTGACGGTAGTTGTCTTTCCGTTCGTGCCGGTGATGCCCACGAGCTGGAGTTTGCGGGAAGGATGTCCGAAGAAATTGTCGGCGCAGAGAGCCAGTCCCTTGCGGTCGGCGTCCACTACTGCTGCGGCACCTTTAGCAATTGCGTCTTCGATGTATGCATGACCGTCAGCATTGCATCCCTTTACCGCGATGAACAATGCGCCTGGACATGCCTTGCGGGAATCGCTGGTTATACTTGCGATCTCCAACTCTGCGCTACCGTGGAGTATACTTGCTCCTGTATTCTTTATGATGCTTTCAAGTCTCATTTCTTAGGCAGTTTTTCCCTGAATCTGGGGTCATTCACATATACATAATCTACCAGTGTCTTTATCACTGCGGCCGGAATTCCGCCACCCTGGTAACTGGTGCGTGTAGGTTTCGAATATACGGCGCAGATTACGCTGTACTGGGGGTCTTCGGCAGGGAAGTATCCTACGAAGGTGCCCTGGTACTGCCTGCGTCCGGCAGCGTCGCTGTACTGGCCGTTCTCGAAAGTGGCGAAGGATGTGCCCGTCTTTCCTGCAACCTTGCACTTTGCACTTTTCAGCCTTCTGGCGGTGCCTTCTTCGGTAACGGAGAGCAGGGCCCTGGTCATGGTGTCGGCGATTGCACGGGAGCAGATGGAGGCGTTCAGAACGCTCGGACCTCTCCGGTCGATAATCGTGCCGGCTTTTTCGATGTCTTCCACCAGATACGGCTTCACCATCCTGCCTTTGTTCGCAATTGCATTGTAGAAGGTAAGGATGTGCAGGGGAGTTTCCTCGGTTGCATATCCGAAGCCCATGGTGCCGAGGGTTGTGTTGGACCAGGTCTTCGATTTGGGATCCGGAATCAGAGGGGTTAGAAGTCCTTCCAGATCGAAATCGAAGGAATCACCAAGCCCGTAGGAATAGACTTTTTCGACATATTGGCGAGGATTTGCGGCATAGTTCTGCACTGCAAGTGTGCCGAAGACATAGTTGGAAGAGATCTTGAATCCGTCCAGAATGCTGATTTCCTTTGTCTTGTGCTCACGTTCCCAATCAAGTATGTGGACATCCTGCTTCATCCTGGTATTTTTTACGATACCGTGGTTGGTGGGGATGGTTTCGTCCAAGCTCTTGTATATTCCGTCGCTCATCACGCTGAGAAGCGTCACGGTCTTGAACACAGAGCCGGGCTCGCAACGGCGACCTATGGCAAAGTTCGTAATCTCTTCGAAGGCGTTTCCACGATTAGGATCTCTGGAGAGATTGACCATGGCGCGGATAGCTCCTGTCTTCACCTCCATCAGCACGAGGCAGGCTCCACTGAGGTCGTCGAGGGAGTCGATGCGCTCGCGCAGAGCCCTGTCGGCCACATCCTGATAGTCGATGTTGAGGGTGGTGCGGAGGTCCTTTCCATCCACGGCGCGTACATAACTGCTGTCGTAGTTGCGCACTCGGCCGCGGTCGGTCTGTTTCAGGTATTCGCGACCGTCTTTTCCATGCAGGATGGCATCGTAGCGGCCTTCAAGTCCGGGATTGCCTTTGATCTCCTCTTCGGGAAGCCCTTTGTTGTCGCGGACAAAACCTATGGTGCGGCGTGCGAGTTTCCCGTAGGGATATTTGCGGACGTTGCGTGTCTCCACTATCATTCCGCCCTTGTTCGCTCCTTCTTTGTAAAGGGGCATGGCCTTGATTTTAAGCATCGTGCTGCGGTCAACCCCCTTTGCTACCATAAGATATTTCCTGCCCCTTGCACGGCCATCCTTGATCTGACTGAAAATCTTATCGGCATTGGTGCCTGGCACGAGTTCCGCAAGCCCCTGGGACAGCAGGCGAGCCTTGTCAAGCCATTCCTGCTCTTTCATCTGCCCCTTCTCACGGTTCTTCATCTTGCCATATTCGGCCTTCATGACGGTGCAGTCCATATGGATGTCGTATATGGGATAGGACATTGCCAGCAATCTTCCGTTGCAGTCGATGATATTGCCGCGGACAGGTTCCACAGTGCGCTTTACTATGCTGGGAGTCAGCGCTCCGGCAATCTTGGGCTCAGGCTTCCAGATAATCTGGAAGTAAACGAGTTTGAAGAATACGAGAACGGCGACAATCAACAGCAGGACATAGAAAATGTAGAGGACCATTCCTATCCTGTCCCTCTTCTTCTTTGTGCTCTGCTGAGGCAACTGTCTGATTTCGTTCTCTTCCATTTTAATCTATCTCGATTGCCTGTTTTTCGGGCTCCTTTACCTTGGACCCCATTGCTTCCAGCCTTTTCTCGACTTCGCTGCGGCGGCTCATGGAGGCCACTTCGAAAGTCTTGTCGGCATATACTATTTCCATCTCCTTGATCCTTGCCTTGTTCTTTTCAACTTTGCTAAGTGCATTTTCTGCCATCAGGCTTTCGAATATCAGTATCCAGAATAGCAGGAAGGTATAGGCGATGTGGATGAAGTACTTGCCCGCATTGAGACGCAGGAGCAGATTCCCCGTGACAATCGCGGAGATGCCGTTTTTGAGAAGTTCCCAAAAATCTGAAATCTTCCATTTACGTTTCTGTTCCATACCTCAGAGTTTTTCGGCCACGCGCATTTTGGCGCTGCGGGCCCGGGTGTTACTTGCAATTTCTTCTTCGGAAGGCAGCACCGGCTTGCTGCCGATGGGCTTCAAGGGTGCACTGCTTCGTCCGTAGATGTCTTTTTTTACCTCTCCTTCAATGTTTCCGGCACGGAAGAAATTTTTCACCATGCGGTCTTCGAGGGAGTGGTAGGTGATGATGACCAGCCGGCCTCCTTTCTTAAGGGATGCCGCCGCGCCTGCGAGGAACTTCTCGAGGGCACGCATTTCCTGGTTCACTTCGATACGGAGTGCCTGGTAGACCTTCGCAAGGAATTTATGCTCGGCGAAAGACGGCAGGGCTGCTGCAAGGGCTTTGTCTAGGTCGTCCGTGGTGAGGATGGACTTCTGCTGCCTGGCAGCAGTGATGAGTCCGGCGACTTTGTGCGCATTATCAATCTCACCATAGACTTTGAGGATCTTTTCCAACTCGTTTTGCGTATACGAATTGACAATGTCCGCTGCAGTCTTGTCGCCCTGCACGTTCATTCGCATATCGAGCGGGGCGCTATAGCGGAACGAGAATCCGCGCTCCGCCGTATCGAACTGATGTGACGACACTCCCAAGTCTGCCAGGATGCCGTCGAGGCCCTCGCTGCAGTGCAGGAGGGTGTAGTTGTGTATAAATCTGAAATTGTTGTGTATCAACGAGAACCGCTTGTCGGATGGGGCATTTGCCGCCGCGTCGGCGTCGCGGTCGAAAGCCATCAGGCGGCCTTTTGCGCTGATGGCCGCAAGTATGCCTGCACTGTGCCCGCCTCCGCCGAAGGTGGCGTCTGCATAGTATCCGTCCGGATTGGTAACAAGTGCGGAAATGCTCTCGCGGAGCAGGACTGGGTTGTGGTACGCGCTCATTGCAGACTTCTCCTATTTGTCGGAGAGGCTTTCTGCAATGGCAATGTATTCGTCGTTCGGGATTCGTTCTTTCTCAAATTCTTCCTTCGCCCAGATCTCGATCTTGAAGTCATTGCCGTAGAAAACCACTTCTTTGGTTACACCTATGGCATCGAGAAGTTTGCGCGACACGGTGATGCGCCCGAGTTTGGCGTCGGGCTCCACAACGTCGCGGTCGCGCATATATTCTCTCCAGAATATTGCGTGCTGTCTGTTGAAGAAATTGAGTCTGCTCTTTACCTCTGCACTGGTGTGTTCCCACTCTTCGAGGGTGTACATCTGAAGGCAGGGTTCGAAAAGATCTTTCTTGATGACAAACCTCATGTCACTTCCCGGAGGCAGCATCCCCTTGAGCGGCGCAGGGAAGACCATTCTACCCTTGTCGTCAATCTTGGAAGTATATTCTCCGATAAAAGTGACCATAATTCGTATACGCAATGGCACAAAGGTAGTAAAATTTTTCCATTTTCTTCCAATGTTTTACATTTTTTTCCACAAAGTTATAAACAGCTTATGCCTTTCGTCACTTAAACGTTTCAATCGTTTATTGCCCCGGCATGTAAATACGTGAGTATCCGCAGTTTGCCATGCGCGAAAAAAAAGCTGATCTGTTTTATGTCACTATTATATGTTTTTGATTGATTCCAGCCGCAGAAATGTTTTTCTTGCAGCCATGAAGATAAAGGAACTGTGCGAGAGCGAGCGTCCTCGGGAGAAGATGCTGGCGAAGGGGGCCGCCGCCCTGAGCGAGGCGGAATTGCTGGCGGTGTTGCTGCGTAGCGGCACCAGAGAAGAGGGTGCACTGGATTTGGCGAACAGGCTGCTGAGTCTTGCCGAAGGCAGTCTTACGTATTTGTTTTCGATGTCTATGCCTGCTATGCGTAAACTCTCCGGCATAGGTCCGGAAAAAGCCTGTTCGGTAATGGCTGCATTTGAACTTGGGCGGCGTTTTCTGGAAGACGAGTCAAGGCGTGAGAATGTTGCCCTGAATGCTCCCAGGCGTATCTACGAACTGATGATTCCCAGCATGAAGGGATTGATGCACGAGGAATTGTGGGTGCTTTTCCTGAATAAGAACAATAGGCTTATAGGTAAGCAGAAACTCACTTCCGGAGGCCTGGACTCGACGGTGATAGACAACCGCATGGTGATGCATGCCTGCATCGAGCGTTGCGCCACGTCAATAGTGTTGGTGCACAATCATCCGTCCGGAGATCCACGCCCGTCCCATGACGACATAGTGTGCACTGCCGGACTTCGGAAAGCCTGCTCGTCATTCAATATCATCCTGCTCGACCATATAATCGTCTGTGACACGACTTTCTGGTCGTTTGCTGACGAACGACTGTATGGAGCATAAAAAAAAGGCTTGTGTAGACGCACAAGCCTTTTTTACATGGGAAGGAGACTTACTCTGCCTTGCCGTTGCTGCCAAGAACGTTGACGATCTTGTGCATATAGAGTTTCTTCATCTCGTCGCGTGCAGGACCGAGGTACTTGCGGGGATCGAATTCGCCCGGTTTCTCGTCGAATACCTTGCGGATTGCTGCGGTCATTGCAAGACGGCTGTCGGAGTCGATGTTGATCTTGCAGACAGCACTCTTGGAAGCCTCGCGGAGCTGCTCTTCGGGGATACCTACTGCATCGGGAAGTTTGCCGCCATGAGCGTTGATGATGTCGACATATTCCTGAGGAACGGAGCTGGATCCGTGGAGTACGATGGGGAAGCCGGGGAGCTTCTTCTCGATTTCGTGGAGAACGTTGAATGCGAGGGGCGGAGGTACCAGACGGCCGGTCTTGGGATCGCGGGTGCACTGCTCGGGTTTGAACTTGTATGCGCCGTGGCTGGTGCCGATGGAGATTGCGAGGGAATCGCAGCCGGTGCGGGTTGCGAAGTCGATAACCTCTTCGGGACGGGTGTAGTGGGATTCCTCTGCGGAAACCTCATCCTCTACGCCTGCGAGGACGCCGAGTTCGGCCTCGACTGTCACATCGTACTTGTGTGCATATTCAACAACCTTCTTGGTGAGGGCGATGTTCTCTTCGTAAGGAAGGGAAGATGCATCGATCATCACGGAACTGAAGCCCATATCGACGCAACTCTTGCAGAGCTCGAAACTGTCGCCATGATCGAGATGGAGAACGATCTGGGGATGCTCCCAGCCGAGTTCCTTTGCATATTCTACCGCGCCTTCTGCCATGTAGCGGAGGAGGGTCTGGTTGGCATAGTTGCGCGCACCCTTGGAAACCTGGAGGATAACCGGGCTCTTGGTCTCAGCAGAGGCCTGGATAATGGCCTGGAGTTGCTCCATGTTGTTGAAGTTGAATGCGGGGATGGCGTAACCGCCTTTGACAGCCTTTGCGAACATCTCGCGGGTGTTCACAAGGCCAAGATCTTTGTAATTTACCATAGTTATAAAGTAATTGATAGATTTCTAACCAAAAGCAGCGCAAATTTAGTTATTTTTGCGGATACTTTATATTATTTACTGCAAGAAATGAGCCATCGTATTCTCTTTATTCACGGGCTTGCCTCCTCTGGCCGCTACAAAATGGCGGACCAGTTGCGTATACTTGTGAAAGGGGCCGAAGTGCTTGCTCCGGATGTGCCTCCGGAGCCTGACAAGGCACTGACATTTTTGCAGTCGCTATGTCTGGAATACCGGCCGGACCTCATAGTCGGTCACTCGCTTGGAGGCTTCTGGGCGCAAAAACTGCGCGGATGGCGGAAGGCGTTGGTCAATCCCACCTTCCATATAGCGGAATTCCTGCGGGAGCTGCCTTCCGAAATGAAGTACCTCAGCCCGCGCGAAGATGGTGCCGTGTCTTTCTTTATTACGGAAGAAATGTGCCGCGGATACGAGATGTTGGAAGAAACTGAATATGACGGACTTGACCAAAAAGAGAAGGATCTTACGATTGCATTCTTTGCAGATTCAGACGAGACAGTCCGTCAAGGGCCGGAATTCGCCCTGCGCTATGGTAAACCGGGCATTTCCTATCCTGGGAAGCACCAGCCGGTGTTTCCGGAGATGAAACAGTATATAGTACCTGCGATCAAGGAATTCTGCGGCTGGCAATGAGGTATCTGATCAATAACTGTACTGACGCCTGCCGTAACATGGCTTTTGACGAGTATGCCCTTGAAAGCCTGCCTCTCGACGAGCCGGTGTTCTACCTCTGGAGGAACGCCCCATCGGTAATTATCGGCCTAAACCAGAGCGCTTATGCAGAGGTTAATCTACCTTATTTGAAGGAGCACGGGATTGCCCTCGCCAGGCGGGTGACAGGCGGAGGTGCAGTCTATCACGACCTCCAGAATCTAAATTATACTATAGTAGGAAAGTCGCGCGACCTTAATGCGGATTATCCCGACTATCTGCATTTCATGGTGAATGCCCTGCGTTCTCTCGGTGTGCGTGCCGAACTCAGCGGGCGCAACGACATAATGGTGGACGGTCGCAAATGCTCCGGCTATGCAAAGCGCGTCTGGAAGGATCGCCTGATGGTGCACGGCACGCTGATGTTCGATGTGGATCTGGAAACCCTGCAGGAAGTCCTGTCGGTGCCCGGAAGCAAGATGGCCGCATCCGGCATCGCCTCAGTACGGAGCAAAGTCGCGAACCTGCGGGAGTATCTGCCGCAGTTCAGTGATGTGCTGGCATTGAAGGAGACCCTGCGCGGTATCCTGGCCGGCGCTGATACCGAGGTGTTGCTGGACTCCGGGCAGCAGGAAGCTATAGACAGAATGGCTGACGAAAAGTTCCGGACCTGGGACTGGATTTACGGGAAGTCTCCTGAAGCCCAGTTCCGCACATCCCGCAAGTTTGCCTGCGGCACTGTCGAACTGTCGTGGTCGGTCCGTCATGGCCTTCTGGAGGATGTCCGCTTTGGAGGAGACTTTCTGGGTAACCTCTCCGCCGAAGGTCTGGCAGGCGGCCTTAACGGCCTGCGTTTTGATGGGCAGGTCATCCTCGCCGCTCTCCGGACAGAGAATGTTTCAGATTATTTCGACGGACTTGTCGCAGAAGATATCCTGGGGCTGATGATGTAATTCCGGCCATTTTTCTTATCTTGCGTCCTTGTTGGTTAATTAGTGTTATTATGCTGAAATTCAAGAACCCTGAAAGGATTGCCACTTTGGAGACCCCGTTCTGGTACTACGACATGGATCTTTTCCGCCGGACTGTCGATGCAATGGTAGAAGCTTCGCGTAAATACGGCATTACGGTTCACTATTCCATCAAGGCCAATACGGAAAAACGGCTTGTGGAGATAATCAAGGACCGTGGCATAGGCATCGACTGTGTGAGCGGCAACGAGGTGAAGTGGAGTATAGTCAATGGCGTGGAACCCGCTGGGATAGTGTTTGCAGGAGTGGGTAAGAGTGATGCCGAGATTGTGTATGCCATGAAAGTAGGCATAGGCTCTTTCAACTGTGAGTCGCTGGAAGAACTGGAGATCATTGAGTCGTTGGCTGCAAAAGAGGGGATGCGGGCCAATGTTTCGTTGCGCATCAACCCGGAAGTGGACGCAAAGACGCATAAATTTATAACCACGGGGCTGGAAATGGATAAATTCGGCATTCCCCGGCGTTTCATCCAAAAGGCAATAGACATCCTGCGCAAGTGCCCCCACCTGACTTTCAAGGGACTGCATTTCCATATAGGGTCCCAGATTACGGATGTGGAAAATGTGTTTGCAAATGAATGTAGGAGCGCCAAAGCAATTATCGATATTTTTGAACAGGAAGGGATAATGGTGGAGAATGTCGATCTTGGAGGAGGTCTCGGAATAGATTATCATAATCCTGACAGCCATGCCATACCGGAATTCGATTTATGGTTCCGTACCCTCAGGGAGAATCTTCCGTTGAGGCTGGGACAGCACCTGCATGTTGAGCCAGGGCGTTCAGTAGTAGGACAGTGCGTATCACTCATCTCGCGCGTGATCCTGGTTAAGGAGGGAGAGAAAAAGAACTTCGTGATACTGGATACGGGTATGAACGATCTTCTTCGGCCGGCTTTGTATGGGGCCTATCATAAGATCGAGAATCTGGATGGCAAGGGTCGAGAACTACGTCTTTACGATATAGCCGGCCCGATATGCGAGAGTGCCGATGTGCTGGCCGAAGACCGTGTGCTTCCGGAAACGAGGCGTGGGGATTTGATTGCTATCCGCAGCACAGGTGCGTATGGAAGCGTGATGAGCTCATCATACAATATGAGGACCCCGGCCTATTCGGTTTTTTCGGATTAAACTGTAAAAAAAACTTGCGGCATTTCCGGAATTGAATTATATTTGTATCCCGATTGGCTCTAATCGGGATTTTTTATGTCCACAACGCTACGTAATGCAAGCCTTCAATTTGTCGGCCTGCAAGAAGACACAAGCATATACGAACTGCACGCTCCGCAGTTCACAAACAGGTATTTTATAATCAGCGGGGCAGGGACCCGTCGCCTCATGGCCTTCCCTGAAGTCGTAGGCTTCGATTCCTACTCAGCAATGCTCCCCGAAACTGTCGCCGCCCTCCGTTACCTTTTCCCTTCTGGTTCGGAGGGCGACGTCGATATACTCACCATCCTCCGCGGGGGGCTGAACTATCCTGTAGAAGAGGCCTGCCATAAAGTAGGCATAAGGGTGAGGGATATCCACTTCCTTTCTTGTGAGCGTATTATAGAGGAACATGTGATTACGGGGCTCGATATAAAGTATGAAAAACTCCGCATTACCCGCGACCGAACCCTTGTAATTGGCGATATCATAGCCACAGGCGATACCCTTCGTATGTGCCTCGACCAGGTGGTGGACCGCTTCCGTCGAAAGGGAGGCAGCATCAGGAAGATTATCTTCTTTACTATCGGAGGCACGCGTGCCATCCCACTCATGGAGAGGATGGCCGAAAGGATTTCGGCTTATTTCCCAGAGTTCGAGGGCTTCGAATGTTTCTTCTATGAGGGCATCTTTTCGGTGTACAAAGACAAGGGAGTGAGCGGAATCAACGTGCCGGACATCGATTTCGGCTGGAACGACGGGGTAGTATCGCCGGAATTCAGGCATTATGTGATGGAACACCCAGATGCTCTCTTCGAAAAGTGCATAATCTACGATGGTGGAGCACGCCGCTATGAGATTCCGGTCCATTTCGAGGAAGTTCTTGATTATTGGCACGGTATCCTTGAGCGTGAAGGCCAGATAGACATTAAGGCCCTGGTGGCTGAGAAACTCGGATATGAGGGGCCGGTTGACTTTGCGGTATGGCTGCTGGTCACCGGACTTGGCACGCTTCCGCAGGAAGGGCTTCGCGAATTGTGGGAGAAGGAGCAGGATCTTTGCCGGATGGCGGCGGGTATTTCGCTTAAGGAGATCGCTGAACGAAGAATAAAAGAAATCACCTTTATATCAAAGAATTATGAGTAAACAAAAGTTCGATGTGGACTACACATCCAAAGCGGTAGACCGCGCAGGGCGCAAGAGCACCCTCAGTATGTTCATGGTAATGCTTGGCTTTACTTTCTTCAGCGCAAGTATGTGGGTGGGTCAGAATCTTGCCGCAGGCTTGAATTTCAGCGGTTTTATCTGGGCTCTCCTGCTCGGCGGTCTCATCCTGGCAGCCTATACCGGAGCACTCGGTTGGATTGGTGCTGAGAGCGGTCTTTCTTTGGATATGCTTGCACGACGCAGTTTCGGCCAGAAGGGAAGTTGGCTCCCCAGCGCAATGATCAGTTTCACTCAGATCGGTTGGTTCGGCGTGGGTCTTGCCATGTTTGCCATCCCTGTGGCGAAAGAGTTGCTCGGACTTGAAGTTACTCCCGATTATATGCCCTGGCAGGGATATCTGCTGGTGCTTATTGCCGGTATCCTTATGACCGGTAGTGCATATTACGGAATCAAGAGCCTTACCATCATCAGTTACATCGCTGTTCCTGCAGTGGCAATCCTCGGCACCGTGGCAATGATCATGGCGGTCAACAAGGGTGACCTTGGACTCGTTGAACAGTTCAATCAGGGCACCAAGAGTCTCGGAATCATTGCCGGCGCAGGCCTTGTGGTTGGAAGTTTCGTATCCGGCGGTACCGCAACTCCCAACTTCACCCGCTTCGCAAAGAGCGGTAAGGTCGGTCTCTGGACAACCGTGGTAGCTTTCTTTATCGGCAATAGCCTGATGTTCTGCTTCGGAGCCGTCTCCAGCATCTATGTGGGCGGAAACGACATCTTCGAGGTTATGCTCAATCTCAATCTCTTCTATCTCGCAGTACTTGTGCTCGGCCTTAACATCTGGACTACGAACGACAACGCCCTTTACACTGGCGGTCTTGGCCTCAGTAACATTTTCGGCCTCAGTAAGAAAGCCATGGTCCTTATCTCTGGTCTTATCGGCACCGTTGCTGCAGTGTGGCTCTATTGGAACTTCTGCGGCTGGCTGAACGTGCTCAACTGCACCCTGCCACCCGTCGGTATCATTCTAATCCTGAGTTACTTCCTTAACCGCAAGGCTTATCTTGAGGACTCTGTTCCCGAGAAGACCGTCAACTGGTTCGCAGTTGCCGGAGTGGTGCTCGGCGCCGTGGTTGCCAACCTCGTTAAATGGGGCTTCCCTGCAATCAACGGTATGGCAGTCGCCGCCATCTGCTACTGCTGCGGCCGCCTTGTCTGCAAAAAGTAATCGGGCACCTAAGTTGATGATATTTAGAGAGTTGCTTAAAACAAATCGGCAGAATACGCCGATTTGTTTTAAGTAAGTAATTGAGTATTAGATAGATGATTGCCCGATTATAACTATATTTGGAGCAATGAACAGTATCCGGCTAGCCAATGAAACTGATATCCCGCGAGTAATGACCGTCATGGAGGCGGCCAAGGGGATAATGCGTGCATCGGGGAATATGAACCAGTGGGTGAACGGCTATCCTTCTGAGGAGGTGATCAAAAATGACATCGCCAATGGATGGGGGTTTGTAGTCGAGGAGGGCGGACGGATTGTAGGCTACTTCGCCTTCATCCCTTCGCCGGAACCGACATACGCAAGAATCTACGAGGGTGAGTGGCTGGACGATGAACGGCCCTACCACGTGGTGCACCGCATAGGCAGCACTCCGGACTCGCACGGCATCTTCGCCGCCATCATGGATTTCTGTTTCTCGCACGATCCGAATATAAGGATAGATACGCATCGCGACAATCTGATAATGCGGCACAGTATCCTCAAGGCAGGGTTCGGCTATTGCGGCATCATCTATCTTGAATCCGGCGACGAGCGCCTGGCTTATCAGCGTTGTATCCACGGATCCGGGCCATCTGGTGTCTGC
The DNA here is from genome assembly GCA_902762655.1 of uncultured Bacteroidia bacterium. GTDB lineage: Bacteria > Bacteroidota > Bacteroidia > Bacteroidales > UBA932 > Cryptobacteroides. Next base: position 45,608 of record CACWOZ010000002.1, read on the forward strand.
GGCGAGGAAAACGGCCGTGCAGACACGGAAACGGCCGCCGTGGTGTCTGCGACGGCAAAAATGGGTGAGTAGACACGGATTGGGCCTTTATGGTGGAAACTAATTGGATAATATTATGAAAAAGATTTTTTTATTGGCATTGCTGGTGATTGCGACATCCTGCGGCACAGCAAGGCAAGGTGCCAAGTATTTCACTATGGAAGAAATGCCGGATCTGGTAAAGTGCCTTCCTGCTCCTCCTGCATTCGGCTCTCCCGAGTTCGCCTACGACTCTCTCCGCTATTTCTGGGGGAAGGAGCAGCGCAAAGACCCGGTCAGGGCAAGGATTGCGGCACGCGATGCGGCCTGGCAGCTGGATACCGTCTTTACGACCTTCAACGAGGCCATCGGGCTGGAACTTTCCCCCGAGCGCACTCCGCAGATATGGAAGCTGCTCTATGACGGAATCAAGACCATAGAACAGATCCGGGTGCATCCCAAGAAGTATTATCACCGCCTGCGTCCTTTCGTTTATTTCGGGGAGCAGACCCTCTGCCCTTGGGAGGATGATGAACTCCGCGGAGAGGGCTCCTATCCTTCCGGACACACCATCAGGGGATGGAGCTGCGCCTTGATGCTTGCGGAAGTCGCACCCGAAAGGGCGGAAGAACTTTATGCCCGCGGCTGGATGTACGGCGAGAGCCGCGTGATTGCCGGAGCCCATTGGCAGAGCGACGTGGACGCCAGCCGCGCCGCAGCGAGCATAGCCTATGCGAAAGTAAATACAAGCAAAGAATTCCGAAGACAGATAAAAAGGGCGAAAAAGGAATACGAAAGGATGAGATAATGCATTGTTTGTCAGATTTTTATTACATTTACGCGGTGTATTATAAATCTGACCGTTATGAACAAAGCCATTGCATCGGCCTGTGCAGGATACACTTTGGCAGATGAAGTAAAGACTAAAGGCATATACCCTTATTACAAGCCTATATCATCAGGGCAGAATCCGGTTGTCAAGATGCAAGGAAGGGATGTGATGATGTTTGGATCCAATTCCTATCTCGGGTTGTCTGATGATCCCCGGCTCAAAGAAGCCGCTATTGAAGCTATAAGAAAATACGGCACGAGTTGCTCGGGCTCCCGCTTCTTGAATGGAACGCTGGATATTCACCTTGCACTCGAAGAAAAACTTGCCCGTCTCGTGGGAAAAGAAGAGGCTGTTACATACAGCACAGGCTTTCAAGTTAATTTGGGAGTTGTATCGGCACTTGGTTTCCGTGGGGGTTATATCTTTCTCGATGCACTCGACCACGCCTGCATAATAGATGGCAGCCGCCTTTCTTTCAGCAAGGTTCTAAAGTTTGCGCACAATGACATGGCTGCCCTTGAACGCAAACTCAAGACCGTTCCCGACAACGCGCCCAAACTGATCGTGGTGGACGGTGTTTATTCAATGGAAGGAGATATCGCTCCCGTGCCCGAGTTGGTGCGTCTGTGTGAACAATACGATGCAATGCTGATGATAGATGATGCCCACGGCCTTGGTGTCATTGGAGAAGGGGGGCGCGGAACAGCCAGCCACTTCGGACTTGCCGACAAGGTGGACCTGATCATGGGAACTTTCTCAAAGTCTTTCGGCTCTCTTGGAGGATTCATCGCCGGAGACCATACTGTAATCAATTATCTGAAACATAATTCAAGGTCTCTGATTTTCAGTGCGAGCATGCCTCCTGCAAATGTTGCCGCCGTGAGCAAGGCAATAGATATCATGGAAGAAGAACCGGAACGCATCCGGCATCTTTGGAATCTGACCAATCAAGCTCATGCGGTTTTCCGTGAGCGCGGTTTCGATATAGGACATACGCAGTCACCGATAATCCCATTGTTCGTCCGAGATATGGAAAAGTGCCTCACGGCAGTCAAAATGGCCTTGGATGAAGGCGTGTTCGTCACTCCGGTAATTCCTCCGGCAGTTCCAGAGAATTCGGTAATTATCCGCTTTGCCCTTATGGCTACACATACGCAGGACCAATTGGACAAGGCTATAGACATTCTTACGGGAATATTCAGAAAACTGGAGATTATAAAATGATAGTTTTGATTACAGGCATCAGTTCCGGTTTCGGACGGGCTATGGCAGCGCAACTTTCAGCCGAGGGAAACAAGGTGTATGGAACTTATAGGCATTGCGAGGATTTTCTGCCGGAGGTTGAGTATATCAAGGCTGATGTTACATCGGATAAGGATGTTGAATCTGTCGTGAAGAAAGTGATTGACACAGAAGGCTGCATCGATGTGTTTATAAACAATGCCGGGATGGGATACGGAGGACCTCTGGAATTCGCTTCAATCGAAGAAGCCAGGAATCAGATGGATGTCAACTGGCTGGGAATGGTTCGTTTCCTCCATTATATTTTGCCTGAAATGCGGGAGCGGCATTCCGGCAAGATAATATGTTTCAGCTCTATCGGGGGGCTGATGGGCCTGCCGTTCCAGGGCTTGTATTCTGCAAGTAAATTTGCCATGGAAGGATACTGCGAGGCCCTGCGTCTGGAACTGAAGGACACGGGAATAAAAGTCGTCATCATCGAACCGGGAGATTTCTGCACGTCCTTTACCGCGAGACGTCAAAGCTCTGATTGTCCGGGGGTACATGCCGCTTATCCTAAATATGCAGCATCGCTTGCCGGTATAGAGCATGATGAGCAGACAGGCCTAAAGCCGGAGTATCTTGCGAAAAAAATAGCCCGGATCGTGAAATCCGGGCATCCGGCATATCATTATGTCATAGCGTCTCCGATTCAGAAACTCTCTGTTTTTGCAAAAAGGTTGCTGCCTTCCAGATGGTTTGCTGCCATCCTTGCAATGTATTACAAATTGAATTAGGCTTCCCCTACGTGGAACGCAACCCTAAGGTCCTCGATCTCATCATCTGTGATCGGGGACAATTTGCCTATAGGCGCTGCCATTATCAGTGAACGCGCACTGAAGTCGGCTACCTCCAGACGGTCGAAGGTGTTGATCAGCTTGTCTCCAGTCACTACGACAGAATCGTTCTCGAGCATCACACAGGGGCGGCTCTTGAACTCTTCAGCAAGTTCGTTCAGATTGTCGTACTGGCTCCCGAACGGGAACTTTGGAACATCCTGAAGGAATATCCAGCTCTCGGGGATGGTGCGCACGTCGAATTTCTCGTCGGTGCAGCAGTACCCCATCAATGAAGGAGTTTGAGTGAGGATGATGGAATTAATCTTCGGATTGCGCTTGTATATTTCGTAGTGCAATGCTACGCTGCGGCTGGCGGTTTTGCCGGCCTCGATCATTCCATCCTTCACCTGAACGATTTCACTTGGCTCCATGTCCCAGCGCTGTACGTTCGCGGGCGTAATCAGAAAGTCATCCCCTCGCCATCGTATCGAAGCGGTGCCGTAGGAAGAACTCATCAGACCCTGGGTGCAGGCGCGGCGCACTACTTTGCAGATTTCAGTACGGATTGCACGCTCGTCGGAAGGATGCTCTACATTCATAAAGTGGGGGAAACTGTTGTGGACAGCCTGTGTGTGATGCTTTATCTGGTCAGGAGTAAGATATCTCGTGGTGCCCAGGGTATCTGCATTCAGTATGGTGCGCGCGCAGAGCTCAAGAGTCTCGAGACGCTGGTATGCATCGGCGATATCATCGCCCATCAGCACAACACCGTGATTCTCCATGATTACCGCTTTGTAGTCCGGATTTTTGGCGAACTCTCCGGCTATTTTCTCTCCAAGCAGTTCGCTGCCTGGCAGTGCGTAGGGGGCAAATCCGACTGGCCCGCACACGCCGAGAGCCTGAGGCAGTATGGTGGTGTCGGGAATCTTCTTGGTGATACTGAAGGTCACCAGTCCCGGAGGGTGTGCATGAATCACGCTGTGAAGATTGGGGCGGATTTTGTACAGCGCCCTGTGAAAAGGATACTCGGAAGATGGTTTGTGTGGCCCTACGATGGTGCCGTCCGCCTTCACGCACATAATGTCTGCGGGAGTGAGGGAACCTTTATCTATCCCGGCGGGGGTAATCCACATATCCCCGTTTTCATCCATAATGGAAAGATTTCCACCGGATGTGGTGGTCATCCCGCTACGGTAGATGCGCCCGATAATGATAGCAATCTGCTCTGCGGGATGCATGAGTTTGACGTCTAGTTGTTTCATAATATCTACTAACTTCTAATTTATATTTGCTGCAAATTCTGTTCCATGCCTGCCATCGGCCTATCATAGTTTTACTATCGTTCCGACTTTCAGCCATAGTCCAGGCTGAGGAATGTTTCCATGGTCGAAATATCTTGCGTCCAAAAGGTTCTCGGCTTGAAGGAAAAAGGTCCATGTTGTCAGTTGGCAGGAAATCTTCGCATCCAGCAGGCTGTAAGGTTTGTAGGAAACCGCCTCCCCACTTCCTTTGCCGTCCAGAAATTCTTCGTAGTTACCAACCCTGTCCATCCATCTGTACGAAAGGTTTATGCTGAAGTGCTTCATGAAATTCAAGTCTGCCTGCAGTACGAATTTGTTCCGCAGATACTCCAGTGCATAGAATGACTGTATGCCGTCTTTGCTATCTTTCTTTTGATTGATATGTGCGAAACTTGCAGAAATGTTCTTCAATGGAAAGCCTGGCTTTCCGATCATGATGGTAGGATCGAGGCGTAGGGTGATTTCTTCGCCGAACGATTTGATGCGGGCGTGGTTTACTGACTGCCAGGGCGCATCTTCCACGCCCGTCACCCTTATCCAGTCGATCAGGTCGCGTCCGTCCAGAGCATAGATGCTTCCGACTAGTCTGATTCCCCGAGCAAGATACTTGAATCCACCTTCCAGAGACTGCATCTTTTCAGCCTTGAGGTTCTTGTCTGCCTTGTATCCTCCGACCGAATAATAAAGTTCGGTGAAGGATGGCATGCGCAGAGAACTGTTGTAGGAAGCATAGAGTTTCAGTTTCGGTGAGATGCGTAAACTGGCGTCGGCGCCAGGGTAAATCCTGAAGCCTTCATTGTTGCCGGTGTTGCGTGAGATGCTTGCCCCTCCCGAGAAACTGAACCAGGATATGCTGATGTCGTGCTCCAGGAAAAGGCTTATGTCGGAACGGTTAAGGCCGACCTTATAGCTCGCATCGTGGCCGCGCACCTTGCGCTCTTTCTCCAGCGGCTCACCCAGATTCGTGCTGATTATGTCTTCGTTGCGCACTTCAGCCCCAAATGCTGTCTTTCCGAGCGCGGAACTGAACCATCCGTCCAGGTTGAATCCGAGGACGTTGGTCCTGTGGTAGTTGAAAGGATAGAGGTCCGGTCGCGAACGGAACAGTTCGAAGCGGTCTTCGCCGTGATTCCAGTATATTCTGGGGCGGAGATGCAGCTTGCCTGAAGACTCTCCCTGCAACGCCAGGAAGGTCTTGGCTGTATGCTCGAACTGGTCGTCGAAGCGGGGAGAGTAAAAGGTCCCCGATCCGAAATCCTTTACTGATATGCCTGAGTGCCATCCCAACTTGAATCCTTTGATGGTGGCGTCGCCGTGATAGAAGGCCTTGGCCGTCTTGAAATCCATATTGAGGCCACCGGCGGAATTGCGGGTGTATCCGTCACTGCGGGAGTATCCTGCCGACAGATTGTGACTTGCATTCCTCCCGGCCATTCCTGCTGCGACCGAGCCTGACGCCAGCCCGTGGGAGCCGCCTTCAAGTCTGGCTTCCACGCTGTTGCTGGTAGATTTCTTCGTTACTATGTTGATTGCTCCGAGGAGGGAAGATGTACCATAGGTGCGTGCGGCCGGGCCTTCCAGGATTTCGATCCGTTCTATTTGTGAGATGGGTACTGGAAAATCTGCGGAGTTGTGCCCTGTCTGCGGGTCGGAGATGCTAATCCCGTCCAGCAGGACGGCGATCTGTTCGCAGGTGCCTCCACGCAGGCTGATGTCGGTCTGTATACCTTGAGGGCCTCTCTGCCTCACGTCTACTCCGACGGCGGCTTTCAAGAGGTCGTTTACCGTAGTGGCGGGTATCGACGCGATGGCCACGCTGTCCATAACCGTCACCATCCTTGCGCTCTGTCCGAGGAAGGACGGGAGACGGCTGGCTGTCACCACCACGCCTTCAAGTTTTTCAAAGTTGTCCAGGCTCTGGGCTCTGAGACCAATATTCGCAGCCATGACTATGGCTGCGAATACCGGAAATAATAACTGTTTGATAGGCAATTCTTTAGTTTAATTGATCGGCGTGCGAAAGGAGATACTTTTCTGCTTCTGCGTTCCAAAGACCGTTATGGGCCTTGCATATGCGGTCGAGTTCGTCGTAAACGGGCTTGCCCATCTTTCCGAAGTCGGCGATTGCTGTGAGAGGCATCGTCAGCTGTGTGTAAACCATCTTCTTTCCCCCGGGAATATTCGGGAGATTGAGGGTAGTATCCACCACGGTGTTGAGGCCGCCGATATGGGTGATGAGCCCGGCTGGATCCATACCCTTGCCCATCAGGTCGATGGCTTCGCGCATATCGTCGGTGTTGCCGCCGCTGGTGCCCACGATGTGGTGGGCTTCGTAGTGCACATTGTAGAAGTTGAACTTGGCGCTGAAGTCCGGGCTCTTTGGGCCGGAGAAGAAGTCCAGGCACCCGTCGAAGCCGAGGATGGCATCGGCCTGCTCGACAACCGCCGGCACGGGGGCCATTACCACGACATCGTCGTAGCCTGTTCCGCCGGAGAGTTCCTTGAGGGTGGCTACCGGATCTCCGCTGCCGGTGTTTACATAATGTATGTCGATTCCACGCTTTGCAAACATCTCTTTAGTGTAAAGGGACTCTGCACGGTCGAGGCGGCTCTGGTCGATATCCGTAACGACAAACAGGGAAGGAACCGGTCCCTCGCGGTGCAGCACGTAGTTGATCATTGCCAGTCCCATAGGGCCGACACCTGCGAGCAGGGCAAGTTTGCCTCCTTCCTTGATTTCCATCTTGTGTTCATACGATCCGGGAGTCGTGTGATAGTGAGCGTGGAGAGCGCCAATCACGCAGCTGATTGGTTCGCTGAGAGATGCAGGGTAGAAGGCGTCGCCGAAATAGCGGAAGAGGCACTTCTGCTCCATCACCTCGTTGGGGATGATGACGTAGGTGGCGTCGCCGCCGCAATACTTGTATGAGTAACCAGGGGCCGAGAGGATGCCTACGGGGCCGCCGGGATAATTGATTGCGGGCTGGATGCTGAATCTGTCGCCAGGTTTGAACTCATCCTGCCATTTCTTGCCCACTTCCACGATGACACCGGCGAATTCGTGGCCGATGATGGTCGGATTCTCCGCCACATCGTCGGGAACGCGCTTGTGGTCTGCTCCCTGGTGGGAGGATTTGTAGGACGACATACAGATGTCATCGCTGATCACTTTTGCGAGGATCTCGTCTTCTTTGATTGCAGGAAGTTCAAATTCTTCCAACCTCAAATCGTCTTTTCCGTAAAGACGTACTGCTTTTGTTTTCATATTTCTGTTCGTTTTCTTCTTCTGAACTTTTTGCCGGAGCATTTGTCCGGCGAAGCATTTTTTCGGCGAGCCGGAAAATGACTCCGGCAAAAAAGCCTAGGCAAGCATTACCTGGCCGCCCGTCACCGGAATTGCCTGGCCGGTCTCGCCGGTCTGCTCGATTGCATAGAGGATCGCACGTGTCACATCCAGGGGATTGCATCCCTTGTGCATGGGCACTTTGCTAAGGTAGTACTCCTTCACGTCCTCCACAGTCTTTGCGCCGGGCACCTTGCCTGCATTGAGATACTGCACATAGAGCCCCTTCACCGGGTCGCTCCACAGCGGACCGTCCAGGAAGTTTCCGGGGCAGATGCTGTTCACCTTGATGCGGTAGGGGGCGAGTTCGAGGGCGAAGGACTGGGTGAGCCCGATGCCGCCGAACTTGCTTCCGGCGTAGGCGAAATTGGCCTTGCTGCCGACCAGTCCGCTCTTGCTGTTCACCTGGATGATGTCGGCGAAGTATTCGGGATCCACTGCAGTCTGCAGTTTCATCACGTGCTGGGCAACCTTGGCGCAGTAGAAGTATGCGCTGTAGTTGATTTTGGTCACGAATTCCATATTCTCGGGAGTCATGGCCTCGAGGTCGCCTGCTCGAACGACGCCGGCGTTGCTTACGAATGCGTCAAGCGCACCGAAGTTGCAGATGGTCACAGCCATAAGATTGTTCAGGCTCTCCATATCGGCGACATTGGTCTTGACGAAGATGGCCTTGTTGTTCTTGGCAATCTCATTGAAGGATGCTGCCGTTGCCTCTCCGGTTACCTCATTGAGGTCGGCGACAACGATATTGGCACCCTCTTTCATAAGTTCGCGGGCGATTCCCTCGCCGAAGCCTTGTGCCGCGCCGGTTACGATTATTGTCTTGCCTTCTGCGCGTCCTGCGGATGCTCCTGCGGATACCTTGCGGCGGTAGTTCTCAACTTCCCAATTATCGATGAAATCGATCCACCTGGGCTCCATCGGATGTTCTCCACCGAATGCCTGGGCACCGGCGGCGACCTTCATCGCATCCAGGAATACCTCTGTGATGATGCCGGCATTCTTTGCGTTGTCGCCCACGGCTACCAGCCCTATGCCCTTGATGAGCAGCACCTTGGGAGTGTGGCCGTATTTGGAGACATAATCTTCGATGGCCTTTTCGGCATCAGCGGTGTCTTCAAGCCAGATGTAGTGACTCTTGCAATACACTATGATGTCGGGCGTGAAGGGAGCGGACACCTTCTTGAATCCGGCTTTGCTTTCGGTGAACTGGTCGGTCAGTTCATTCTTTGTGACATTCAGCGTCTTAAGCCCGCGTCCACTGCGACTCAGTATCTGGCGGATTGCAGGGATGGACTCCACAACAGATGAAGCACTGTCGGAGACGGCGCTTTCCTCTTCGAGGCATTTTTCTGCCGAGAAGAGGAATGACGCCGTCGCAGACCCCAGTGTTGCAATGATCTCGCTATATATCTTGTCTATTTCCGCGACAGAATCGGCTCCGACAAAGATTCCATGATTCTGCAGGAAGATGACCTGAGGTTCAGTTCCGCGGGCCGCCTTGTAGGCCTGGATCTCGTCGAAAACCTTTTTGAAAAGGGTATAGCCGGGATCGCAGTAGGGGATATAGAGAGCATCGGGGAACAACTCCTTGCACTTGGCTTCTGCCTGCACCGAGCACATCAGAGCATTGACTGCCGTAGGATGCAGATGGACGACGAATGCATAGTTGATGGCATTGTGCATCGAAGTCTCCACCGAAGGACGGCGGTCCTTGGTGATGCAAGCCGCAGCGAGGTCGTCTTTCACCTGGGCTTCACGCTCGGCAGTGTCGGCACTGTAGGCCTTGGTGCCCATTGGATTCAACTTGGCACGGTCCAGAACCGCGAAACCATCTTCTCCGATTGTTGCGAGTGCGTGGCCGCTGGCTTTCACCCACAGGCGGTCTGCGGTCTTGAAAGACGTATTGCCACCCCCGGCAATCACGAAACGCGAATCAGCCCCGTACCTGCGGGACACCTCTATCAATTGTTCAATCTCTTTCATAGTTATTATTATTTGAGTCGGTTCCTATTGCTTTTCGGAGCATTTTTTCTGCGGAGAAAAGCAATAGGAACCGACGTCCAGATCATGAAATTTTTTTTAGGATCAGATCCTCGCCAGCCGCAATGGAGTCAAGCCCTGCTTGATGCGCTGCAATCGCGCAGGCGCCACGGAAGTTGATGGCCTTCAGCTTGTCGGAAAGGTCAGCGGCATCGCGAGTGCGAAGCTTGATGGGCTCCATAGCCGGCGTATTGTGCTCCGAACCGAAACTCACGATGAACCCTTCGTCTTCCAGATATCCGGCATACTGCTCCAGAACGGCGGTGGTGTTACGGGTGGTAATGAACTCCACAGAACGGAAACCGCGCTTTTTCAGGGTATCCGCAGCTTTCTGAAGATCGCCCTCAAAATCAGTGAAATTTCCCTTGGCGTCATCTGCCAGGAAAGGATAGGTGGGTATGCCTCCGGCAGCCTCGATGATGCGCTGAACGGTAGTCATCGGAAGGAAAGCCTTGGGATCTTCCGGCACGAAAGCAGCACCTCCAGCCTTCAGCAAACGGCTGCGAATCTCGTTCTCTATGGCCGCGACGTTGCTCACATCCGACTTCGCCGCCTGCCCAAAGATCTTCGCGTAGTGATCAGCGATTGCCTGGAGTTCCGACGCGGACGCTTTTTTTGCTTGAGCGTCGGAGACTCCAGCAAGCGCTATACGTTCTACTGCAAGTCGCAACGCCTTGGCAAGGTGCCTCTCGCGGATAGAACCGCGGGTAAGATCGGCGGCAATCTTTGCAAAGTCCAGCGTGAACTCCTCGCCAACAGTTTTCAGATGCTCGTTCAGTTTGACGCACATGCGCTCCACCTGGGCATTGCTCTCGGCCTTCACGTCCGCAAGTTGGCGGGCTTCTTCTCCGGAGAGAATGACGGGATATGCCAGACCCTTGCCGCTGATATAGGTACGGCCGGGATTGTTGGGGTCGTTCACGCGCAGGCCTGCAGCCTGATCTTCGGCATTGAGGGAGATGAACTCGATACCAAAAAGAGGGAAGAGGGCGCGCTCGGCGCAGCCCTCCTTCCAGTCCTTGTATCCGTCCATCGAATAGAAATCGTTGATTCCCACAACCTTGACTCCTTCGGAAGCGGCCATGTCAAGGGCCTGCTTCACATCGCTGAAAGCGCTGAAGGAGTATGGGGTGTGCAGATGGGCATTTACATCTATCATAACTTATACACCTTTCTTAGCACGGAGAATCTGCTGTGCAGATGTAAAGTTTCCGGTAGGAACATATCCGGGCAGCGGGACCATCTTCTCGTTGATCACGTCCAGGAACCAACTGGGCTGAGGGAAGAATGCTTCCTCGAGTTCATGGCAAGGGGTGATCCAGTTGCGCGAACCGAGCACCACAGGAGCTGCGTCGAGGTAGTCGAAGCAGAGGTCGGCGATGTTGGCTGCGAGGTCGTTGAGGAAGGACCCGCGGGCGGAAGCGTCGCCGGCGATGATGATGCGGCCGGTCTTCTTCACGCTCTCAATAACCTTCTCGTAGTTGAACGGCACCAGGGTGCGGGCGTCGATGACTTCCGCCTCCATGCCATATTTCTCCTTGAGTTCGTCGGCTGCCTTGAGGGCGCGGTAGAGGGTTGCGCCGATGGTGAGGAAGGTGACATCCTTGCCTTCGCGTTTGACATCCGGCTCGCCGAAGGGGATTTCGTAGTATCCTTCCGGCACTCCACCCTCGTGGAACTGCTCGCCTATGCCGTAGAGACGCTGGCTCTCGAAGAAGATGACCGGATCAGTACCCTGCAGGGCGCTGTTCATGAGACCTTTGGCATCGTAAGGAGTGACGGGGAAGACCACCTTCAGGCCGGGGATGTGGGTGCAGAGGGAGGTCCAGTCCTGAGAGTGTTGTGCGCCGTACTTGGATCCGACGGACACGCGTACGACCACAGGCATCTTGAGGATGTTGCCGGACATTGCCTGCCACTTGGGAAGTTGGTTGAAGATTTCGTCGCCGCAGCATCCGAGGAAGTCGCAGTACATTATCTCCGGAATCACGCGACCGCCGCACATGGCATAACCGATGGCGGTGCCGATGATGGCCGCCTCGGCGATGGGGCTGTTGAAGAGGCGGTGATAGGGGAGAGCCTCGGTGAGTCCGCGGTAAACGGCGAATGCGCCGCCCCACTCACGGTTCTCCTCGCCGTATGCCACGAGGGAAGAATCCTTGTAGAAACGGTCTACGACAGCCTCGAACACACCGTCGCGGAAGTTGTACATCTTCATGCTGCTGACGGGTTTGCCGTCCTTGTCAAGATAGAAGCGGCTCTTGCCTGCGATCTGCTTGACGCGGGGATTCTCCTCGAGAGGCATCAGCACGTCGGGCTTGGCGTCGCCGAAAGAATCGACGCTGCCGTTCGAGAACATCATGTCGCCGAGAAGTTCGTTCTCCTTGACGAGGTCCATGCGGGGAGACAGCTCGGGATCGATGGCGAGTTTGTACATCTCGAAGATGATCTCCTTCATCTTGGCCTGGATGGCGTCGAGGTCTTTCTGGGTGGCTACGCCGGCTTCGATAAGCTTCTTTCCGAAGGCTACGATGCAGTCTTCTGCTTCCCAGGCCGCGATTTCTTCCTTGGTGCGGTATGAGCTCTGGTCCGAAGGGGAGTGTCCGCTGTAGCGGTAGGTCACGACGTCTAGCAGGGCCGGTCCTTCCTTCTTCTCGAGGAGGGCCTTCTTGCGGCGGAATGCGTCGATTACTGCGAGAGGATCATATCCGTTCACGCGCTCAGCGTGCCATGCTTCGGGGTTGAAACCTGCGCCGAGGCGTGCGGGGAAGGTGTATCCCATGGTCTCGCCCTTGGTCTGGCCGCCCATTGCATACTGGTTGTCCATCACGTTGATGAGCACCGGCAGGCCGCCCTTCATGTCGCCCTCCCAGAGGGTGTGGAACTGGTCCATCGATGCGAAGGTCATGCCTTCGAGCACGGGGCCGCGGGCCATTGCGCCGTCGCCGAGGTTGGCGACCACGATGCCCTTCTTGCGGTTGACTTTCTTGTAGAGAGCGGCACCCACCGCGATGGAACCGCTGCCGCCCACGATGGCGTTGTTGGGATAGATTCCGAAGGGAGTGAAGAAGGTGTGCATGCTTCCGCCCAGACCCTTGTTGAAGCCGGTGGTGCGGGCGAAAATCTCGGCGATTGCGCCGTAGATGAGGAAGCGGATGCCGAGTTCCTTGGTGTCCTTGCCCTTATATCCCTTCTTGGCTACTTCCAGGGTTGCTCCGCCCCAGAACTCTTCCATGATCTTCTTGAGTTCCTTTTCGGGGAGGATCTGGATGCTGCGCAGACCCTTGGCGAGGATTTCGCCGTGGCTGCGGTGGCTGCCGAAGATGAAGTCGTCGGTGTCGAGGTTGTAAGCCATACCTACGGCTGCGGCTTCCTGGCCTGCGGAAAGGTGTGCAGGACCCGGGTTATTGTATTCTACTCCGTTGTAGCCGCCCGTGGTCTTGACCAGGTTGAGCATGGTCTCGAACTCGCGGATGGTGAACATGTCGCGGTAGATGTGCAGCAGGTCTTCCTTGCTGAAATTGCCCTCTTTTAGTTCTTCCTTTACAGTCTTCTTGTACTGCATTACGGGAATCTTGGGGAATTTGATCTCGTGCTCCTGGGGGCGGAGGGTGACTTCGGGATCGATATAAAGTGATTTAGGCATGGCTTATTTGATTGTGAATGCTGTTTCTTTGATGATTTCAGATACTGTGGGGTGAGGGAATACGACCTCTTTGAGCTGCTCGAGCGTCATTTCCTGCTCGATTGCGATGCAGGCAGCGTTGATGATCTCGGAGCAGGGATTACCCATCATGTGTACGCCGAGTACCTCGTGGTATTTGGCGCCGACGATAATCTTGCAGATGCCATCTCCGCGCTCGTTTTCTGCTACGAAGCGCCCGGAATAAGCCATAGGGAGCTTGACTACTTTGTAATCGATGCCCTTCTTCTTGGCCTCTTCTTCGGTGATTCCTGTGCCGGCCACTTCCGGATTGGTGTAGACCACACCTGGGATTGCGTTGTATCGCATATGGTCCTTCTTGCCGAGAATATTGTTAACTGCGACTTCTCCTTCGCGGGATGCGGTGTGGGCAAGCATGGAGAATCCAGTCACGTCACCTGCCGCGTATACGCCGGGGATGTTGGTACGCATATGCTCGTCCACCTTGATGCCGTAAGGACGGCCGGCAGGGTTGAGGGCGAGTTCAACGCCGAGATTTTCGAGGCCGAAGCCCTGCAGGTTCGCACGGCGGCCGACGCTGACGAGTATCTTGTCGCCGGAGACTCGCTGTACCTTTCCTTCGGGGTCTTCATAGACTACAGTATTGCCTTCGATTCCAGTGACCTTGCACTTGAGGCAGAAGTTGATTCCGCGCTTCTCGTAGGTCTTCTGGAGCATAGAGCTGATTTCGTCATCGAGGGGGCCGAGGATCTTGGGAAGCATCTCCACTACTGTCACCTTCGTTCCGAGGGTGCTGTAAAATGCTGCGAATTCCATTCCGATAACACCTCCGCCGATGACCACAAGTTCCTTGGGCTGTTCTTCAAGGGCGAGGATTTCACGGTTTGTAACGATAACGTCGCCTGCTTCTTTAAGGCCGGGGAAAGGAGGAACGGCTGCTTCTGAACCTGTGCAGATGAGAAGGTTCTTCGCGGTGTAGGTTTCTCCTGCAGACTTGATGGTGATGCCTTCCGCTCCGCGGCCTTCGATTACGGCCTCTTCGGCAACTACGTTGACCTTGTTAGCTTTCATCGCGGCCTTGACGCCGGCGACGAGTTTCTTGACTACCTTGTTCTTGCGGGCTACGATCTCTTCGTACTTGAATGAAGGGTTCTCGGTGTACACGCCGTAGTGGTCGCCTTCCTTTGCATAATTGTAGACCTTGGCGCTGTAGAGCAGGGTCTTGGTGGGGATGCAACCTTCGTTGAGGCAGACACCGCCCAGGTTCTTGCGTTCGAACAGCACTGTGCTGAGACCCTCGGCTCCGGCCCTCTCTGCAGCCACATAGCCGCCCGGGCCTCCGCCGATGATCGCTAAATCAAAAATCTGTTCCATATATTTGTTACTAAGTTTTATTGCTATTCCGGTAGTTTTATTGTCATTCCGGAGGAATCTAGAACTCTACCTCAAGTGTCTCGATCTCCGTAGCAACCTGTTTCAAGAAACGGGTTGCTTCGCCGCCATCGATTGCACGGTGGTCGTAAGTAAGGCTGAGGCCGAGATAAGGCACGAATGCATAGACTCCTGCGCCGAGGTCCTTTGGCCTTGCGACGATTGTTCCGACCCCGAGGATGGCGCTCTGGGGAACGTTGATGATGGGGGTGAACCACTCGACTCCGTATCCGCCGAGGTTGGAAACAGTGAAGCTTCCGGCTTCGCTGGCAAGAAGATCAGGGTTGAAAGAACCCTTCTTGCAGGCATCGGCTGCTTTCTTCAGTTCCTTGCTGAGGCCTATGATATTGAGTTCGTCGGCATTCTTGATTACGGGAACCATCAGGCCACGCTCCGTATCGACAGCGCAACCGAGGTTGACGGTCTTGAAGATGCGCATGGCATCGCCGAGGCAGTGCGAGTTGATGTTCGGGAATTTCTGCAGGGCTTTGATTACTGCGAAGCATACAAAGTCGTTGATGGTGATGTTCGCATCGATCCTGCCTTCTTCGAGGGCCTTCTTCGCCTTCTTGCGTAGAGCCTGTATCCTGCGGGCGTCGGCTCCGAGCATGTGGGTGAGCTGTGCAGAATTCTGCAGTGAATTGTACATACTCTTTGCAATGAGTTTGCGCATGTTGCTCATCTTCACTACTTCGAATTCTTCGCCTTCTCCGGCGATATCGGTGTGATTTGCCTTCCAGGTCTTGAGGTCGCCGCCCTTGACGGTGCCTGCAAGTCCGCTGCCTTCTCCGGCCACCAGTCCGCCTTCGGCCATCTTCGCCTTTGCGAGGCCGCTGAGTTTGCCCTGTGCAGCGGCTGCAGCCTCGACGTCACGTGCGATGATGCGTCCGTGAGGGCCGCTGCCGGCGACTGCGTCCAGGTTGACGCTCTTCTCTTCGGCAAGTTTACGTGCACGCGGAGATGCGGGTGCCCCGGGAACGGCGTTGACTGGAGCGGAAGGAGAGGAGGTTTCCTCTGAAGCCGCTGCCACCCTCGGCACGCTAAGAGGGGGGACCGCTCCGCTTTGCGGAGTGGTGGGGTCGAGCGGATGCGAGACGGCTGAAGAGGAATCACTCCTCTCCTGAACGCCTGCCGGCGCAAATTCGGCGAAAGACTCGCCGGGCTGACCGATCACCATAACGTTCTGCAGAACGGGAATCTCATCGCCGTCTTTATAGAAAATGGCGAGAACGGTACCCTCTACCTGGGATTCTTCTTCAAAGGTGGCCTTGTCTGTTTCGTATCCGAAAAGGATATCGCCTACTTTGACGCTGTCACCAACTTTCTTCTTGAATTCGGAGACTATGCAGCTCTCCACTGACTGGCCCTGTTTGGGCATGATTACGACTTGTGCCATTATTATGTTTTGAATATTACACTTCTATTTCAAGTCAACAAAATTACTGAGAATCTGGCTGAACTGCAAATTTTGACCTCTGTCTGATATTTGATTTTTGGCAATTGGATTGTGATTTTTGAGATTTTGCTAACTTTGTGGAAACATTTCTTGTAATGAGCAACAAAGTAGTCATCTTTTCGGCCCCCTCCGGTTCGGGGAAAAGCACCGTCGTGAATCATATTTTAGGGCTGCATCCGGAGATGGAATTCTCGGTCTCTGCTACATCCAGGCCCCCTCGCGGAACGGAGCAGGACGGGGTCGAGTATTATTTTCTCTCTGTTGAGGAATTCCGCCGCCGCATCGAGGAAGACGCTTTTGTCGAGTACGAACAGGTTTATGCCGGCCGTTATTATGGAACTTTGAAAAGTGAGGTGGAACGCATCTGGGCGAAGGGTCATGTAATCATCTTCGACGTGGATGTGAAAGGAGGAGTCAATCTCAAGAAATACTTCGGCGATGCCGCTCTCTCCGTGTTCATCAAGGCTCCGTCCGTAGAGGTTCTCAGGCAGCGCCTTATCGGTCGCGGAACCGATACCATGGAGGCAATCGAAGAGCGCGTCGCAAAGGCTTCTGAGGAACTTACATACGAAGATAAATTTGATTATGTGCTTGTAAATGACGATCTTTCAACTGCTTTTGCGGATGCAGAAAAGGTTGTCGATGATTTCCTGTCGAAATGAGAATCGCGGTCTATCCCGGATCCTTCGATCCTCTGCATATAGGGCATAAGGCCATCCTCGAATATTTGACCGGGGATGGCGGGTTCGACTGCACCTATCTGATAGTATCTCCCCAGAATCCATTCAAGGACCCGTCCAAGGCGATGAACGCCCGCAGGCGTTACGAGGCGGCATGTGCGGCAGTGGCAAGATACCCTTCTCTCAAAGTTCGCGTAGATGACATAGAGCTTGGGATGGATCCCCCGAATTATACCATAAGGACCCTGGACGCCCTGAAGGCGCGCGAGCCGGACAATACTTTCACACTTGTCATGGGTGCGGACAATCTTGAGGGACTACCCAGGTGGCGCTGTTCAAGGCGTATACTGTCTGAATATGAAATCGCGGTTTATCCGCGTCCAGGCTATGATTCCGAGGCTCTGCTGGATGTACTTCGCGAGCACTGCCGCAAACGCCATATTGGATGCCACGTAACTTTGATTAATGCTCCGCTGGTAAACCTCTCCTCCACCCGCATCCGCAAGGAACTCTCCCGCGGCCGCGACGTGTCGGCCCTGCTGATGTAGGGACTACAGCATCTTCTTCCGGTGGAATATCCACCATGCGGTAAAGACGATTGCAGCCATAACGGCGAGCAGGATAACCCAAGCCCAGCGCAAGCCATCCAGAGGCAGTTTCACATTCATTCCGTAGAAACTGGCCACCAGTGTTGCAGGCATCAGGAGCAACGAAATGAAAGTGAAGATTTTCATTATGCTGTTCTGGTCGAGATTGATGATTCCCAACACTGTATCCTGCAGGTATTCAAGCCTTTCGAACGTGAAATTCGTATGGTTGATGAGCGAACCGATATCCTGCAGCAGCACATTCAGTTTCGCATCGTACACATCAGGTGTGCGCCCGCTCTTCAAAAGATTGGTAATCAAACGCTGTTTATCCACGATATTCTCGCGGACGAACATTGCATTCTCCTGTAACTGATTGATGTCCAGGAGGAAGTCCTCGTTGATATCTTCTTTCTGGTTGATGCGTTTGCTGAACTGCGAGGTTTCCTTGGACATCAACTCGATGATATCGGCATCAAGGTCGACACGCTGGTCCATGATGAACAGGAATACTGTCCATCCGCTTTTGAATTGGGCAGGACGTGCCTGGATGCGGCGCTGCAGCGATGTAAAGGATCGCAGCGGAATTTCGCGCAAGGTAGTAAGCACATCTCCTGCCAGAGTGAAAGAAACAGGGTCGATTGCCATCTCGTCATCGGCTGGCGAGAGAAAGTTTGTATTGGCGAAAATCGCCACGTCGTTTTCAGAGAAACGGGATGAACTCTCAATCTCTTCGGCCGTCGCGCGGCTTTGGATCTCGGTGCCGAGAAATGCTTCAGTAGCACGCTTTTCATCTCCCGTTGGAGACAGGAGATCTATCCATAACACGTTCTCTTTGCCCAGCTTGGCAAAATCCGTTTCGTGCTGGCTTACGTTAATGTCAGCTCCTTGCCTGTAGAAAATGCTGATCATTCCACTTCCAATTATGTTCCCGGCGCCCCTTAGGCGCTGGAAGGGTTAATATTTACGGGTTAGCTGACGTCACGGACAAGTCAGCCCGCAAAAATAAGCAAAAAAATTTTTTTTTGCTTATTTTTGCATATAAATATGAATGAATATCCTTCCAAAGTACTTCAGGAAGCCGTAGAGGCCATAAGCTCGCTGCCCGGCGTGGGCTCGAGAACCGCCCTCCGGCTCGCCCTCCACTTGCTGCGCCAGCCTGCCGAGAACGTGCACCATTTTGCCACGGCGATAGACGATCTGGCCACCAAAGTCCACTATTGCAAGGAATGCAACATGATTGCGGACGAGGACATCTGCGGCATCTGCTCGGACAACAGGCGGGACCACGGCATCATCTGCGTGGTGGAAAGCGTGCGCGACGTGATGAGCATAGAGGCGACCGGCCAGTATCACGGCGTATACCATGTGCTCGGAGGAATCATTTCGCCGATAAACGGGATAGGCCCCGGCGACCTCAGCATCGACCGCCTCGTGGAGCGACTGCAGAAAGCTGAAGTTCCGACTGAAGTCATCCTCGCCCTCAGCGGTGACGTGGAAGGGGAGACGACATCTTTCTATCTTTACAGGAAGATCTCCGGCCTTGCCGCACGCATTTCCACCCTCGCCCGAGGCCTTGGCTTCGGCGACGACCTTGAATATGCTGACGCACTGACGCTGGGCCGTTCGATAGTCAACCGCCAGATTTTCAAACCACAGTAATATGCGCAAAACTCTGTACCTGACAGCCTTCGTACTTGCAGCCGCCTGTACGCAGGCTCCCACGGCCGTGACACCACCCGCAATGGGCTGGAGCAGTTGGAATGCTTTCATGACCGACATTTCCGACACTCTCATCATGCAGCAGGCGGACCTTATGGTCTCTACCGGGCTCGCTGCGGCAGGTTACGACCATATAAATATAGATGACGGATATTTCGGCCCGCGCGGCGAAAACGGCAGAATGAGCGAGAATCCTGTGCGTTTCCCCGGAGGCATGAGGCCGGTCGTTGACCATATCCATTCCCTTGGACTCAAGGCCGGCATCTACAGCGATGCCGGCGACAACACCTGCGGAAGCGGATACAATGACGATTTCTACGGTTTCGGGGCAGGATTCTGGGGCCATGAAGCCCAGGATGCCCAGGTGTACTTCAACGACTGGAATTTTGATTTCATCAAGATAGATTTCTGCGGAGGCAAGCACCTGAAGCTCGATACGAAAGAGAGGTATATGCGCATACGCGAGGTGATAGACAGCGTTTCCACCCATCCTGTGGAAGTGAATATCTGCCGCTGGCACTACCCCGGAACCTGGGTGAACCAAGCTGGAGACTCCTGGCGCATCAGCGGCGACATC
Source organism: uncultured Bacteroidia bacterium (assembly GCA_902762655.1). Lineage (GTDB taxonomy): Bacteria > Bacteroidota > Bacteroidia > Bacteroidales > UBA932 > Cryptobacteroides. The sequence goes on from CACWOZ010000002.1 coordinate 65,325, forward strand.
GCTCCGGGATGGCATTTCGTCACATACATAATGGGAATGAACATGTACCTTTCCGCTTATGCCGGAGGCGGCAGATACAACGACATGGATATGCTGGTGGTCGGATATGCCGGCAGACCTTCAATGCTGCGTCGGGGCAACGGAATGACCTTCGCAGAGGAGGAAGCCCATTTCGGACTGTGGTGCATCATGAGCTCCCCGTTGATGATAGGCTGCGACCTGGCGTATCTGCCGGAAGATACCCGCGCCCTCGTCACCAATCCCGAACTTGTCGCAGTCAATCAGGATCCCCTCGGGCTGCAGCCGCATGTGGTTCAGCACGAAGGGAACGGGTACGTGTTCGTGAAGGACGTCAAGACCCTCCGCGGGCATGAACGGGCCGTCGCGCTTTACAATCCTTCCGAGGAAGCGGTGATCTTCGACGTCCCCGCAGAAATCCTCGGGTTCAAGGGAGACATTGCGCTGCGCGACCTGGTCCGCCGGGAGGATATTGGAAGCTCACAGGGCATCCGCATGGAAGTGCCCGCCCACTATGCCAGAATACTGTCGGTCAAGGGAAAGCACAGGCTGGAACAGTCCGTCTACGAGGCGGAGTGGGGATACATCCCCGCCTACAACGACATAGGGCTAGGCGGAGGAAAATACGTGCAGATGGAAGGGGCGTCCTGCGGAGCGGTCGTGAAGGGCTTGGGCGGATCGGAAGAGAACTGCTTGCAATGGCGCAACCTGCACCGCCGCAGGGGAGGGAAGCACACCCTGGAACTGCGCTACCGTTCCGATGCCGACTGCGAGGCGGTCCTGACCGTCAACGGCGTTTCGCAAGGCATCAAACTTAAAGCAGGCAGCGGCTACTCCGAAGCAGCCGCTGTCGTGAATCTCAGGCGTGGAGACAACCTTGTGGAGATATCTTCTCCTTCGGCAGAGATCCCGGCAGTCATAGACTGCATAAGGATTACTCGTTGAAGCAGGACGCTAGTACTCCATATAAGGGACCTTATGATAGTTCAGGGTGTCCAGCTCTTCCTTGCTCCGTGCAGGCAGTTCGTGGCCTGGAAGACCCACATACCCCCACAGGTAGCGGCAGTAGACGAAATCGAGGGCCTTGTATATGCCTGTCATATGTTCGAGTGAAGTCAGGAAACGTCCGTAATCCTTATTATCCTTCCGGCACCACGCGACTTCGCTGAATGCGCTCATTCGCGGGAGCAACTGGTACTCCAAGTGTGTGGTGTCCGGCAGGAATTCGCCCCAGAGATTGCACTGGACGCCAAGAACATAGCCCATTCCGTCTTCTGGAATGCCTTCGGACGGCTCATAACCGTATACCTTCTCGATAGGGAGATAACGGCCGTTTCGGCGAGGCTCCTTGTCGCGCTCTTTTGTCTGGAAGTAATTGATATAGCAATAGTTGTTAGGACTCATAATAACATCGAATCCTTTGCCGATGGCCTCGATGCCGCCTTTCGTGCCACGCCACGACATAACTGTCGCGCCTTCCGCAAGTTCACCTTCCAGGATCTCGTCCCAGCCGATGATCTTGCGTCCGTGGTCGTTGATAATCTTCTGCACACGTGCGGTTACATAGTTCTGAAGGTAGTGCTCGGCCATAAATCCGTCTTTGTCTTTCAGGCCGAGTCGGCGGATCCTTGCCTGGCAGCGGGGGCAGTTCTCCCAACTCTGCTTCGGGCACTCGTCACCTCCTATATGGATATATTCCGAAGGGAAGATATCCATAAGTTCCGTCAGTATGCCTTCCAGAAATTCGAAGGTGCTTTCTTTGCCTGGGCATAGCACGTCTTCGCTGATACCCCATAACTGGCGCACTTCTACCTGTTTGCCACTGCAGCCAAGTTCGGGATAAGAGGCAACGGCCGCTGTAGTATGCCCCGGGATATCAATCTCGGGAACGATGGTGATCCCTCGGGCAGCAGCATACTTTACTATTGCACGAAGCTGATCCTGAGTATAAAAACCTCCATATCGAATACCGTCAGCTACTTTCCTGCGCTGAATCTCCGTACCGTTTCTCCAAGCCCCGATTTCGGTCAGGCGGGGATATTTTTTACTCTCTATACGCCATCCCTGATCGTCGGTAAGGTGCCAGTGAAGACGGTTCATCTTATGGACAAGCATCAGGTCGATTATTTTATACACCTCTTCGGCAGGGATGAAATGCCGGCTGCTGTCAAGCATCAGTCCGCGGTATGCAAAGCGCGGCCCGTCCTGAATTCTGACTGCAGGAAGAATCCATTTCTCTTTGGATGCCGTATTGCCGTATACAGCCGTGGGCAACATCTGTTTCACCGACTGGATAGCATAAAGGAATCCGTTGAGATCGGATGCGCTTATGTTTGCACCCTTTCTGTTGATTTCTATTGTATAAGCCTCAGGCGCAAGTTTTTCGTCCAGCTTATAAGAGAAAGCCGGAGCATTCTTCCGGATGGGTTTTCCGGTAACGGTCTGCAGATGGTTTGAAAAGTCCTTGATTGCTTCTACTGCGCTGGCAGGGATATTGTCTCCTACTATGGATGGGGCTCCCGCCACCTTGAAACAATCCTCTCCAATGCTGATACTGTCCGGCTCCGGGATAATGGCGACCGGCACGGTGGCGTCCTTGCAGGCAGAAGCAAATGCAATGGCTGCAGTGATGACAATTAGTTGTATTGCTTTCATTTGGGAATGTATGATAATAATCGTTCTTTAAGATCCGCCCATTTGTAGAATGACTCATTGTCGCTCTCGAGACCGATGAGCCCAGATGCACATCGCAGTGCAGGCAAGCATTAGTATAATGTATTTAGTTCGCATATCTGAAAGTAACTACAATTGGTAAATGGTCTGATCCGGGGGCGCCATTCGATCCTGGATGTATTTCAGTCTCCCATCTTACAGGCTTTGCGGATGCGGGTGTGTAGAGGATATGATCTACGTGACGCGAATCTCTCGTTTTCTTTTCCACAGGCAACACCAGTCCGGCCCCGGAATAATAGTCCCACCATTTGCGGTCTTTGTCATCAAGGGCAAGGCCGGCATCCTTGAGATACTCGACATCTTCTTCCAGGTAGATGAAAGAGAAGCCTTTCTCGGTCAGATTGAAGTCTCCTGTGATGAATACCGGCAGGCCTTCTGCGACTCTTGCCGCTTCCTCTGCAACCATTTTGGCGGTAGCAAGTTTGGACGGCTCGCTTCTGGTAGGAAGGTGCAGGTTCATAACGCAGAATTTCTTCTTCGTCTGCTTGTCATAGAAGATACCCCAGATCATCGATTTGTTGGGGTCCTGGCCGTTGCCCCAGGATTCGGCGCTGGAGTTCGCTCCGCATTTCACATCATTCACGATGTTGAACTCGAGCCATCCTTTCTTGACAAGATCGAAACGGCTTCTTCGCCACCACAGAGGCAACTCGCTGCTTTCTCTCTCCGGGCTTACGGAGGGGCCCATAATCTCTGGAGTGATGGCGATGTAATCGTAGTCTTTCAGGACCTCCTTGAAGTCATCGATGTCGCTCTTGGACGTCTCCTGCATCCCGATGAAATCGCCGTCGAATTGTGCAAGATGCTCGCAGATAGTCTCAAAACGGGGCAGCCATTTGGCACGGCCGCCGGACCACTGTGAGCGTAATGTATTATATGACACTAACTTAACCTCTTCTTTGGCCCAATGACTCTTTGGGGTGAGCAGGCCGCCGACACTCCTCAGATAACCCTTTTCGGCTTTTCCGGCACTGGCAAGAGTAACGGGCGCGCCTGCTTTTCCGTTTTCCAGAACCACCAGTTCAATCTTGCAGCTCCGCTGATACTGATGCCTGTATGCGATATAAATCTTGCCTTCTTCATCTACACAGCAGACAGGATTGGTGGAGAACTTCTGCCCGGATACTTTTATGCCCTTGCGCCAGCTTTCTCCGCCATTCGCGGAGATATATGCATAGAGTTCATCATCGCGTGTGAATTCAACTTCGTCGATGCGGCAGTTCTTAATTAAAACTACACGACCCTGTGGTACCTGCGCAACAGCAAAGTCTCTGTCCGGACTCATTATCATCCGTTTCGGAAGATCCCAAGTAAGCCCTCCGTCAAGAGATGAGGCATAGTAGCAGAACGCTGTCCTGAACCCCTGTACGGCCATTTTAACACTCCCGTCCGGAGCAATGAACAATTTGGGATTTCTTGCTGTGGTATCTGTCTTCTGCGGAACTTTCACTTTGTTTTTTGATTTAGTCCAGCTTTTCCCGTTATCCTTCGAAACGAAGGTGAAGGCTCCGTCTGCACTGTCGGCTGCAAGCACCCAGTTCCCATTCCCGGCAATGACCGGGGCACTGTTCACGAGACCTTTCCCGATGCTTTGCGGCTTGCTCCAGCGTCTGCCGGAAAGAACGGAGTGTGATGCCACACCGTCGAGAGAGTAAAAGAGATGAAGTGAACCATCGGGAGTAACGAACAAAGAGCCTCCGCTGATATTCCCGGAAACCACATTCCTGGGATAAGTCCAGTCCGACTCTCCGGTGGAGGTCATTGTCGATATGTGATCCGTTCCTTTAAGGTCCGTCCATCTGACGGCCATTTCAAGGCCTCCGTCCGCGCGTGAAACCAGGCCGGATGGGCTCATTGTCGAAGCCGCCGCTATGACGGCCGAAGCAAGTATGGATAGCAAACTCATAACTGACGGTATTTTACGAGGATTTCCCCGAAGTTTACATAACACATTTCAGAGGAGTCTTCACAGATCTCAGAATTGTCCCTGTGCAGATATGACAGATTCCCGGCAATCTTGCAGGCGGGAGATATTCTTACTGTGACCTTCCGTTGTCCGAAAAGTCCCTTGGGAAGGAAGCAGACGTGTTCGGTATAACCGATACCGGATTCTGCCGTGGTTTCATAGAGATGCCCTTCATAGTTCCCTCTCATTGCGTAAGGCAGACTTCTCATATTGGCAACGTGTCCCGGTACGACAGTGTAGTTTTTGCCGTCGGTCGAAAAGGATACCTGCCACCAGGCAGGGTAAAAAGTCGATGTCTGCATACTTTCCCGTCCGGAACAGAAACTGTATGCCAGATATAATTCTTCGCCGCTGATTCCCTCTGTAGAAAACTCTATGCAAAGGGAACGCCCTTCATCTTTGCTCCAGTCCCACCAGTCGCAAAGCTTCGCATCGATAGCGAGGGCGCCTCCGTCCACTCTTCCCTGCTTTTCAACAGTTGTATTGTCGTAGTCGAAATATCTTCCGGTCTTGCCCGGAACATCGGTACTGAGAATGCCTGCACCCTTTCCGGCATTGCCCAGGGTTTCGCTGTCGTCGTTCCAGTCCCATACCGCAATCGTTTTATACAAGGCAGGGGAGTCGAACACAATATCGTCAAGAGTCAGAGGACGTATGGTGTATTCGGAGACCTTGCCATATCGGGGCATATAGGTTGAAGTCAGGATGCCGCTGATGCTGCCGCTGCCTTGCGGAACGCCACTGCCTGTGCGTCTGCCCGGCACCCTGCTGTTCAAGCCGATATATATCGACCTGCCGTTTTTGTCTACAATCAGTCTCCTCCAGCTGTCCATCCATCCGGCACCTATTCCACGGTTGGTTTCTCCGCTTATCAAGGGGAGCTCCCAAACGTTGAGGTAAGCACCGTTCTTGCTGACAAATTCGCAGTCCTTTATGGTTACGAAAGTGTTCAGGTCGTCATCTGTGAGTTCAGCGATTGTCCGTATTTTTCCCGGAGCTGCTTCAGAAGGCTTGCCTGATCTGACTATGTTTTCTTTTGTAAGTCCGGATATTGTGTAGCAAGCACCTTCTTTATAAATAGTGCTTCCTTTAAGGTTCAGCCTGGTATTGCCGAACAACTTCAATGAAGAAGCGTCTTTGCCGTGGTCGAAGAAGAGTTTGAAACCATATCTTCCATCCGGGCTTTCGATATAGGCCACCCTGCTGCTGATAGCAGAGACAGAACGGGAACCTTGCTGCCAGCCTATTTCGGTATTTGTACCTCTGCTTGAGCCGCATCCTACTATGACTCCGTCAATGAAAAGGTCTTCTGTAATGCTTGTGGCCAGCCTTTCCGTGACATCTTCCGCAAAGGAGTATGTGGAAAGAATATCTACAATTTCCGGCGAGCCATTGTCCGCCATCGAGCGCAGAGTCTCGAAACTCTCTGCATACAATATGGCCGGGAGCATCAGCAAACCTGCTATTATGGGCAATCTTGCATTCATTGTAAGTTGATTTATAAAAACGCCCTCCGGAAGGGCTCAAAACCTTGTTCAATCCGGAGGGCGCATTCATAGTTTACCGGGTTATTCTTCCCAGTAGAGTTTGGGGTAAGCTTTTTCGGTTGCTGAGCCGAGGCTCTTCCAGTAGTATCCATCTGTTACTGTGCAGCCTTCTGTCCAGACACCCCAGCTCTTGGTGTTGTCGGCATCGGGCCAGGCGGGGGTTGTGCCATCGAATTTCTGCACATCGACGAGGTCGATGTTCCCATTGCCGAATACGCCGTTGGAGGTCTTGGGCTGTCCTTCAGAAACGGTATAGCAATATTTGATGTAGCCCTGCTGGTTGCGTCCTGCAAGCCATCCGGCTGCTTTCCCGACGAGGCCGGCGCCAGCAGCGTCGATGAGGATACCTGTGTTGTAGCAGGCTACCAAGTTGCATCCGGCCTGATCTTTTGTCTGGGACAGTACGCCAACAACACCGCCGAAATATTGTGTTCCGGTAATGTTTCCAGTGTTCACGCAAGCATAGGCGTTACCGCAATCCTCGTGACCGGTCGCGTGGTTCATAATGCCAATGACACCGCCGTTGCCGGCAGTCTGAGTACCGTTGTTAAGAACCAGATCTGCAGTATTCTTGCAAGCGTATATGTTGCCCTGGTTGCGTCCGACAATGCCGCCGCAACCGCCTGCACTGGTCTCGATGTAACCTGTGTTCAGGCAATTCTCGATGACTCCGCTGAAGTAGATACCGCCTGTAATGCCACCGATCCAGGAACTCTTTAATTCCTTGTCGATAATGGAGCCGCTGAATTTGCATCCGGAAATGACACCACCTTCGCTATGTCCGGTGATACCTCCGACAAAGTTCTTCTTTGCAGTGAAGACAATCTCGGCGCTGCTTTCGCAGTTGATGATATCTTTATAGTTTCTGCCTGCGATTGATCCGGTAAATCCTCCGGCAACAATCCTGGACTCTTTAACGGTGAGGTTCTTGACGGTACCGTAGTTCTTTGCGAAGACACCTGTGTAATCTGCGGGCTCGGTAGTGTTTAAACCGGTGATTGCGTGCCCATATCCGTCATAGGTGCCGGTGAACTTGGAAGTGTCGGCTGCGTGGAGCGGTTTGAATCCGATGGGGACGGCAAGGTCGGCAGTCTGCACGAATGTGCCGTCGGCTGTAATGTATTCATCGCTGAGATGCTCACTCTTGTATACAAGTTTGCAGTCGGTCATAGTGACCACGCCGTCGGCATATTCAAAGTATCCTGCGGGTGCCAGAAGCCTTTCAGTGCCAAGATAGATTGCGATTTCTTCAATCTGGTCGGCAGCAGGGAGAGAAGCAAAGCCATTGGTTGTGGTCTGTCCTGCTTCTGTGGCTTCGCCGAGTGCTCCGAAGTAAGAGAGACCTCCGGCAAGTATTTCGACATTGTCTGCAGTATTGTAGCTGGGCCAATTGATGGTGATTTTCTTGTCACCGGCAGGAGCAGATGAGGAGTTGTCGATATTCTCGAGAGTTCCGTTGCTGGTAATCTCGGAAGAGAAGGTCTCTTCGGCGGTGCCGAGGTTGACGATACTGACGGAAATTACTTCGATGACGGTCTTGTCCTCGTTGAACTGTTCAGCATTCGCACTGATATCGACGGTAGTAGTACTGGTGGTGCCGTCGGTGTAGGTGAAGTTGAGCTTGAGAGCACTCTCTGAGTTGGGTATAAAACCGAGAACCCTTACCAGTCCGTAGAAAGAACCGGGGCGGTTGCCTTCTGGAAGTTTTGCAGAAGCACTTGCGGGAGCCTTGTAGACATTGTTGAGAATGTCTTTCTGTGCTGCAACCCCGGTCAGTTCAGCGGTGGCTTCGCTGATGTTGTTGCTCTTGCCTCCAAGAGAGCGTACGATCACATTGATTTGTTTGGTCTGCTGTTTGAGGGTAACACTGAGGGAAGTGCTGGCTTTGGTCAGCTTCTTGTTTTCAGCATAGGCAAACATCCAGTCTGCGGAAGGGAGTTGTGCCCCTTCTGCACCCAAAGACAGGACACCGTTGTCCATAGTGACACCGGCAACCTCGTTGTATGCAGCAACAAGATGAGTCTCTGTCTCGCCGAGAATTTCAGCATTGAATTTTCCGTCGACAACATCAACTTTTGCGTTGTCGATGGTGAGAACGGCCTTTTCAGGCTTTGCGACGCCTTCGATTGTTTCCCCGTATTTCGCGGTGAAAGTAATCAGGGCATCTTTCTTCGTTTCTTCCTTAGGTTCATCCTTTTTACAGCCCGCCAGGATGGCGCTGCCCGCAAGGAGAACGATAAACAGATGATTTAGTTTCATAATAAATGTAGATTAGTGTATTAATTGAAAAAAATGTCAATCTTCGTTTTGTCGACTGTAGTTATTGTTGCAGTCGCAGTTTTCTTTGTTATGAGGAAAGCGTCCGTAATGGCTTGTTTTGGAGAGGATGCACCGTCCAGAATCTTCTGGAAGGCCGCGTTGGTTCCTCTGGCGTTTTGGTCTCCGGCCGAAATCAGCGAAGCGCTGTTGATGCCCATATACCAGTTATTGTTCAGGACATCGCCGCCTTTCCCGGAGCGTTCGAAAGCGGAGTCGGTATTCTCGCTGTAGAAAACATTGTTCTCAAGGGACACGCTCTTCGGCTCGCCGTACCAGGAATTGCCATAGTAGAAACGCTTGTCCTGGTCTTTTACAGTACGCTTGCATACGTAAAGAATGTTGTGGTATACCAGACAGTCTTCTACCGGCCCGGAAACGTGGATGCTTGGAGAGAACCATATTTTGTCCTTGGCCCTTTTCTCGGTACGGGTGCCGTCGTTGTAACTCACATTGCCGTATACTCTCGTACCTTTGTTACCTATACTGTAGGAGTTCATCGCGTTGCCATCGTTGCAAATCAAAATGAAGCCGCCTTTGTTGTCGTGACTGTAATTGTAGCGGATTGTAGTATTCTGGCAGTTGTAGTCTGCGTCGTATCCCTGTGCATCCCAGGTGGTTGTCTGCCCGGACGACTCGTTGAACTGAATTACGGTGTTGTCCGAAGACCAGGGCCAGATGCCTGCAGATGCATTGTGATTGTCGCCCCAGGGATCCGTGCAGTCCCGCACGACATTGTATTCCACAAGAGCTCCGTCACACTCTCCTACCACAATACCGTCTCCGGGTACTCTTTCAATGAGGTTTTCACGGATGACGACACGCTTGTGCGGATACCAGGCATCTCTTCCGTGGTTGCCCTGGAATCCGATGCCGTTTCGTGAGCAGTCTCGGATTGTACATCCTTCAACAGTTATCCCGTCCCAGTAGTTGATGCGTGTCTTGGTCATAGTGAAGCGTAGTGCGACGCCGGCGCCTTCACCTTTCCATAATCTTCCATTGACGTCGTGGATGTCTATGCCCCTGATTACTGTATTGTGGGCGATGCCGTAGTTGTCGAGATGGACATTGAATCCTACGCGGTCCCACATTTCGGGGTCCGAGCCGTGGTTGCTGACATCCAGATTCTCTATGGTTATATAACTGCAGTTCTTGATCTGCACTGCATACTGCGAACCGTCCGGAGCGACTATCTTCGGTTTGTCTCCGCTGCCGAACGCTGCAATTGTTACTGGCTGGCTGGCAGTTCCGAGAGCGTTTGAAACCTGGAGAGTTTCGTTGAAGGTGCATCCTCTCTTGAGAAGGACTTGGTCTCCGGGAAGGAGATTCAGGCTCTTCGCTTTGGAAAGGCTTTTCCAGGCTTTGTCCCGGGAGGTTCCGTCGTTGATGTCGCTGCCATTCACGGAATCTATGTAATAACTGACAAAATCTGTCCTCAGCTCTTCCTGAGGGTCTGTTTCTCCCGAGTCGTCCGGCTCTTCGTAATCTACTGCAAAACTGGGCTGGTCGGCCATACAGGAAGGCGTGACAGCAGCCATAATGCCGGCAAGAATAATGCTTGAAATATGAATCATCGTCTTTTTCATAATGCTGTTACCAATCTGGATTCTGCCCGAGGAGCGGGTTTTTGTTCAATTCTGTATCGGGAATAGGGTACAGGTACATCTTGTCGTCCCAGACTCTGGATTCCACCAGGAATCTCTCATATGTGAATACATCGTCTTTCTTTGTGACCTTCACACCGTAGATGTCTGAGGTGCTGTCTGCGATTTTCCATCTGCGGATATCCCAGAAGCGATGATCTTCGAATGCGAGTTCGACCATTCTCTCGTTCCTGAGTTTTGCCTTGAACTGCGCCACGGTCATTCCGGCATCGAATTCCGGCATGCCTACTCCTTCACGTTTGCGTATCAGGTTCACGGCTTCCCTCGCACTCAGCGGTAGGGAGGGGGGATTCTTGTATTCATAATCGTTGTATGCCTCGACCATAGCCTCTGCGTAATTCAGAAGCACTTCCGAATAGCGGAAATAATTCCAGACGTGGTTCTTTTTGGAAACGCTGCCAGTCCTGAGGCTTGTGGCTCCGTCCACGTATTTTTTTAGGTAGTAGCCAGTCAGTGTCGCAAGCCTGACCGGCTTGCCGCTCAAGCCGCCTTCCCATATTTCCAGAGGCTCATTGTATGCCCATCTGGAATTGTTGACGGCGATGGTGGCCTGCAGCCTGGGATCCCTGTTGCTGTAGGGATTGTGGCTGTCGACCTCATCTGTGTAAGAAGGATCCTTCTTGCTGTATTCTGTATCCTTGACAGGTTTGCCGTTCTTGGTTTCGAAGGCATCCACAAGGTTCTGTGTCGGGCAGTGCCCGGTGCTTCCGCCTCCGTTGATGCCTACAGGAAAATTCTGGCTCTCGAAACTATTGGAAGGGGTCTCCATCCTGCCAAATATGAGTTCATTGTTCTGGAGGTAGTTCTTGTTCCAGAGATTGGATAGCTTTGGCAGGGGAACATATCCGTAACTTGATGCCTTGTTGATTATGGCGCCGGCGGCTCTTGCAGCGGCCCTCCATTTTGATTTGTCTCCGTCTTCATTGAAGAGAGGACTTGCCGCATACAGCAGTGTCCTGGCCTTGAGAGCCATCGCTGCGCCCTTTGTGGCTCGACCGACTTCGGAATTCGGAAGCTTGTCGTATCTCTCCGGGAGATTTGCGATGGCTACATCGCATTCCTCCACGATGAAATTAACTACCTCGTCGAAGGAGTTGCGTTCCAGTTTGTTCGCCTCTTCTGCCGTGAGCACCGTAGTGATGACGGGCACTTCCTTGTAACGCCGCATCAGTTCGAAGTAGAAATATGCGCGCAGAAAACGGGCTTCATATGGATAGTACTCGAACTGCTTCATATAATTGTCGTATGCCTCGAGATTCTTGAGGTCATCGAACTCCTGGCCCATTGTTTCTTCGAGGAAGATATTGACCTGACGTATGCCTGTGTAATAATTGTAGAAGGTATCGTAGGTCTTCGACGGTGACCAGCCTCCGTTGTTCATATTGTGTATGCCGCTGAGCTGGTTGACAAATACCGCCTCGTCACAGGCCGCGGCGCGCATCGCGTTGTCTATCGTGCCGTAGGCTGATGGGATATAGGCATATATATTTGTCAAAGACGCCTTTACTCTGTCGAAACTTGTGTAGACATCTTTTTTGTCGTAGCCTGAATACTCATTGTAGTCCAGCATAGTGCAGGCACTTGCCAGAAGACTTCCGAATGTTATGAGTGCAAATATTTTTTTCATCGTTCCTCCTTTTTAGAATGAAAGGCTGAGGCCTGTCTGGAATGTCATCAACAAAGGATAGGCGGCATCAAGTACTTCAGGATCGAGGACTTTGATGTTTGTCAGCGTGAAGAGATTCTGGCCGCTGATGAACAGGCGGGCGTTGTCGATCTTTACTTTCTTCAGCCATTTCCCGGGCAGATTGTACCAGAGTTCCACATTCCTGAGCTTCACGAATGACCTGTCGGCAATAAACACGCTGTTCGCCCTGTAGTTGTTCGAACTGCCGGTTATTGTAGGCCTGGGATAGATAGCGGATTCCACCCCGGGTTTCCAGCAGTTGTCCCAATAGTATTCAGAGAGATTCGCGCCGTTGATAAGCGGTCTGTGCATACCTGTGGTGGAAAGGTTTACACTGTAATTCCAAAGTCCCTGGATGTTGGCACGGAAACCGATGTTCCTGTAGCTTAAGTTGATATCCAGCCCGTAATAGAACTCCGGGAAACTGGAATTCCCCCCGAGAGGGACTTCGTCGTATTCGTCAATGATCCCGTCTCCGTTCTGGTCTTTGTACTTGTAGTCGCCCGGGTAAAGTTCGCTGAAAGTCTGTCTGGGGCTGTTCTGGATTTCCTCTTCAGAATTGAAGAAACCGATGACCTCATAGCCCCACAACTGTCCGGTGGAACGCCCCGTACGTTTCAGATAGTCATATTTGCGATATACTTCGTTCTGGTCGACGACCCGGCTTTTGACCATATTGAAATTGCCGCCAATGTCGAACTCCCAGTCTCCGGCTTTCTTCCTGTAATAGAGCCCGGCGTCGAATCCATAATAGACGTTAACTCCTTCGGAAACATTCGTGAGCGTAATGCCTATCATACTCGAAGTCTCGTTGGCCCCGCTAACAAGGAGGTCGTAGTACCTGTCAAAGAATCCGTCGACAGTAAGAGAAAGAGCATCCCAAAGAGTGATGTCTGCTCCGATGTCGAACTTCGCCGCTTTCGAATATGAATAATATGCGCTCGGCAGCCGGATTTCACGCATTCCGCTGTAGCTGACCATATCGTTCGAGAATACGAATGAGGAACCCGAACCGAACTGGTATTTCTCCAGGTCCTGGGTGACGCTGTCGCTGCCGTTCAATCCTGCGGAAGCCCTGAGATTGAGCCCGTCGCTGACCTTCCATCCCAGACTCAATGCCGGGAACAGGCCCCATCTGCTTCCCTTGGGCAGGCGGTTGGTGCCTACATAACTGAGCGCGAAGGAGGCAGATAGTTTGTCGTTCCAGGAATAGTCAGCATATGAATATACTCCCTGGTTGATATACGTAGTCCCTTTCCCCAGGCCGATGGTATTGTTCATCTTGTAGAATACGGCGGCGTTCAGCAGTTGCCTGCCGAATGCTTTCTGATAGTTGAATCCGGCAAATACTGCGGTCCCCCTGGTCATCGAGGCAAGGGAAGAACTGAAGCCCAGGTCGTAGTCTTCTTCTCCATATTTGGTGGTATTCGTTTCGTTGACATACATCTCCCCTGTGCCGGGCACGACGTTCAGTTCTCCGAACTTGGTCTCATATTGGAAAGACTTGCTTCTTACATCGTTGTTCTGTGCGAGGATGTCGACGCTGCCGCGGGCGAAAGCTTTGAGCCCCGGAGTGATAAAGTCCAGCTTCTGGTCCAGCGCAAGGTCGGTGTACAGGGCCCTGACGTGGCTGGTGCTGTATCCTGTGTCGGAAGTTTGTGCAACCGGATTCCTGGAGTAGCCGGAACGCCCGCCCCAAACACCGTCAGAATACTTGATAGGATACACATTGGCGGGAAGGGCGTAAAGAAGGGTCATAATGGAGTTGGCCGTAACTGCTCCCGGGGAGTTGTTCTCATAAATCTTGCCGAAGAGGTTGACGTGTGCGGAAGTCGTCCTGGAAATGTTTATGTCCAGATTCGTCCTGACATTAAGTGCGGAATGAGTCAGCTGGGTAGAATACTCCGGCTGGGCATCGTATTCCTTGACAAGCCCCTGAATATTGGTATACTTGAGCAGAGTATAATACCTGATGCGATTGTCTCCGCCGCTGGCGCTGATGCCGGCCTGAGTTGTAGTGCTCCATTTTCGAAGAGTCTCGCTGATCCAGTCCACATTCGGATAGAATTCCGGGGCGGCTCCGCTTGCATACGCTGCTATTTCATCCTTCGTGTAGGCAGGGGCAAGACCCTCCGACCTGCGGGCAAAATTGACGGCTGTGGCATAGGTGGAAGCATCTGCCCAGTCTGGAAGGGCGGTCGGAGTCCCGATTCCGGATTTGAAAGAAACGTTTATCTTTTTTCCGGGGGTGCCTCTCTTTGTAGTGACAAGGATAAGCCCGCCGGAGGCCTTCATCCCGTAAAGAGCCTGGGCGGCAGCGTCTTTGAGTACAATTATCTTGTCGATTTCTTCGATGGACAGCTGGTCGAGAGAACGCTCGACCCCGTCTACCAGAATCAAACGTGAAGTGCGTCCGCGGAGCACAAGAGAACTGGACTGATTGAAACCGCTTGCACATATTCCTGTGACTCCGGGAAGAAGCCCTCCGATTGCGTTGCTCGGACGCATAGAAGTAATCAGGGGAAGATCGTCTCCATCTACGCTGGCTATTGCGTGGCTATGTCCGTAACGGAGCCCCGTTGAATCCGGAACGAAACTCTCAGGATAAATGAGTTCCTGCGCATATATGTTCACGGACGCCAGGGCGGCCGTAAAGAATAGCGATATTATAGATAATCTTTTCATCATTTTCTATTTTATTGACGGATCACCACCCGGGGTTCTGAACAAGACTGCCGTGCGATTTTCGCACCTCGTCGCTTGGGATGGCGCTGAGATACCATTTGGGTGAGAAGTTGTCTTGCCACTGACGGTAGCCGTTTGCGACTTCCTGCGTGAAATCGTATACATAAGTTCCCTTCGATTCCTGCGTCTTGGCATCTGTACGTTTGATGTCTACGCGATGTAGTTTCTTCCTGAAAATATCTTCGCGTTTGTATCTTACCATATCGAACCAGCGGCACTCTTCGAAAGCAAGCTCGCAGACGCGCTCGTTCAGAATCTGGTTGATAAAATCAGCTCCGGGAACTATATGGCCGACACCCACTCTGTCGCGGAGGGCGTCTATATACTCGCAGGCTTCCGCCGTACCCCTTCCTGTCTGGTAAATGCATTCTGCCATACCAAGGTAGAGTTCGGGAAGACGCAGATATGGCCACGACACTTCCTTTCCGTCGAGCTCGGTAGGATCCCAGGCGTGGGCGGCCACTCCGTCCAGAAGGAACTTGCGAAGTCTGTAGCCGGTTTTCCAGTCGGCATATCCTCCGAAGGGGTCGTCCCAGTCTGTCTTGGCGTCCAATCCGACGCGAGGTCCTGTGATAGGATATACCCAGGCTGTGCGGTTGCAGTAGTCCGTGTCGTTGCAGACAACTGTTTCATACAGACGGGGATCCCTTTTGTCATAAGGTCTCTGGGGATCATAACCGGAAGCAGGATCCGTTATGCTGCGCCCGTTCTGCATAGGGAAACAGTCTACAAGTTCCTGAGTGGGCCCTGCAATGCCATAATCTCCGGCCGCCTGTGCGAAAAAGTAAGACCTGTTCCACCAGTCGCCCTTGCTCTTGAATTTGATGAACCCGTTGTTCGGCCTGTGCGAAATAAGAGTTTCTCCATTCGCTCTTTCAAAATACCCTTTACGCCAGGCCTGGCGGACTGTCATAGAGCCGGAAGCCTGCACGAGACCGTATCCTCCGTTGGTTGAAAGTGCATCGAAGAAGTCCTTGTGTGCCTGATATGCTCTTTCCCAGAGCTCTTTATCGTATTTGCCGAACCAGGTAAGCAGATTGGTGGATGCTTCTCCATCCATATAGGGGGAATCGGAATTGAAGAGGGGACTTGCGGCGAAAAGGAGAACCCTCGCCTTGAGGCCCATAGCCCCTGCGGCTGTCATACGGCCATCCTGCTCAAGAATCTGCACCTCGTCAAAGTTCCAGGGGAGATCTGGAATGGCTTCGTCCAAAAGTTTGACGATGAAGTCCAGAGTTTCCATCGCCGTGGAGCGGGGGATGGAAAGATTCTCGTTCGGGTCGAAAGAATGATCGATAATCTGTACACCTCCGAAATGGCGGAACAACTGTGTGTAGTGGATGGCGATAATCACCTTGGCTTCTGCCTTCAGGCGGGCTTTTTCAGCGTCGTCCATATTGGGAACGCGGTCTACGTTCTCGATGAAAAGCCAAGCCCTGCGAATACCTTTCCAGTTGTCTTCCCTGGTGTAGGAGTATTTTGTTGCGTTGGAAGTGTTCTCCAGATCGGCGGTGACGGAACCGTTGTAGTAAATTGTAGAACCGTTGTAAGCATATCCCAGATATGAATGGTTCAAGTCCGTGATGCATTCCAGAATATCGTTCGACATACAGGTTCCCTCGTTGCAGGGAACTCCGTAGGGGAGAGTCAGATATGCGGCCCATAGTGCCCTTCTTGCGTAGAAGGCATCGCTGTATACTGTATTGAGGTCGACTTCTACACCTGGCGCCTTGGACAGGAATTCGTCACCGAATTTCAAATCCTGGCAAGCCGGGAGGATGGCAAGCGTAAGCAGCGCAATACTTGATATACTCTTGATTCTCATAGTTTTCTGATTAGAAGGATAGATTGATGCCTCCGGTAATGGTGGTCTGAAGAGGATATGAACGGTTGGTGTTCTCCGGGTCGCTGATCTTGTAGTAATCGAGAGTCCAGAGATTCTCCGCCGTAACGTGGAAACGAACGCCTCTGATGGCGGCCTTCTTCAGCAGTTTGGAAGGAAGGGAGTAACTGAGGGTGACATTCCTCAGCCGGAGGTAGGATGCGTCACGGAGCCAGAGGGTGCTGTTCATTTCGAAGTTGTTCACCGCGGAACCGGTGCTGACTCTTGGCAGGGTGGCGGTGCCGGCAGTCTCCGGAGTCCACCTTCCTTCGTAAATCCAGCGTTGCAGAGGATAGAGCTGGGTTTTGCCGAAGGGGATACGGAGGTCGTTGTTGATGTAGCGGGAAACCATTGCGGCTCCGTTCCAAAGCATACTGAAGTCCCAGCCCTTGAAGCCGAATCCCAGGGTCAAGCCTCCGTTGAGTTCGGGGTAGATGGAATAACCGACGGACTTCATATCGACGTCGGAGATGTTTCCGTCGCCGTTCAGATCTTTATATTTCGCATCACCTTCGTGAAGCTCGGTGTGGTGATCGGGGAGCTTCCCGGAAACCAGGTCTTCTTTCGTGACAAATCCGTCGAAAACGTAACCGAAGTTCTGCCCGACCGGGAGCCCGGTACGGACGAGCCAGTCATACTCCCTTGGAACTTCGTCCATTTCGATGATGGTGTTGTGGGCGTAGGAAACGTTCGCCTTGATCCTGTAGTTGAAGTTCTTCCCGATCTTGTCCTTCCATCCGAGTTCGATCTCGAAACCTCTGTTGTTCACTTTTCCGAGGTTCACGACGGGCAGGGAAACGGCCACGAAGACAGGCGTCGTATTGACGGTAGAGAGAATGTCGCGTCTCTTTTCACTGAATACGTCGAAGGAACCGCTGAGCCTGTTCTTGAAGAATCTGTAATCAACACCGACTGTCAGTTTGAGGGATTTCTCCCAGGTGACGTCGGGGTTGCCTATCTTCTTTTCCACCGCGCTGGGCAGCAATGTCGTGGTGCCTGTTCCAAAGTTGTATCCGGTGCCGTTTGCGTTATACTCGGCAGGCATATAGAAGAAGCGCTCCTTTCCGCTGACAATATCATTGCCGACCAGACCTATTGATGCACGTACCTTCAGGAAGCTTAGAGGCTTGAAGGCCTTCATCCATTTTTCTTCGGAAAGGACCCATCCGGCCGAAACGGCGGGGAAGAGTCCGTAACGCTTTCCGGGAGCAAAGTTCTCGGAACCGTTGTAGCCAACGTTGAAGTCGAGCAGATATTTGCTCTTGTAGTCATAGGTCACACGACCGACGAGACCGACGTAGCCACGTGGAATTGCTGCATAAGTGTAACCTGCCGCACCCGGGTATTGCTGCTTCCACTGATTGTAGAGGATCAGGCCTCCGATGTGATGCCCGCTGAAAGTCCTGTCGTAATTGATGCTGGCTTCCAGATACCAGTCGCGGCCTTTTCCTGTAGATTCGGAATATGCCAGGCTGGTCGCCTCGCGCTGCCTGCGAAAGAAGATCTCGCCATCTTCGTCGAGATGAGCAGTGTAGAACGGCTCTGTCTTGCTCCATTTCTTTGTCTGGGTGAAATAGCCGTTGTAAGATCCTTTGGCAGTGAAAGTCAGTCCTCTGGTGATGAAGTCCAGGCGCTGTTTCAGTATAAGGTCGAGGTTGACTTCATTCCTGGCTGCTCTCTGATAACCTCGGCCATAGTACTGCTCGAACGCATCACCATTCTGCAATGCACCGGAAGTGAAAGGCAGATTGGCCTCTGCACCCCTTATCCATTTGCCTTCATAAAGACCCGCACCTGCGAATGGAAGGGCAAAAAATAACTGAGGGTCGAATTTGCCATTGTCTTTCGTAATAGGAGTCCTGTTGTCTTCGATGCGGCCGCCCATATTGATGGACAGAGTAGTCGTCTTGGTAATGTCGATATCCAGGTTCGCCCTCCAATTGTAACGATTGTAACGTATGTTGGAGTCGTAGTCTGTATCGAACGATTTGTATAGACCGTCCTGATTCACTACGCCTATCGATGTGAAGAAACGGACGTTGTCGGTGCCGCCGGAAACCGAGATATTGTTCTTCATCTGGAATGCGGCGTCTTTCAGCAGGTAATCCTGCCAGTCGGTATCGGGGTAAATCAATGGCTGAGAATGATCCTTGAACGCCTGAAGCATGTGCTCCTTGAAAGGTAGTTCGTCCGGAGTCAGGGTGGGATCGTCGTTGAGACGGCTCTCGTTGTAGACCATTCCGTATTCGTAACTGTTGCAGTACTGATAAAGCCTGATCGGCTTCTGGAATCCCGCCTCCGAAGACATCGATACGGACATCTTGCCGGCCGCGCCCCGCTTGGTAGTTACCAGTATGACACCGTTCGCACCGCGCACACCGAAAACCGCTGTGGCGGATGCATCTTTAAGCACGGTGATACTTTCCACTTCGTTGGGGTCCAGGCGGTAGAAAGACCTCTCCACGCCATCGACCATCATAAGCGGAGTAGCCCTTGCGGCATCCAGTGAACCTATTCCTCGCACGAAGATGGTAGGGTCGTCAGCACCAGGCTGACCGGACATCTGGATCGAGGAGAATCCGGAGATATTTCCTGCAAGGGCATTGGCAAGGTTGGTTCCTGCTGATTTGGCAAGATCCTCAGATTCTACCGAGGATACCGAGCCGGTGAGTGCTACTTTCTTCTGGGAGCCGTAACCGATGACTACGACCTCGTCCAGCACATTGTTTTTCTCCTGGAATACGATTCTCAGACCAGAAATGTTCCTATTTCCGACCTTTTCCCGGATGGGCTCGTATCCGATGAAGGAGAATTCTACTTCTGCGCCAGGCTGTACGTTAAGCGTGAAGTTTCCGTTCAAGTCCGAGATGGCTCCATTCTTGGTCCCGACTTCCATTATGCCGGCACCGGGGAAGGGAAGACCTTCGTCATCCAGAATTGTTCCGCTCACTCTGATTTTCTGGGCGAACAAGCCTACGCTGGACAGTAGAAATACCGCTAATGAGAATAAGGCTATACGTTTTAGGTTCATATCGATATTAATTATACCGATACAAATTTACCAAACTAGCACCCGGACTTTGGCCGTTTTATCGTATATTAAAGGGTGTTTTTAGTATTGAGACTCAAAACATATTGTTTCGGGGTGAGCCCGGTTTTCCGGCGGAAAAGCTCCCTGAAATTCTTCTCATCCTTGAAGCCGCATTTCTCGCAAACCGATGTGACATTCGACTCGCCCTGACGGAAAAGGATTATTGCCTTGTGCAATTTGTAATCGTTGACAAAGCCTATCAGCGACAACCCGGTAATTGCTCTGATTTTCTTGTAAAGGGAAGAATGGCTCATGGCGAGCATGGCTGCCATGGTCTTGACGCTGAAATCGTCTTCGGAAAGATGCTGATCGATTATTTCCTGGCATCGCATAAGGAAGATTCGGTCTTCTTTCAAGATGCTTGGAGTAGAAGCCGTTTTCGCTGTATTGTCAAGAACTTCGGTTTCCTTCTCTTTGAGAAGTTTCTCCAGCCGAACTTTAAGTTCTTTTAGCGATACGGGTTTCAGCAGGTATGTATCGGCACCCTCCTCAAGAGACTTCAGGAGATCTTCTTCGGAATTGCTTCCAGTAAGGACAAGTACCTTGACGAGACTGTATTTTTTGTCCTGGCGTAGCCGCTGCAGGAATTCGTGCCCGCCGGTTCCCGGCATGTCCAGGTCGCATATCACGAGATCCGGAAGCGACTGCTCTACAAGTGCCAGTCCGGTTTCCCCATCATGTGCTTTCAGAATCCTGTAAGAAGATTCCAGGCATCTTTCAAGCAGATCGGTGGTTTCTATGTCATCATCTATGATCAGGATGCTGTGGGCGATGGCAGGATTGGGGATAGAAATCTGACCTGAGGTAGAATCATCCCGGACAAGCCTGTCTTCGTCTTCGATGATGGGGGCGGTATTTTCCGTACTAAGCCCGAACGGAATTGTGAAACTGAAAGAGGATCCTTCGTCCGGTTTACTGTCCACATGTATCTTCCCTCCATGAACTTCCACAAAAGACTTCACCATAGTTAGACCTATGCCATCGCCGCTTCCGTGCTGGGTGCTCCTTTTTGTCCTGTAGAAATTATCGAATATCTTGTCTTTGTCTTTGGATGCAATGCCTATTCCGGTGTCGGACACGCAGAAGAATACACCGTCTTTTTTCTCCTCGATCAAAAGGGAAACCCTGCCTCCTTCGTTCGTGTACTTGAAGGAATTCGAAATCAGGTTTCCCAGAATGGACTCAAGTTTCTCTGCATCATAGGAGAGGATTACCGGGTGATCCGGATGTGTGAAGGTAAATTCCAGATTCTTCTTTGAACAGAGACTCTTGTAATCGATAGCCAGGTTTTCGCAGAATGCGATTACGTCATTCTTCCTAAGTCTAAGGCCAAGATTTGCAGAGTCCAGTTTGCGGAAATCTATGATGCGGTTTATGAGATGCGTGAGTTTCCTGGAATTCCTCATCATCGAATCCAGATATGCTTTGGGAATGGATACCTCGGGGCTGTCTTTCTCCCTGAGTGACTCCAATTGGGTGTTTATCAGGAAAGAAGGAGTGCGCAGGTCGTGTGCAATCCTGGCGAAGAAGTCCATTTTCGCCTCGTTCACTTCCTTGAGATCCTTTATTCTCTGCTGACGCATGCGGAGGCGGATCAGCAGTGTGGCAGCAGTCACTAAAAGAAGCCCCCAGATAGTCTTCGCCCACCAGGTTGCATACCACATGGGCATAACTTTTATCCTGAGCATGGAAGGCTGGCTCCAGCCTTGGTCCACAAACGAATATCGAACCTCGAATTCGTAATCTCCAGCTTTGAGACCGGTGTAACTCAAACTGCGCGACTGCCCTACAAATCTCCACTCTTTCTCCAGACCGTTCATTCTGCAGGAGAATCTGATGCTTTGAGGAAAGGTGTATTCAGGAACGGAGTATGAGATATCGAAGAAATTCTCCCCGGGCTGAAGGCGTAATGATGCTGGGGCGCTGCTGAACATCGGATAGTTTTTCGGCGTGCCGGAAACGATGTTGACTCCCGTGAACGTCACTTTTTCAGAAGATGTGCCGTTTTTCATCTTGCCTGTATCCATGATAACCAGCCCGTCGGTGCTTCCTATGTAAAGCCTGCCGTCGCTCTGAAAACAACTTGAAGAGAAAAGATACTGGTCTGGCACATAGGTATCGTTCTGGAGATTCACGAAGCTACCGGACGAATAGGAATAATAGTACAGACCGTTCATCGTTCCCATCCAAAGGTTCCCCTTGCCGTCTTCGCTGATGGTGGTAACATATCTGTTGAAGAGGCCGTTCCTTTCCCCGTATCTGGTGATTCTCCTGGTACTTTCATCCAAAGAGTACAGGCCGTATGTCTGTGTGTCGAACCATAACAGTCCGTGCGAATCCATGAATACATACCTCACGTCTTTCTCAGGGAAATCCTGCACTGTCTGGGGATTGAAACGGTCGATTATGTCCAGCGAATCGATATCTATCTTATAAATTCCGTTGTTGCGGGTGGAAATGTATGCCATGTCTCCGCTGAATGATATGGCGGAGATGAAGACATTCTCGAAGCCGGCGACTTTGATGAATCGCTGACTCTCTCTTGCGAACAAGAACAGACTCGGTCCGCCGACCCAGATACGACCCCTGTCATCGTGTCTTACTATCCAGGTCTTGTTATTGTCGACATACTGTGCGTCCTGCCCGTCCAGCGACCATGTCTTGAATCTGCCGGTTTTGATGTTGTACGAAGTGAGCCCCTTCGTATAGACAGCCATCCATATCTCGTCGTCCAGCAGGGTCATGGATACCACATTGTTGCCCGGGATGCCACTGTTGGAAGTGTTGAGAATGCGTGTCCTGCCGCTTTTCCTGTCAACAATGCCCAGACCGTAACTGTCGGTACCTGCATAGATGATGTCGTCGGTCGGGATGATGGACGAAACCATTTTGAAATCTTTGATTACGGAGAATGGTTCCATCATCTTATGGTTCAGCATGAGACCGCCGCGATAAAGGCCGAGCCAAAGGTCTCCCCTGGTATCATAGCAAAAGGCTGTAACCACGTCACTGGACAGCCCGTCCTTGACAGTCATGCGGGAAACTGTCCCGTTATCGAGGATGTATAATCCGTTGCCATTGGTGCCGAACAAAGTCTTGCCGTCTATGTCGCAAACGGCATGCAGATTGTCTGGCACAAAAGAATCCTCCTTGACGAGCTGTCCGTCTCTACAACTGAATACGGCTGATTTTGTTCCGATGCTGTTGCCTACGTATATCTTGTCAGCCACCCTGCTGTAATAGACAAGGCTGTGGGAATATGTGCTGGAAGGGGAGGGAGCAAAGGAGAGCACCTTGAAAGTGGCTTTGTCCAACAGATACAGGCCCTCGTGGTCCGCGGCCAGAAAACGCCCCTCATCATAGTCACACATCGAAATAGGGACAATCCCAATGTCAATAGGGGCAAAAGAGATGGACCCTTTCGATTCCGAGCAAAGGAAAACCTTGGAACCAGAACAGCATAATACCCTTTCGCCTAAGAATAGCATATCCTTGGAGTATATTCCCGGTATCGCGTGAAAGAAACTGCCGGAAACGGGGTCAAAATAATCCAGACCAGCATTGGTCGCAACCCAGATACCACCTCTTTCCGGATCCGGAAGCAGTTTCCCGGCATTGTTGTCTGCTATGGAACCCGGATCGGACGGGTCGTGTGCCATCAATTGGAAAGTTGCTCCATCGTAACGCAGAAGTCCGCCGTAGGTGGAAATCCAAAGAAAGTTGTGACTGTCCTGTGCAATGCAGTTGATTGCCTGGTCGAGCAACCAGGCATAATTGCCTCCCTCAACGGCTCTGAACTTAAGAGCCCCATGGCATTCCAGACCAGTAGGGAACAATATTACAAAAAGCAGTATGCTTATGTGCAGTTTCCTGCGCATATTGTCAGTTTTTCTTAGGATTAATTACCAAATAGTCGTTTGCATTGACAATCTTTCCCTCGTACAGGGCCGGTTCGTCGGAATAATTGCAGACAATTTGCGTGCCATCCGAAAAAATACTGCGGCAAACATTCTCCGATACTTCTTCGTGACAGTCAAGGGTTTCATACTGGAGATAAGCCAATGGACGGTACTCGTCATATCCCTCTTTTATGACTCTGACAGAGTGTTCGAGATCCTCCCTGTCTTTGTATGAAAGATCTTCCTCTCCCATCCAGTTGTTGCCGTTGTTCATGAATTTCGAGTAGAAATAATAGAGAGGCCGTCCGCCAGCTTCGATGAACTTCAGTTTATACTTTGGGCTCTTGATATTGTAATTGACTGTTTCGGCGGCAGGGTTGCTGAGAATGTAACCATGGAAGACAATATGCCAGACAGGTACATGAGAGTCGATGATTTCCTTTTTGTCCGGGAAAGCCATTTTCATGCTGGAATACATTGCAAAATCTACGCTTTTGGCGGCGAAATAGTGACATCCTTCGGATTGGCTCCCTCCAAACATATCCCTAAGGCCGGAAAGCATCTTGTTGGCGTATTCCGCCGCCTGCCTGCGGTTCAGGGGATGTGACGGATCATAGCATTCGTGAGGCGTGACCAGGGCCATCACATCGACGAACTCCAGGCCGCGGAAACCCAGGTCGGCAACTTTTGGTTCGTCGCGCAAATAGAACTCGTATGATGGCGCATAGCAGAGGTTATACATGAGGCCACCGCTGAAACGCCACTTTTTCTGAAGTGATCCGTCCGGATTCTTGCATACCGGAGCGCCGTCGTTCCATTCCTTTGAAATGCTGTAGATATCCGTGTGGTTGGTGTGCCCTACAATCTGATAGCCCTTCGCCTGGCTCTTGCTTATCAGGCTGCGAAGGGCTGTTTCACCACCCAGGGCTTCCTCTACAGGGAAGATGTCCGGGTCCCTGCCGTCATGCCCGCGGAGTTTCCATCCTACCAGGCAAAACTCGGCTTTGTCTATCCCCTGGCGCTGGAATTCATCCACGATGTCCCCGACCTGCTCGAAGGTGAGCGCGGTATGCATGGGAGGCTCGGTTTCCAGGGTCTGGTGGGGGATTGGAGAAGGAGCGGGTTTCCAAGCTTGTCTTACTCGGATTTCGGGCGCTTCTACAGCATAGGCGATGGCCTCGTTTACACTGGCCCTCTCCTTGAGCGGCGCCGGCATCAGCCCTGCAGAAATCAAGTATTTCCTGAACTTCCTTGCCATTCCAGAATAATTGGCGTCCTCACCCTCGAGCCTGTAGAAATCAACCGTGAGTGGCTCATATAATCCGCAGTCCCCTATATTATACTGGAGGGCGAAAGTGTATTTGCCATCCTCGAATGAAACCACTTCCCTGCATTCCAGGTCCAGACTTTTCAGGATTGCCACCCAGCAATCCTGAGCGTGCTTGTAACCTGCAAGGCCAAGATCGTTGTATTCTGTCCTGTATGAACACTTTTCTTCCCTGTGGAGGAATTTCGTGAGAAGCCCCTCTCCATTCAGGAAGTATCCTTCATCTCCTTCTTCCGCCTTGCCGAAGGAAGGGATAATCTCTATTTTCGCGACGTTGTCCAGATCGCCGTCTTCAAATTGCAGTCTGTAGCAGTCCCTGCCTTTGTCGACACCGCTTGCGAAATGCTTCATGCCGACTGTCAGCGTAGTATCACTGCCGTCCTTGAAAGTAAGCATTACATCAGCCACAGGGCCGCGTGAGCAGGAAGCTGCGGCTGATGCAACAATCAAAACACTAAGTATGGTAAACGTTTTCATTTATGGTTCGGTTTAAGATTCATCAATACCGGTTTGGAAACGGCCTTGATTTTTTTTATCGTGTTATTGTTGAGCTGCTCGAATATACGTATCTCGTTCCTCCCTTTCTTCAGCCAGACTCCCGGCACATAGAGTGTCTGTTGAGGCCCTATACTCCAGTACCGGCCAAGGTTGTGGCCGTTTATGAATACAATGCCTTTTCCTGCTCTGGACATGTCCAGGAAGGTGTCTCCGATTTTTTTCAGTTTGAACGAACCGGCGTAAACTGCAGGACGCCCACTTTCCTGAGAGTCTTTTGAAAATGCCCAGGATGAAGACTCATCCGGCATTTCCGACATGGGTAGCCCTCTCATTTCCCATCCGCCGGTTATTTCACTGCCTTCAATGCAGACGCTGCCCGTGATTCCTTTGCGGTCGTCGAGAATCTTTTCTCCAAAATTGATCCTGCCCATGTTCTCAACCAATATGTCCAGGGTGGAACCTATAGGTATGTCGATTTCAATGTCATATTTATTTTCAATCCTGTTAAGGGTGCCGGCTATTTCCCCGTCTATGTACACAGTGGCGAAATCGTGCAGGCCGGGAATGCTCAGGACACCGTTTTCGGGCTGGTTGAAGTGTCTGGAGTAAAGGACGTATCCATATCCTTGGCCAAGTTCCTCGAAATCCATTGGACGGTCGGCTACGAGCGGTCGCTGTTGTTTCAGATGGTCGAGCACGTCGCAACTGCCGCTGAGGCGGATATCGGGAATCTCTATTACAGGATTGGGTTCAGGAGGCGCGGGGAGAGTCTTCCCGAGGCTCCTGGAGATTGTCTCCCGCAGAATGTAGTATTTTTCAGTAGCCTGCCCGGCTTCGTTAATCGGCGCATTGTAGTCGTAACTTGTGAGGTCGGGCTGGAGGTCTTTGCGGGAGTTATAGTTGGCTCCGTTCCAGAATCCGAAATTCGTGCCCCCGTGGATCATAAAGAAACTGAAGTGGATTCCGTCTTCGATGTAACGTTTTACATACGATGCCGTCACGTCAGCGTCCACTACGGGGAATTTCTCAGCCCAGTGGGCCAGCCATCCGGGGTAGAATTCCGAAATGAAGTAAGGGCCTCCCGGAGAATAGCAATCGATTGCCTCACGTACTTTCTCGGGGACCTTCTCCCCATCCACGCAAGTCAGAGCTCCGGGGACTTGTCCACCTCCGATTTTCTTGGCTCCGTCAGCCGTGTACAGGGGTACGTCGTAACCTATTTCAACCATCATCTCCTTGAGTTTGCTCATATATGAATGATGGCTGTCTGAAGGAATTTCAGGACACTGCAGGTAGAAGGATCCGAATTCATTTTCACACTGCACCATGACAATCGGACCGCCGTTGCTCGCCAACAGATCCTTGACTTCGGCATAAAGCCTTTCCAAATACAACCTGACGCGATGGAGATAGGCTTCATTATCCTGACGGAGTTCAAGCCCTTCGATAGTGCGCAGCCACCAGGGCAGGCCTCCGAAATCCCATTCTGCACACACATACGGCCCTGGCCGGAGCAGCACCATAAGCCCTTCCTCGCCGGCGATGCGGATGAATTCTGAGACGTCGTTCATTCCGCTGAAATCCCATTTGCCGGGTTCGGTCTCGTGGACATTCCAGAATACATAGGTAGACAATGTGTTGATTCCCATGGCCTTAGCCATACGTATACGGTGTCTCCAGTATTCCCTTGGTATGCGTGGATAATGAAGTTCCCCTCCAATCAGATAAACTTCTTTGCCATCTTTCCAGAATTTGCCGTCCCGAACCTCGAACGGAGATTCGGCAAATGTGTTGGCAGCGACCAGAATCGCGGCCAGGAATGTTATCAGTCTTACAGCGCGCATGATTGTATGTTAATCCGAAATAAAGGTAATACTATAATTATATTAATAACAGGATGTTTTTCGTAAAGGAAAGGTGTTATTTCATATTTGATGTGGAATGTTTTTGCCAAAATGCTAAATAAATCATATCTTTATACCTATGAAGAAAGCATGTGTCCTTATTACTATCGCTGCTATGGCAGTTGCCTGCAGTGCACCGCATTTTGATAAGAAGGAGTATGATAGCCTTAAACAGGCGTTCATCAATCCACCACAGCGCGCCAAACCCATGGTGTGGTGGCACTGGATGGACGGAAATATTACGAAGGATGGGCTGCGGAAAGATATTGAATG
The DNA here is from genome assembly GCA_902762655.1 of uncultured Bacteroidia bacterium. GTDB lineage: Bacteria > Bacteroidota > Bacteroidia > Bacteroidales > UBA932 > Cryptobacteroides. The sequence goes on from CACWOZ010000002.1 coordinate 92,875, forward strand.
GATGCACCGCAGCGGAATCGGCGGATTTCACGTGTTCGATGCCGCCCTTGAAACACCGCAGATGGTACAGAAGCGACTTGAGTATATGTCGCCGGAGTGGAAAGAGGCATTTGCAGGTGCCATCGCCCTTGCGGATTCGCTGGGAATGGAGGTGGCTATCGCCAGTTCGCCCGGATGGAGTTCTACCGGAGGCCCGTGGGTGAACCCTGCTGATGCCATGAAGAAGTTGACTTGGAGCACCCTTCTACTGGAAGGCGGACACAACATAGAGGAGATTCTGCCTGAGCCGTTTACAGTGAGCAGCCGTTTCCTGAATGTGCCTCTGCCATATGAATATAACCATCATCAGGATGGCCCGATTCCAGAATGGTACTATCAGGATATAGCGGTATATGCAGTGAAGTTACCAGATAATTTCCGGACCCTGCAGGAACTTGGAGCAATAGTTACTTCAAGTGGCGGTTCCTTCGATGTTTGTACTCTCACCGACGGCAACCTTGATAATGCCGGACTGCTTCCGGCGCATCCTTCTGGCTTTGCATGGATCCAGTATGAGTTCCCGGAACCGCAGAGTTTCAAAGCAGTTACAATTGTGAACCGGGTTGCCCGCAGCGGCGGCCATGGAGTGGCTGCCTCCTGCATCGATTCTCTTCAAATAAGTGATGACGGCAGCACCTGGCGCACTCTGTGCGGCATCACGCAGGGCGCTGCGCAGGAACAGACGGAGTATATTCCGGAGGCCAGAGCACGTTTCTGGCGTCTGAAGCGTCCCAATCCCCAGGCAAGTTATCATTATGGCATATTACGACTTCCAGCCGCTCCGGCAACGGAGGTGGGAGAATTCAACTTGTTGAGCCATCTGCCCGTGAACCATTTTGAAGAGAAGGCAGGCTTCGCCTATACCTGCGACCTGGCTCTCTATCATTCGGACCCAAGTGCGCAGGCTTCGGAGGTTATTGACATTAGTGCGAACTGTAAAGGTGGCGTGCTTCATTGGAATGCACCGGAGGGGCGCTGGATGATATACCGCTTCGGCACATCCCTCGTGGGTAAAAAGAATCATCCGGCATCTGCGGAAGCCACCGGATTGGAGGTTGATAAACTCGACAAAACCGCATTCGGGAACTATATCCGCACCTATCTTGACATGTATAAGGAGGCAGCACGTGGCTTGCTTGGTGAGCATGGTATACAGTATTTGCTGATAGACAGTTATGAGTCTGGAGCGCAGACCTGGACACCCACTCTTCCGGAAGAGTTCAGGGCTCGTAGAGGCTATGACCTGCTGCCCTGGCTGCCTGCTATCGCAGGTGTGGTAGTAGAAAGCATGGATGCCACCGAACGCTTCCTCTGGGATTTCCGACGCACTATAGGTGAGTTGTTCGCAGAGAACTACGATAATGTCACCCGGATATGTCGGAATGAGTACGGCATGCGAGGCGGGTTCTTCGAATCGCATGAGCACGGCCGAAACTGCCCTGCCGACGGCATCTCGATCAAAAAAACCGCAGCCTATCCTATGTCGGCGATGTGGATACAGAGTACTCTTGGAGGCAGCAGGACGCGCGCTTTCGAAGGACTTGCAGACATACGCGAATCGGCTTCTACCGCCCATATCTACGGACAGAAACTAGTGGCGGCTGAATCGCTCACGGCAGCCGGCGTGGACCGTCAGGCCTATAGTTACTGTCCCGAGACTCTTAAGCCGACGGCCGATCTGGAACTCGCGGCGGGGGTTAACCGCTTTGTGATCCACGAAAGCGCTCACCAGCCACTGGACGACAGCATCCCCGGCATGGGAATGTATGTGTATGGACAGTGGTTTAACCGGCACGAATGCTGGGCGGAGCAGGCGCGTCCGTGGATCGATTACATAACGCGCAGTTGCGCAATGATGCAGCAGGGTCGCTACGTTGCCGATTTTCTGTACTATTATGGAGAAGATACCAACATAACTGCCCAGTTCAGCCGAAGCTCCCCGGATGTGCCTTTCGGTTACAGTTTCGATTTTGCTGGTCCAGAGGTTCTTCTGAAGGAAGTCAAGGCAGAAAACGGTCGTCTCGTGACCCGCAGCGGTATGCAGTACCGGTCTTTATACGTTGGTGGCGAGGGTTTGCCTGTGTCGGAAGAAATCAGAGCAAGGATAGATGCTTTCCGCAAAGCCGGGGTGCGTGTAGTTGAGGGAGGGGATATTGCGGATGCGGTTTCCGGTATTGATGAGGATTTGCGCCTGGACGATTGCAGCGATTTGCTGTTCGTGCACCGCAGCCACCCGTCCGCAGAGATATACTGGCTCGACAACAGACGCGGAAACGGTCGCAGCGCAAAGGTATCATTTCGTTGCTCCGGCCGGAAACCTATGCTTTGGGATCCTGAGATCGGCACAATGCGGGAACTAAGTTACGAATTCGTGGACGGGCGCACGGTGGTGCCATTGGAATTCAATGCCTGGCAGGCATATTTTGTGGTTTTTGCAGAACCGACAAGCGAACGCTCCAAGCAGGTGCACAAGCCTGTCCTTAGCGCATATTCCAATCTGGAAGGCCCATGGATGCTTGTTTTCCAGCCAGGCCGAGGTGCTCCGGATAGCATTTTGATGCCAGAACTTGAGCTACTTGATCGGCATCCCAATCCGGGTGTGAAGTATTTTTCCGGTACGGTGGTGTATAAAAATAACTTTGAGTTTGAAAAGGGAGAGGGGCGTTTTGAACTGGACCTTGGAAAGGTTTACAACATAGCAGAGGTAAAACTCAACGGTACGCCCCTGCGCACTTTATGGCGAGCGCCTTTCCGTGTGGATATTACGGATGTGCTCCGCAACGGCACGAACGAAATAGAAATCGCCGTCACCAACCTCTGGCCCAATCGCCTGATCGGGGATGAGCAGCCGGGTGTCCGGCAGCGTATCACCTATACCACCTGGCCTTTCTATAAGGCCGGGGACCCACTCCTGCCATCCGGGCTGGAAGGCCCTGTAAGCATACTGTCGTATGATGTTCCGGCAGATTACAGCCATTTTGCCAATCCGGACTTTGCGCGCAGGATTGCTGACGTGCCGGAATTGACAAGCCAGAATATGTGCCCGTACGATTTTGTGTTCTCGCCTTCCGCCGACACTCCGGCGCCTGCCGGGTACAAGCCTTTCTATATCAGCCATTACGGCCGTCACGGGAGCAGGTCGGATTCGAAGAGTGTAGAGGAACGTGCCGAGAAGGTGAAAGGAATCCTTCTGCGCGCGGCACAGAGTGGAGCGCTGAGTGCCGAAGGTGCCGCCCTCGCTTCCGAGTTGGATGAGGTGATCGCCTGCACCGACAGCATGTACGGGCGTCTCACTCCGCGTGGGCGCAGGGAACATGCCGCAATCGCGGGACGCATGTGCGAACGTTTTCCGGAGGTCTTTTCGGGAAAGGGCAGGAAAGTGGATGTGATTTCCAGTGAGTATCCCAGGTGCCTCGTGAGCATGGCCTCATTTACCAACCGCCTCTGTGAGGAGTATCCGGATCTGGAAGTCAGTCAGGATTGCGGAAGCAGGATCCAGGAAATAGTGATGAACCACCATGATACGCTTACCCGCCGACGCGCCAGGGAAATACAGGATTCACTCTTTTCTGCAGCTACGCCGGATTATGGGGTGATGCTCCGCAGCCTGTTCACCGACCCTGCCGTCGCCTCGGAACTCGTGAAGGATCCGGCCGCCTTTGCGAGGCATATCTGGTATTCCGCGCGTGTCGCCGCTTCTTTCGACCTTCCGCCCGATCTTTACAAACATCTTCCACTGGATGTGAGATATGCATTTTCCGAGGCGAACCGTGCCTATATTTATTTTCTCGAGTGCAATTCCCTCCAGTACGGGCATCTCCGCGTCGCTTCTGTCGAGAATCTGGCTGCACATTTTGTCGAAACGGCAGACGATGCCATAGAGAACGGAACCTTTTGCGCCAATCTCCGCTTTGGGCATGACTGGCCGTTGCTTGCAATATCAAGCCGTTTCGGAATAGAGGGTGTCGGTGAAAGATATGACCTTGACGGAGTGCTTAAGCACTTCGTCGCCACCGATTATTCACCTCTTGCAGGTAACCTGCAACTGGTATTCTACCGTTCACGCAAAGCTTCCGATCCGGTGCTTGTAAAGGTGCTGCTGAACGAAAAGGAGCGCCGCATAAACGGAATAGAGCCCGTTTCCGGGCCCTATTATCGTTGGGAAGACGTGCGTAGCAAGATCAGTTGCCTGTAGCAGCCTTCTTGTATGCCACGGTAGCAGTGCACAATATCGGATAGTGGTCGGAGATATACTTAATTCCTTCGTATGCTTCGACGACAGTGCGATAGCGCACGGGCGTTATGTTCCTGTACCAGATGTAATCTACACTGTTTCTGATTGCATTAGGTATCGGGGAGATGCCATCGAATGAATTATGGGCCCGGTATGTGTCGTATGCGTTCGCAGGGAGGTCCTGCCATGCATACTTCATCCATGCCATAAAAGGAGCAAAGGGATCCAATCCTTTGTCCTTGTCACTCAGATGCCAGTTGAAATCTCCGGTGAACACTACGGGATCTTCTTCTTTCACACGGGCCTTGGCATGATCTACCATAGCCTGGGCGCATTTTGTGCGAGCCTTCTCGTTGTTGGTCGCGTTAGCTGCGGCATAATTACGCGGGAAGTGTGTGGTATAGAAGTACAAGTTGTATCCATGTTCCTTATGCATCAGGTCTACCCAGATATAAGTTCTGTATGTGGGATCATCACAACCGACATCCTGCCATGCGGGAGATGGTTTGGTGGGGTTGTCGCTGAACCAGTGATAACCCGTGCCCTTCTGCTTGAAAAGGGCCGTCTTGTACATCAAGCAGGTGCCGAAGTTCTTCTGTGAGGTCGGAATCCATAGTGCTTTATACTCGGGGAGTGCCTGTTGCAGGTCCTGTATTTGACTCTCGAGACATTCCTGAAGTCCGACTACATCCGGCGACACGTTCCTGAACATACTGAGAATAGCAGGTAGTCTGTAGCTCCATTTCTGGTCTGCAGGGTCGTTATTGTTGGCCCGGAGCACGTTGAACGACATTATCTTGATGAGGTCGTATTCGGTCGTATAGTCATCGCCTGGATTGCCGGTGTTGCCGGGATCCTCTTTTTCGATTGGTTTTCCGTCTTTGTCGAAGGCCCCATTGCCGTACATGGGTTTATCAGGAGCCTGGCAGTTGCATGTGACTGCAACTGCCAGAGCGATAAATAGTAATTTGATTTTCATTTTAAAATCAAGTACTTAGTTCTTCACGCAGCGTACGTATGCCGAGTGGATTTCGTTTGCTGTCTGGCTGCTCACCTTAGCTGTAGAAATCTGATACCAGTAGCCGTGCAACTTGTTGGTTGATTCGTGATCCTGTGACCAGTAACGCCCATCTATAGGGGCCTTAGCCTTGGAAGAATTGCGGTATCCGCAGACAGGAATCACCAGGCTGCCGTTGAATATGGCAGCTGCTATGAGATTGTTCTCCTCATTCTTCGCACTGGTGGCTTCGACTCCTTCTCCTGTAAGTTTGTTGAACTGCTCTCTGCTGGGAACGTGATATCCAAAGGGGCAAGGATCCGCTTCTGCAGGCCATTGGTTAAGCCCGCATGCAGGGAAGATGGCTTCGTTCGCTGCGGAAGACACGAGCGTGCAGGGATTCTGAGCGGCGTTCATAAGCTTGGAAAGATCGGGGTTAAGATCATAAGCGGCCATTTTCCAAGTATCAACGTTAGCAATTCCCGTGTTGATGACAGAATAGGGAGTGCTGCCCTCGGCAAAGGCCGTCGTTTCGTCTGCCTTGACGAATCCGAGCGCACCGGGATGTGCATCCTTACGTCCCCACTGGTAGTTGAGACCCACGCTGTTGTTGATGGCATTGGCATCCGCATCGTTGACATTGAGCACTCCGCCAGCACCGAGGTTGCGGTCCATGAATTCCACGCCGCCGATATTCACGGTGTTGACCTTGTTGGTAAGCCAGATGTGCCAGCCGTAGCTGATCTTGGTGTCAGCGTCAAGCAGGGCAATCAGCACATTACCGAAGGTGTAGTTTTCGGGAACGGTGAAGTGTATTTCGTCCTTGGTGGAATCGTAAGTGATATCCTTCACGAGCTTATCTACAGATGCCTCTTCCTTGGTTGCCCATGCTCCGGAGATTGCCCATACCCATTTGACGGAAGCGCCTTTGGCTATGGTGCCATTACCATCGGGGATACCGCACTTGAAGAAGTATTCGCCTGGAGCGGTAACCATATAGCAATTGGCAAAACCGTCGGCTGTAAGGTCGGGATTGACCTCTTCGGGCGTTTCGGAAGAATAAACAGTAGTCTTGGCATTTGTGACGGAGCCCTTGGTGATGACGACATCCTCATCGTAAGCAGCCATCTGTGTTCCGTCTTCTGCAAAGATAGTGTAGTAAACAGCCGAATAGATTCCGGGAGGTACGACGACATTGAAAGCCGTAGGAGTATCACTGAGGGTCGCAGTCTCGGAGAAACTGAGTGTAATCTTGTCGGTTGCCGTACTCTTCATGGAGATGGCTCCGCTTCCGGCGTTGACCGTGCATGGACCTGCGATCTTGAGGGCCTCCACTTCGATGGAATTGACCTTGGCTTCACCGGTAAGTGCGATGCGGAACACGCCGCAGAGCTGCTGGAAAGATAGTTCGGTAGTGCTGCTCTTGGCAAGCATCGGAAGTGCTTCGGGCACCACTCCGCCAGCCACATAGGTCTGTGTTGCAGGCAGGCTGAATCCTATCGTATCCTGCACGGAATCGTACTTGGCATTCTTGGAATAGGGATAGATTGCAACGTAGGAAGTCTGCTCTTCCACCTTTTTGATCTTCGTGGCGAAAGATGCGGTTGCGCCATCCACCGAAGAAGCAGCGAACTGCACGTTCAGTTGATGTGCATCGGTAGAGTATCCCACAAAAGCGGAAATCTGGGCTCCTTCTGCCCAGCTGGCGCCTAGACCATCCACTCCTGAGGCGATGGTACCCTTCAAGTCCAGGACAACGCTCTTATCGTCATCTTTGTTTTTGTACTCTGGTCCTTTCTTTTCGCATGCGGTCGCGAGCAGGGCCAGACAGGCGATGAATAATACTTTTTTCATAATTCAGCAGTTAATAATGTGTTTTAGTGTGAAATATTTTTGGTCTTGATAATGACGCTTTAAAAACCCGGCCCTCGCGGTTGGTCACCTTCGCCGTAATGGTCGAGGTGGCCGATGATGCCACCGCCCGGTAGATATGCGTGCATGGGACGGACTTGTACGAGGAATTGACGGAACCGCCGGTGCTGAAGGCGAGCACATCGTATGAAGCCACATGCTGCGGGTCGAAGCAGTCGGCGTTGCTGACTGCGAGGGGCGCTCCGTCCTCAAAGATCTCCACTTTTGCAAGCCGCCCCCTGAGGTCGCCCATGAATACGTTCAGGAGAACCGTATTGGGGACGTAAGTTCCAAACAGTTTCTCGTAAGAGTAAGCAGGATCGGAGGCCACCAGGGCGGCAACCTGGGTGTCGCTGTCCCAGAAACCCTTTACCTCATTCATGTCGTAGAAGCGCATCTGGTAGTCGTCGGCTTCTCCGATTGCCTTGAAACGAACCTTCATCCGGGTGCCTTCCACCTCCAGGATATCATATCCGGCCGGACATCCGTCCGTGCCTATGTTGAATCCGCAGTAACGGCTGGTGGTCCAGAGGGTCCCTCCGGGTGGAGGCACGGTATATTCCAACATCTTGGAAGCGGCATAGGTGAACCCTTCTGCGGCATGGTCGATGAAGTGAGTGATGTGCCTGTGGCCGCAGAATATGCGGACGTCGTCAAAGTCTGACAGGAGTCCGAGAACTTCTTCTGCGTTGGAAACCACCTTGTCGAGTTTCCATTTCCCGCCCGACATTACGAACCTCCAGAAAGGTGAGTGCCCGGCAAGCACTACCGGGGTGGACTTGCTGACGTGTGAAAGGTCTTCCCGTATCCATGAGATCTGGGCGGCATCCACGCTTTCCTTTGGTCTGCGGCCTGATGTGGTGCCGTCGGTGCTGTCGTAGAGGATGTTGTCAATCACCAGATAGTGCACCTTGCCGATGTTCATGGAGTAGAACAGGGGCCCCAGCGATTTGCGGTATAGTTCGGATGCGTTCAGGTCGTCGTCCGCCGTCCCCCATACCTTGTAGTCGTAATCATGATTGCCGGCTGCCGTGAAGATGGGATGGCTCGAAGATGCATTGAGACTCTTCCATGCTGCGGGATAATACCCTCCCGAATACCAGAAGGAATCCCAGGTGAGGTCTCCCAGCGCCAATTCATAGACGGGCTCAGACGATGCGGCATCCAGGGTTTTCATCTCGGCAAGGTAACCTGACTTCAGTTCTGCTATGTCGTTGAGACGTCCCGCTATATGCCAGTCGGCGGAGAGAACCATCGTATGGGTGTCGTTTGCCGCACGCACAAGTTCAAAGTTGATGCTTTCGCCCATCGAGGCATCGTCGGAGGAGAGACTCTTCCAAAATTGGGGGAATCCGCCGACTACCGGTGCATCGTATCCGGATGGAATCACCATGAAGACATATCCGTAAGGTTTTCGGGAATCCAGCGAATAGCGCCCGTCGCTTCCTGTAAGCACCCAGGCCTGTCCGTCGGAAACATACACTCCCTGCACTCCCTTGCCGTCGCAGCGGACAAAACCGCATACGCCCACCTCCGAGGGGTTTTCCCCATCGGAGGCGGTGTCGTCTGCGGACTTCCGGAAGTTGGCAGGGTCATATCCCAGACCGTTCCCGGAGCAGGAGAATATCAGCAGAGCCGTGTATATCAGTTCCCGAAACCTCATCTTCCTATATCTTCATAGCCGGGATTCTGGGTAAGGGCTCCGTGGGTTGCCTGGATCTGTCCGAGCGGGATAGGCCAGAGGTAATCCTTGTCTTCGTTCCAGGTGTAGGTTTCGGTGCCGTAGTAAACCAGGTAACCTGAATTGCCGTTAGACAGCGTGATATCGGTGCCGATACGTATCCGGTTCGAAGCGGGGATGTTACCGTTGATGCCGGAAGGCGCGCTGGCACCCTTGTAGAAGTATGCATCGGGAACCCCGTTGCCGTCAAGATCCTGTTCACCAAGCGCAGAAAGATAGATGCCCTGGAAGCCGGAAGTAGAAGCGGGAGTTACCCACTTGCCCTCCTTCCAGCGGAGCAGGTCGTAGAGCCTCTGGCCTTCGGCGAAGAGTTCCACCGTGCGTTCCCTGCGCACTTCGAGTATTGCCGCGAGTTGGGTGCCGGATGCATTCGGATAGTAGGTCCTGAGCAGTGCATCTGGCGAAGTTGGAACGTTCAGCAGGGGCACCACACCGGCGCGGGCGCGAAGGAGGTCGATGGTTTCCTGCACATCCTTGTTGGTGAGTTCACCAAGTTCAGCCTTGGCTTCGGCATAGTTCAAAAGAACCTCGGCATAACGCAGATAAGGGAAATCGGTCTCGGATGTGGAACCCTGGTTCTTTGCGTCCGAACAGATGTATTTGATTACCCTGTAACCGCTTACGGTATATCCGAGATTGAGGTTGGTCGCCGCCGGTGCGCCCTCGGCCTTATATCCGGGAGCCTGGATGGTTTGGGCGAGGCGCGGATCGCGTCCTGCAAACATATCCTTGTAACTCATCGTTTCCCAACCAGCCTTCGATTGAATCGGGCTGCCGTCAGCGAACAGATAGTGATTGACAAAGCGTCTGGTTGCACTCTGCCTGCGCGATGTGAAGTTGAACTGCAGGCTGTGGGTTACGTTAAGATCCTTGCTATAGCGCTTTGAGAGAATGGTTTCTTCGGTTTCGGCATTTGCAAGTGTGAAATACTCCCTGTAGGGGCTTGGCTCGGACGGGTTAAGTTTCTTGTCGTCCTTGTTGTAAAGCGAATATTTGTGGCTGTCCATTATTATGCGGGCAGCGTCGGCGGCCTGGGTCAGGAACCAGTTGGCAGAAATAACAGTACCGTCCACCGTCTCATCAGGGATGTTGTGGTACTTGCGGAAGGTGCCTTCAAACAGGGCCACCCTGGATTTGAGGGCAAGAGCCGCATACGAAGACACGTGATACACCGGCTGGGCTGGCCATGCCTTGGGAAGCTTGACCGCAGCGGAATCCAGGTCGTCGAGTATCTTTTTCATTACATATCCGCGGCTGTCTCGTGGCCTATTGAGAGAGGCTTCATCATCTGAAGCAATTACGTGGTCGTAGTATGGAACGGCTCCCAGCTGACGTACCTTTTCGTAATAGAACAGGGCGCGGAAGAAGTGGGCTACGCCCTCGTATTTGATGCGGACAGGAGTTTCCGTACACTTGTACGAGTTTTCAAACAGAAGGTTGATGTAGCGGAGGTTGGTCCAGCTCCAGGAGGCCGCTGACGAGGTGCGCGTTCCCTTCTGCAGCGAACTCGTCGATGTGCAGAAATTGCAGTCGTCGTAAACGTCGGAGGCGGCATCCTCGTCGGTGAGAAGACCGTAATAGCGGTTGGTCCAGAGTTCAAGTTCCGGCTCACTGCGGAAGTAGGATTCCGGAGAGAGGCTGGTTTCGGGAACCTTGGTAAGGAAGCCGTCGCAGGCGCTGAGCGCCGCTGCCGATATAATGAGGTATAATATCTTTTTCATGGCGCAAGTTCTTTAAAAGGTTATGTCCACTCCGAGAGAGAAGGTCTTGGAATAAGGATACATACAGTCGTGGAACGCTCCGTTGGTTGCAATCTCCGGATCTATCGTCCTTGTATGTTTCTTCATAGGCGACCAGTAGGCAAGGTTTTCGCCGGAGAAATAGACACGGCACTTCTGGATGGCCTTGCTCTTGATTGGCAGGGCGTATCCGATGGTTAGGTTCTTAAGCCTTAGATATGCTGCGTTCTGCATGTAGCGGTCGTTGGCATTTCCACTCTTGAGGGACCGGGTGGCGTAGTTGAGGCGCCTGCGCGGGAAATATGCGTTAGGATTATTCTCGCTCCAGCATAGGGCTTCGAAGTCCTTGGGGATGAACGAGGGGCGCCCGTTGCGGTAGGTTGCCCAGAAATAGTCGCAGTCGGCATGGGGATACCAGTCGCACTGGCCGACTCCCTGTAGGAAGATGTTGAAGTCGAAGCCCATCCATTGGGCGTCGGCACGCACCGAGTACAAGTATCTGGGTAGTTTGTTGCCCATGATGTAACGGTCGCCCGGGTCGTCAACGGTATTACTGCCGGAGTTGATGACCCCGTCGTCGTTGAGATCAGCGAAGATGACATCGCCCGCCATCAGTTTGTCATAAGGAGACACGCAGCCATATACTGTTCCGTTGATGGATGTGTCGTCGATGTTGGCGGCATAGATGTCGGCATCCTCGTCGGAAGCGAAGAGTCCTTCGATATGGTAGCCCCACATCTCGCCGAGGGTCATGCCTTCATAGTAGTCGGTGAGAAGTTTGGTGGGGTTGTTGTAACGGGTGATGACGGTTTTGTAGTCGCCTAACGATGCGGTGATGCCATAACTAAATTTGCGTCCCATCAGATTTGCTTTGTCGCGCCAGCTAACCGATATCTCATAACCTTTGGTACGCATGTCGGCTGCGTTCTCCTTTGGAGAAGCGGCACCATAGACGCTGGGCAGGGTGATGGATGTGGTGAGCATGTTCTTGGTATCGCGGATATAGGCGTCAGCCGAGATGTTGAGCCTGTCCCTCAGGAAGCCGAGGTCCAGCCCGACATTGTAGGAGATTACCGTCTCCCAGGTGAGTGAGTCGGACACCGGATTTGAGATGCCGGCATAACCTGCCTTCTCGTTTCCGTCAAAGGTCACGTTGCCCATGGTGCCGGTTGTTATCTTGGTGAAATAGTAGTAGTTTTCGACCTGCTGGTTGCCGAGAGAACCGTAGGAGAGACGGAGTTTGGCCTTGTTCCACCAGCTTTCCAGAGGCTGCCAAAAGGGCTCTTCACTGATGCGCCAGCCTGCGGAAACCGAAGGGAAGAAGCCCCAGCGGTCCTTGGCAGGGAAGCGGGAGGAACCGTCATAACGGGCCGAAATCTCAAGCAGATACTTGCCTGCGTAATCGTAGTTCACGCGCCCGAAAATGCCCAATGTGCGGTATGAGGTATTGGATTCGCTCAAGGCATTGACATCTCCTGCTGCCATGTTGATGTAGGAGAGCGTTTCACTGAGCGATCCATTCTGCTTCACCTTGAGAGAGGATTGACGGTAGTCGTCATAGTTGACGCCTATGGTGCCTCCCAGGTTGTGCTTTCCTAAACTGCCCTTGTACTGAAGGTATGCGTTGGCTACGCTTCCGTCATTGAAAGCGCGGGTTTCCTGGTAGAAGTCATAGATGGCACCGCTTGTGTAGCCGGGATAATCGTAGTATTTTTTGTTGACGTTGTCGTATGCATTCGACACAGGCAGGCTGCGGTAGCTGTAAAAATTGTCCCTGCGCCTGTAACTGTAGTCTGCGATGAACTGCAGGCCTTTCGCCAGGTCGAAGGTGAAACGCTGGGTGAGTACCATCACTCCGCGGGTGCGCTGGTGGTGGTTACGTGCATCCATCCATGTGGGAATGCGTCCGGTTCCCAACTGCGATACGTTCAACGCCATGAAACCGGGCTGTACGTTGATGCTGCCGTCTGGATTGAATGGTACGTATGCCGGCGAGATGTTCTGGTTGGCGTTGTAGAAAGCGCTGTGGCCGCTCAGAACCACTTCGTCGGTTCCGTCCTGCTCATAGAATCCACCGTAGGTGTAAAGGCTGCGCTCGTAACTGATGTTTGTGGAGGAACGCAGCCAGGGGGTTACCTTAGCGTCAATTTTTGATCGCACGTCAATACCGTTCCATATATCCTCCGCTCCGGCATTGAAAACACCCTCCCTGTAGAGGTATCGGGCCGAGGTATAGTACTGCACCTTTTCGTTGCCTCCGGAGATGGTTACATTATGCTCAGTCTCGGGCCTGACCCTCTTGAAGAGGTAGCCGTACCAGTCGAAGTTGCCGAGATACACGTAGGTATAGAGTCCGGATTCATCGGGAATGATCCATGGACGTTCAGGATTCTCGGTCTTGTCGTTACGGCGGTCCTTCATCATCTGCATCTGCTCGTCGGTAAACGTCCAGGCGTTTATGCCGCGGTAGTAGTTGTAGAACTCATTGGTCAGCGTCGTGTAATCGTATGACGTTGTTATGAAGTCGGTGGCGGTGGTGTTGGTAGAGACGCCGCCGCGGCCGTTATAGGTGATCCTCGTTACACCCTCGGAGCCGCTTCTGGTGGTGATGAGAACCACGCCGGCAGAAGCCTTTGCACCATAGACGGCACAGGCTGAAGCGTCCTTGAGGATGGATACCGATTCGATATCGTTTGGATTGACATTCTCCAGGTTGCCCTCGATGCCGTCGACCAGCACCAGGGGAGATCCTGAGTTGAGGGAAACTGCGCCACGGATGTTCATGGTGTAGTTGCGTCCTTCGATGGAACCGTTGCCCATAGTCAGGAGTAACCCCGGATCGGCACCTTGGAGTGCGATGGCAGTGTTGGTAACGGGACGGTTGTTCAGGTCTTTACCGTCAACCACGGCCACTGCTCCGGTAACATTTACCCGGCGCTGTGTGCCGTAGCCCACGACGACCACGTCATCAAGTACGTTTTGGTCTTCTAGAAGGGTGATTACGATGTCTTTCTCGCTTCCGCTAAAGGTTAATTTTCTGTCTAAAAGGCCGATGAAGGATACCGTGACATTTGCAGGGAACCTTATTCCGGACAAGGAAAAACGTCCGTCCGGCCCTGCGAGAACGCCATTAGCAGTGCCGTCAACCAGGATGCTGGCTCCCGGAAGCGGCGCCCCGTCGGAATCGACTATCCGCCCGGTCACGCCTAAGGGGCCGTTGGTAGCAGTCGGTTTGACCTGTGTACCCTTGTTGGAGAGGTAAACATTCACTCCGGAAACAGTCCAATTGATGTCGGTTCCGGCAAACAGAACACGAAGGACTTCTTCGATGCCGGCATTCCGCACATCGATGTCCTTTTTCATTGTCAGATCGGTTCCGGATGTGACGAAGATGAAACCACTCTGGGCTTCAACTGCATCAAGTATTTCCGAAACCGTCGCCCCTTTCCGGGACAAGGTAATGCCACTTTGGCCGGATGGAGCCGCGAACGACTGCATGCAACCAAGCAGGATCAGGAAAACTAACAGTTTGCTTCTCATCTCAATAAATGATTATTGTATCAGTGTTATAGTCGTGTTTGTATTTGAAATCTGCGGCGAGTCCTACCACATCCAATGCGTGGTCGATGCCGTCTATGACCCTGACGCGGCCTCGCGAGATATTATACTTGGGAAGTTTGTCAAGACGAAGGACAATGGTGGTGCCGAACGCCTTTCCGAGCCTGTCCATCAGAATTTCGAAATCGCTTCCCGCTATATTTACAAGCCCTTCTGTCCAGTCTGTCGTTGCGTCATCCGCCGGGATGCTGCCAAGATGGAAGACCCCATTGCCGTCCAGGCTCAGCCTCTGTCCGCTTCTGAGTCGGATTTCCCTGCTGTCGCCGTATTTGGGCAGAACCCCAACGCTCCCTCGGAACAGGGTCGTCGTAAAGATCCCCTTGTCCGGGTCGCTTTCCACATCGAAGCGTGTTCCATAAACCTGCACGTCGGCAGAGGCTGTTTCGACAATGAAAGGGCGTTTTCCGTCTTTGCTGACTTCCAGCATCAATTCGCCCTTCAGCAGGGTGAGTCTGCGGCTTTTGCGGCCGAACAGCTTCGGATAGCTGATTTCAGTGCCGGAGTTGAGCCAGACATGAGTGTCATCTTCAAGGGTAATCTCCATAGTGCGTCCGACAGGCACACTCACATTCTCGCAAAGGCTCTCCACCTTGTGGATTGCCGTGGTCTTGCCGACGTGGGCGGAAAGGAGCACTATGGCGATTGCAGCGACCGCACCAAGCGATAGGGTAAGTGCCCTCTTCCAATAGAAAGGATTGGCATGGAGTCCTGTAGCAGGTCGCGGCTGCATCAGAAGTGCATCATAAATGGTATGGGCATCCCTGTAAAGAGCAGCGTGAGACCCGTCCGGGTCATTGCTCAGCCATTGTTTTAACTCCGCATCCTCCATTGCCGTATAGTCTCCGTCAAGGTAGCGGATGAGTTTGTATAAATCCATGGAAATGGTTATTGCTTTTATAAAAAAACACTTGAACGCAAAAGAACGCCCCCGAAAAATTAATATATTTGCACTGTCATGCCCAAAATCAGTTCATCGGAGTTTTCCCGGCTGTTTTCCGAAAACAAGGACCGTCTCGTTGCCCTTGCCAATTCTTATGTGCATGACACTCATGTGGCTGAGGATATAGTCGCTGACGCCTTTACAAAATTCTGGGACCGGAGAGGGTCCGCCGACGCTTTTGGTGGTTTCCCTGTTTCGATTGGTTCTGCAGCTCTGCCCCTGCATAAGATGCACGTATTACAATCGGTGGCTGAGCCGCAAATGTATCTCTACTCTATGGTACGGAACCGCTGCCTGAATTACCTGCGCGACCACGCTACCCATCAGAGGATACTTGATGAAAGGCTCAGGATCGATATCGAAACTTTGGAGAATGAAGTATCCGAGACGATGGTGGGCAAGGAAATGGAAAGGGAACTCTCCCGCTATCTGGACAGCCTGCCTCGCGCGCGTCGTGAGATATTCTGCGCAAGCCGTTTTGACGGACTGAGTCACAATGAGATAGCTGCAAAATATGGCTATTCTGCCCGGAAAATCCGCCGTGAAATCGGACGGGTACTCGAGGAACTACGTGAAATCCTTTCAGCCTGGAGTCAATAAACTGTGCTCAAAACACTTTTTTTGTTTTTAATATCGGGCAAAATACGAAATATTGATTTCATTCTATTTTCGTTTTTTCAAATATGAAAATATTTACTATCTTTGCAAGGATGACTAATTGACGAATGACCAAATAACTTTGATTTTTGCCCAATGAGTCTTTCGAATTATAAATCTATGATTTATTTTTCTAAATTGCCGTCAAATGAAACGAAGAGATTTTCTTAAAGTGGCCGGCGGCTCTGTAGCAGGGCTTGCCTTCGGCGCCTCTCTCCTTAATTCTTGTTCCAAGGGGGGAGGGAACGAGAATGATCCAAAAATACCTGTAGAGAAGCCTACAGGACACTTTTCTCTTTGGCAGTTGACTTCCGCATCCGATACAATCGGCAACTCTTATGTCCTCAAGACTGCAGGCGGTCATCTTATTCTGATAGACGGCGGTATGGAGAAAAACGGCGATGCCCAGAAACTTAGAAATTATATCAAAGCTCAGGGCAACAACAAAGTTGACGCATGGTGGTTTTCCCATCCTCACGGCGACCATATCGGCGCCTTCCTGAACATCGCCGACGATCTTCAGGGCATCACCATTGACACCATCTATTATTCCCGCCTCGCAGATTCCATCACGGAAGGCCGTGCGCTTACCGACCGTTTTAATAAGAAAGTTGATGAAATGTCCGCAGCAGGCGTGAACGTCGTAAACCTCACGCTTGGCGCCCGCTACGATATGGACGGTATTTTCATCAAGGTGCTGGGCATAGCAAACCCTGAATTTACCACAGCAAGTGCGGGCACCAGCGTAGTGAATGAGCAGTCCGTCATCGTCCGCTTCGAAGACGATAGCAAGTCTGTGGTATTCACGGGCGATGCCAGCGAGCAGGCGGGCACCAAGTGCATTACAAAGTATTCCAAATATCTCAATTGCGATTACATGCAGATGGCTCACCACGGCCAACGCGGGGTGCGTGAGTCCTTCTACAAGAACATCGACTTCAAGCATTGCCTGTGGCCGACTCCAAAATGGCTTTGGGAGGCCGAGGAGGGCAACGCCAACAACTACATGACATGGGCTACCCGTAAATGGATGGACGAGAAGGGGATTCCTGCCGAGAACCACCATGTTGCGTGGCGTGACATCGACTGGCACCTGGCCTGACCTTATGCCGGACCGTGTCGATTTCCAACTGCATATTAATATAATTCATAATTAACTATCTAACCAATGCGCAAATTGCTCAGATTTACTGTTGCCTGCATCGTACTGTTGTGTGCTGCCGGCAACCTCAGTGCCCAATCAGGTGCCAAACTGGCAATCCGGGGTGTCGTGGTCGACACACAGGAGCCGCCGCAGCCTGTAATCGGGGCTACCGTGTACATCAAGGGCACCCAGACAGGTGTGGTCGCCGATGTTGCCGGTTCGTTCTCGATCGATGCAAGGAAGGGAGACATCCTTGTGTTCTCCTGCATCGGATACAAGGATGTGGAGTATACGGTCACACGTTCTATCGGAGACCTTTCTATCGCTCTGTCCGACGATGTCAACGTGCTGGAACAGGCAGTCGTTACCGGTATGACCAGCCAGCAGCGCAAGCACATCGCTTCTGCCGTAGGCGTAATCGACAATACCAAGTTCTCCAACAAGCCGGTAACACAGATGTCCCAGGCCCTCCAGGGAGGTACTACCGGTATCCTTGTACAGCAAGCTTCCGGAGCCCCCGGTTCTGATAATTCCACTATCAAAATCCGTGGTATGGCATCTCTTGTAGGTATCAATCCTCTGGTGCTTGTCGATGGATTCGAGTTCGACATGAACAAGCTCGACCCATCGACTGTAGAGTCTGTTACCATCCTGAAGGATGCTGCGGCTGCTTCCATCTACGGAGCAAAGGCAGGAGGTGGCGTAATCCTCATCACCACCCGTCGCGGTGTTGCAGGTGCAGTCAAGGTGAATTATAACGGATATGCAGGCGTTCAGACACCTCTTTATATTCCCGAAATGGCAGATTCCTGGGAGTATATGCAGTATGTGAATCAGGTCAACTTGAACACCGGAAGTGCTCCAACATATTCCGACGACGAAATCGCCTCGGCACGTGCTCAGGATGATCCCATCAGTTATCCCAACACAAAGTGGGCGGACCTCCTCCTTACAAAGACGGCCCCCATTACTGAGCACAATGTGTCGGTTTCCGGTGGTAACTCCATCGGACGTTTCGCACTCTCGGCCCAGTATCTGAAACAGGACGGTATCTACAAGTTGCAGAAAGACAGTTTCGACCGCTTCACCGTACGCGCGAATACCTCCGTCAATCTCACCGACAATATCCTTGTCTTTGTCGACACTTTTGTCGGACGCGATACCCAGGTGACCCCCAACAGCAACATCTACAGCATGATTTATTCAATGCCTTCCAACATTGTTGCGAAATATCCCCGCAAAGAAGGTTTCGACACCGATTATTACGGCTATTACATCGCATCCTACATGAATGCGTATGCCCAGGCGGAGCGTGGCCAGGTTGATACACACATCAGGGACTACGTCACCATCAACGCCCGTCCCCAGTGGAATATAATGCCGGGACTTACTCTTAAAGGCCAGGTGGGTTATCGTCTTTCCACCGGTATGGACAAGACTAACCGCGATCCGTATGTATTCTTCAATTACTTCACCGGTGACGAGGTCGTCTCTTTCTCTATGGTGAAGGGAGCGACCTACACCACACGTGCGAATTACTGGTCTGCAAGCGCCAACCTCGACTGGGTGAAGGAGATAGGCGGGCACCGTATCAATCTCCTCGGCGGATGGCAGTCTGAGCTCAACGCTACTTCGGGCTGGGACAGGATCTCGCTCGTTTCCTGGTACGGCAAGGCCTACTACTCCTATAAAGACAAGTATCTGTTTGAGACTGGCATCCGTGCTGACGGTTCTTCCCTGTTTACAGGCAAGTATAAGTGGGGTTACTTCCCTTCTGTCGCCGCCGGATGGAACATCAATAAGGAGGAATTCCTGAAGGATGTCCGCTGGATGAGCAGCTGGAAAGCCCGTGTATCCTTCGGTATGCTTGGCAACAATAACGTGAGCCCTTACTCCTATCAGTCCCTTATCAATTCATCGGGTACCGAAACCAAGAACGGCAATCCCGACCTCAAGTGGGAAACCGTGAAGATTTTCGATGCCGGCATGGATCTGAGCCTTTTCGACTATACGCTCGACATCAATCTCGACTATTATCACAAGATTACCGACGACCTTATCATGAGTCTGCCGTCCACACTCAGCTCCGGTTTGCTTAACACTCCGGCCAATGTGGGCAAGGCGCAGTCACGGGGTTTCGAAATAGGACTCTCATATAATAAGGACTTCAACAAGGACACACACTTGACAATCGGCGGCGGTTTCTCCTACAACCGCAATAAGTGGCTGTACATCCCCGGAGGGGAATTCATTACCGGCAATACCATCTGCCGCCAGGGACATGCCATCCGTGCGAATTACTTTTATGTGGCTGACGGTCTGCTCACCCAGCAGGACCTTGACAACTACGTAGCAATCGTAGGCGGATATCCGGACAACGGAGTCACTACCCAGCAGGCGGGTGATATCAAATACAAGGATATCAACGGAGACGGTATCATCGATACCAACGACCGTACCGCTGTCGGCGATCAGGACCCGCACACTATGTTCTACGGCAACCTGACCTTCCGCTGGCGTAACTTCGACTTCGATACCCAGCTCACCGGACAAGGAAACTCCAACGGTTTCTATTACGGTCAGTTCATCCAGCCTCTCAACAGTACCAATAATGGTGCTGTACAGCGCTGGCAGCTTGATTATTGGACACCGGAGAATCCGAATGCCAGCCGTCCGAGGCCTACGACCGCTGGTACTTCCAACGAATATCTCTCTACCTATTGGATGTTCAACCGTGCATTCCTTCGCGTGAAATACATCCAGCTTGGTTACAGTTTCCCAAAACTCGCCTCGCACATAAAGGCCTCCAACCTCCGCATTTATGCCAATGTGCAGAATGCGCTGACTTTCGCTTACCTGACGGAATCCGATCCTGAGACCTGTGCCTCCAACAATGGCGGTGCGGTAACCAGCAAGTACCCTCTCATGCGTACCTGGACCGTAGGCGTGAACTTAAGTTTCTAAATTTGTACAGCGATGAAAAAATATATGAATACAATTCTCCGTATGGCTGCCGTTGCGGCCGCAGCGCTGTCATTCGCATCTTGCGAGGGTTTCCTTACCAGAGATGCCGAGAATCAGACTACAGAGGAAGCATGGTGGTATAACAAGACCATCCTGAGTACCGTGGTGACGCAGTGCTATGCTCCGATGCCCGGTGGAACGCTTACTTCCGGAGCTATCGACGCATCTCTTTCCGACAACGGCTACCTGTATTACAATTGCAAAGTAGAGAACGAGGGCCTGAGCGACAACGGTGTCACTGTGGCCAACTACATCAATAACACCGCCATCACTTATGGTACGGCGCAGAGCACCCATGCTCACCCGACCAATGTGTGGACTCAGCGTTACAGGACTATCCGCCGCTGCAGCCGTTATCTTGAGAACTGGCACCGTGCGGTCATCTACCCCGATACCAACCCTTGGGAAGGTATACAGACGGTAGACCGTTGGGAAGCGGAGATCAGGGCCCTGCGCGCATACTATCATCTGGAACTTTTCATGAACTTCGGACCTGTTCCCATCGTGGACCATGTTATCACGGTGGCTGAACAGGAGCTTTCGCGTCCTACCCAGGAAGAAATGGTGAAGTTTATCGCGGACGAGTTCGAACTCGCCAGCCAGAATCTGCCTGTGAACCCTCAGGTTGCCGAAGAACGCTGGCGTTGGACAAAAGGCGCCTGCTATGCATACCTTTCTTACCTTTATATGTTCGTCGGCGACTGGGCCAATGCCAAGAAATGGGCGGAAGAAGTAATCAAGTTGGGCAAGTACGACATCTATGAGAGCCCTTCGGACCCTGCCCACAGTTATGCTGAGCAGTTCCAGTACGATGCTTATACCAATAATACCAAGGAATCCATCCTTACGAAGAACAGGGGATTGAGCCAGAGTGCCAACCGTCTTGCTCCTCCGAGTGTAAAGAACGGTACTTCCGGCGTCTCTCCTGCTGCATCTCTTATAGATGAATATGAACTTAAGGACGGCCGCACACTTGATGAACTCAGTGAGTCTGAAAGGCTCAAATATCATCTTAATCCTACTCCAGGGGACCGCGATCCCCGCCTGGCGATGACTATTGTATTCCCTGGTGAAAGTACTATGGGATACACATGGAATCCCTGGGTAAGCGGAAATACCGACTATATCGGTTCCCGCAATTCCACGGCCACGGGATATTGGGTGAAGAAGTTCCTCTCTCCCAGTGATTTCACGCTTTCCAACACAACGGGCGGCACGAATCACTTCATGCTGATGCGCTATTCTGTCGTGCTCTTGAATTATGTAGAGGCGGCGATCGAGCTGAACCAACTCAGCGACCCCAATATCTATGCATATCTTAACAAGATACGCCATCGTGCCGGCATGCCCGATGTGGATCAGGACAAGTACAATACTCAGGAGAAACTCCGGGAACTTGTACGCCGCGAACGCCGCGTCGAACTGGCATTTGAAGGCCACCGCATCATCGATATCCGCCGCTGGCATATTGCCGAACAGGTGATGAACGGACCGGTATACGGTGCCAAGTTGCCGGATGAGGATGCACTTTACTTCGTGGAGGAACGCCGCTTCAACCCCGATAGGGATTATGTGTGGCCCATCCCCAATACCGAAGTGCAGAGTAACGACAATATTGAACAGAATCCCGGTTATTAATTCGAACGCCCTATGAAAGTATATAGATTCTTACCTTTTATTCTGGCAGCATTCCTGGGAGGATGCTATGTGCTGGACGTCCCGGATCCCGAGACACCTGAATCTGTCGTCAGGCTTTCTCTTGACGATGATCCCTATGCCATGAAGGATCCTATCGGAATCGATTATGAGACTTCGCAGACCCTGACGTTCACATATGATGATATCTCCCGTATCGTTGCGACTGCCCCTCAGGGCTGGACCGTGCTGGTGAAGATGTCCGGCGGAAACGGCACCCTTAAGATTTCCGCGCCCAAATATGGCGAAGAGTCGGTGCCGTCCGGCGATGTCGTACTCAAACTGTATGACGGAACAGGATCGTTTACAGAGAAGAAGTTTCCCGTTTATGCGATAGAGGGCGCATTGGTGTTCGCTATCCAGGATTTTGACTTTTCTGCTGTTAGCGAGTTCACCCTTGGCAGCCGCACGACTGTGAAGTTCGATTGCTCACCCAGTTTCAAGAATATCGAATTCGACCTGCCTGCCGGTTGGAAGGCAATCGAAAAGACTCGCGGAACATTCACCATCATCGCTCCCGACCTTACAGTCGAGACCGGTGACGCAGAAGGGACCGTTACTGTCACCCCTGTTTCATGGACTGGCCAGAAGGGCACCGAACTCGCCAAAAGTTTTGCCGTGCATGTAGATGCTACCAAACCTACATTCCAGTTCGTGGAGGAAGAGACTTCCTTTACCTACGGAGAAACCAAAGAGTTGGAGATCACCGCAAAGGGACTTAAAGACCTTGTTACTCCCGAGGCTCCCGCCGGCTGGACCATAGACTGGAGCGGAGTCCTCGATGGTACGGTCAAGGTGACTGCCCCTGCCAAGGATGCCGATGGATTCGTCGGAGTGGATACCCTTGTTCTCAATGCGGTTTCCAATACTGATAATTCTACTATCACAAGCAATTCCAGTATAATCCGCCTATACGGTATCAACAGTGCGAAGGAACTCCTCGATTTCCGTGCTGTTTACGAAGCGGAAGATATGAATGAGCCGAATACCGACGAGACCGCCCTTGCGAAGTGGCTTGTGGACGGTGCGCTCACCCTTAATTCCGACATCACCCTTACTACGGATATGCTCACCAACAAGGCATTCGTAATCAAGACCTTGAACGTCCCTCTGGAAGGCAACGGTCATACTGTCACTCTCGACCTTGAATGCAATGCTACTGTGGCTGGAATTTTCCAGTATATCACCACCGAGGTGCGTAACCTCAAGTTGGCAGGTTCTGTCAAGAACAGTTACTCCGGCGGTGTCAGTTATACTTCTACTCTGGTAAGCGTTCCCATGACCTGTACTATCGAGAATGTGGAGTGCGCTGCAGATGTTACTTATGATGTAGGTCCTTCCACACTTGTCAAGTCTATCGTCGGTGGTATCGGTGGCTATCCCCGCGCCAACTACGCTCCTACTTTCAAAAACTGCAAATATACAGGAACCATTACCTGCAACAATGATGCATTCTCCGTAGGTGGAATCGTAGGCTGCTCCGATGTCGGCAAACCCGGAGCCTTGACAACGGTCGAGGGATGTACTTTTGCCGGAGAGATAATCCTGAATCATCCGAATGCCGATGGAGGAATTACCAGCCGTGTCGGCGGTATGCTGGGTGACCTTGCCCGTCAGGCGGCTATCCTTGACTGCGTGAGTGAAGGCACAATAACCATCAATGCCAATGGTAAACGCTATGCATCTTCAAGCGGTTTCGGTTTCGGTGGCCTTGTCGGTCGAATTACAGCTCCTGCGTCTGGTTACACGATGTCAGCGACCATCAAGAATGCCAGGTTTACCGGTACCATCAAGATCAACGGTGCCGCCGGGAACGAAGACAAGACCCGCTATGGCCAGATTCTGGGCTGCAGCCCCAACGACAATGCAACCAACATCCTGATCAAGGAAAACTGGATTGAAGAAGGAACTCTAAGCCTCTAATGATTATGAAAGTATACAAGTATATTATTCCCGCTTTGTGCTCCGCTCTTCTGATGACGGCTTGCGACAATAGGGAGCAGATGCCGGAACTCCGTACGGAAGGAGTGCGTGAATGCGTCTTCAGCGCAAGTTCCGAGCAGACAAGCAAGACTTATGTCGACGGTCTTTCCATTCTTTGGGAAGCCGGCGACGAGATAGCCGTGTTCGACGATGCCGGATCCGAAAAAGCGGTCCTGGCCCTTGAGAACGGCGCCGGCACCAAGTCTGCTATATTCAAAGGCGCGGTCTCTTCGGCCGCAACCAAATTTTTTGCCGCATATCCTGCTGCATCAGTCAGCGCAGCAAGTGACAGCATTCTGACAGTCGCCGTACCTGCAGAGCAGAAACTCGTTGCAGGAGGCCGCAATCTGGACCCTGCCGCACTCGTGGGCGTA
Source organism: uncultured Bacteroidia bacterium (assembly GCA_902762655.1). Classification (GTDB taxonomy): domain Bacteria; phylum Bacteroidota; class Bacteroidia; order Bacteroidales; family UBA932; genus Cryptobacteroides. The sequence goes on from CACWOZ010000002.1 coordinate 116,971, forward strand.
GCCGCTGCAGCCGGGAACGAACTCTCTTTCAAGAACGTTATTTCTGCCATCCGCTTTACCGTGGATATGAAAAATATCGTGTCCGTTTCCCTCAAGGGTAATGCCGGAGAGAAGGTGGCAGGTACAGTCAAAGTAGATGCAACCAACGGTGAAATCGTCGAGGTAACAGATTCTCTTACCGAGGTGATCCTCACTCCTGCAGGAGAGACCTTCGAACCCGGGCAGTATGTGTTTACTTTGCTGCCTGCACAGTTCCAGCAGGGTTTGACTCTGACCTTCACCGACAAGGCCGGGAACATCACAGAGCGCAAGAATGCTACGGATCTCACTATTGCGCGCAGTCGCCTGCTGGATCTCGGCGCATTCATCAAATTGTATGATTCCGAGCTTTCCTTCAAGCCGGGTGAGTCCAAGGATATCAGGGTGATGAGCCAGGGCGTTTCCGGGCTTTCCGTGGAGAATGTTCCTGCGGGCTGGACGGTGGATGCCTCGGCACTTGCTGACGGACTTCTCAAGATTACCGCACCTGCTGCCGGTGCAGCTGTACCTGCCGGTGCTTTCAACCTCAAGGGTAAATCTGCTGCAGACAACGATGTGGTAAGTGACGATATTACCATACGTCTGTACGGCATCAACAGCAAGCAAGAATTCCTTGATTTCCGTTCCTTGTATCAGGGAGATGATGCCTCCGACAATGATAGGCTCAACAATCCGGTCGTGGATCCCGCAGTCATTGGCAAATATCTTGTCGACGGTGCTGTCGGCCTGAATGCGGACCTTTCTTTCAACACGGACGATATGCTACTCAAGGCATACATCATCAAATATTGGAATCTGCCTCTGGAAGGTAACGGGCACACCATTACCGTAGATTTCGAAGGTAATGTTTCCCTATGCGCCCTGTTCCAGTATATTGGCGCGGATGTCCGCAATCTTACCATCGCGGGTTCTGCCAGTGTGGATTATACGGGGGAAGCGAGGCTTGCATCCCTTGCTGCAACAGCCTCCAACACTGAATTCGAACTCAAGAATGTCAGCAGTTCGGTGGCACTTTCATCCGTAAACAAGGTCTCCGAACTTGGCGGACTCATCGCATACGTTAACCAGGGTACCGTGACGATCGACGGGTGCTCCTTCACCGGATCAGTCGACTATGCTCCGGAGGCAGTTGCCGCTGCACCGGCATTCGGCGGACTTGTGGGACGCGTAAACACTACACTGACTGTAAAGAACTCAAGTGTCGGCGCTCCATTTGACATCGCACTTGACAACCGCAAACTCTGCGGCGCAGCCAATAGCGGTGTCGGTGGAATCATCGGCGTAACCAATGCAGAAAAGACCGTCAGCCTTAATAACGTCACCAACAAAGCCGTCATCAAGGTGACGGGAGTAAATACCGGAGAGGATCGCTCGCATTTCGCCCAGATAGTCGGTAATAACCTGGCCGGAGCAGATCTTTCGGGCTGCACCGAAGAAGGCTCTATCACCTTCGAAGATTATGTTGGACCTGCCGTCGTGTTCGCGAAGACCGAACAGGCATCGTTCAAGTATGGCGACAGCGCCAAGTACGACTTTGCCGTCGAGAACCTGAACGGAGCCACCCTTGTTTCCGCTAGTGTTTCCGAGGCTCCCAAGGGATGGACAATCGACCTTGCCCATGCAACTGAGGCGGAGCCTTATATCACGGTGACCGCTCCTTCCCAGGACGACATCAAGGCCGGAACCGCTGCAGGCGCTGGTGAAATCGTTATAGTGGTCAAGACCACCCGTAACGAGGAAGGCACCAACGTGGTGAAACCTGCCGTGCGTCTGTATGGTATCAACAACAAGGCAGAATTCCTAGCTTTCAGAAACAAGTATGATCCGCAAGGAAGTGGTACTGGCCAAAACTCACCGACTCTTACAGGCCTCGATGAATGGTTGGTCAACGGAGAGATTACTCTTAATAGTGACCTTTCGTTTACGAAAGGGGACCTTTACAGGTACTATATAGTAAAATTCCTTGACTTACCCCTTGAAGGCAATAACAGGACTATTACTTATGATATAGAATCTGAGGACGTAATGCTTGCTTTCTGTCAGGGATTGCATGCCGATGTTAAGAACTTATATTTCGATGGTACCTTGACTGCTTCCGGCAAATCAGCAGAAGTCTGTGTGCTTGCAGCTCGCGGTATCAACACAAATAAAAACAGCCGCAAGGCGACAGAGGTTAACATTATCAATGTACATGTAAAGAGTACGGCATACGTAATCTATAATGGTCCTGCATCTTCATCCGCCACGGTTGCTGGGTTTGTCGGGAGAAACACAGAGCAAAGTAGTACCCTTTCTTTCCGCAACTGTTCCTTCGAAGGAACCATCCGCACTACAGGTGGCGCCCCGAATTCCATCGGTGGTTTCTGCGCCATTGACGGAACAGCCAAAGGTATCCGCAACGAGTTCTACGGATGCTCCTTTACAGGAACGTTGGACTTCAGCCAAAATGCAAATAAAACAGGAAACAAGAGGATTGGTGCGTTTGTAGGCGACGGAGCTCGCATTGAATACTTCGAAGACTGCGTGAACAGCGGAATCATGAAAGCCGATATGGGAGGATTTGTGTTCAATAATGAAGCAAGCAATCTTGTGTCTGGTTTCGGAGGCTTCATTGGAAGAACCTACCTGAGTACTGGAGAATCTTACGGAGATACTTCCTATGAGTTCAAGAATTGCACCTTCTCTGGTTCAATCTCTGCGGTGAACATGCTTGCTGCAGAAATAGAACATGGGTGGTTTGCTGGTGGTTACGAACCCGCCAACACTTTGGGCAAGTTCGTCGGAAACAGTTCTCCAAAGGCTCCAACAGGCCTCGAAACCTGCACCGAGGGGGGCAGTCTCACCTATTCTTTTGCCGAATAAAACAAAGAGATTATGAAAAAGACATTCCTCTATATAATCTGGGCCCTGGCCCTTGTGGTAATGGCTTCCGGGTGTGAAGGAACCCCGGCAGATGACAACGGTGGTTCAACCGGAGGCGAAACCCCTTCCGAGTACTGGTGGCATTTCAGCGTGAAGAACGCTGATGCCGCCCAGGCTCTGGGAGTGTTCGTACGCGACTTCGACGGTGGCATCACCAATGGCGAATTCCATCTGGATGCTACAACCGGTGCAAGTTTCGAAATCAAGACAGATTTTCCTCTCACTACAGGAGGAAAGATCTATGCCTACGCGCCTTACAACGCGGACAGCAAGGATCATAAGGCAATCAAGATGAGCATTCCGGAAGAGCAGACCGCGGGTGAGGCGGTAATGCCTCGCGCTTCCGTTCCTCTGGTGCTCGCCGATCCCAAGCCGGATTCTACCATAACTATCCAGATGCTGGACCTTGCTTCGACCATCTCCCTCAAGGTATACTCCACCAAGGACACGGGAGAGAAGATTACCTCGGTTTCCTTTACGTCCGAGACTCCTCTGGCAGGTGCTTTCTCCTTCAACATCAAGGGGATAGACGCAAATCAGGAGTCAACCCTTGCCATTGGCGGATATGAAGCCAAGACCGTCAAGGTATCAACAGACATCTCTGTCGGTACAGATGCCGATGCCGCACAGGCTATACCTGTTGTGGTGGCTCCCGGCTCATACACAGGCATCATTACCGTGGTTACCGACAAGGACCAGTACGGTATCGTAGTGGAAGATCCAATCGTGCTTGCACGCGCTGCCGTCGTTCCTCTCATCGTGCGCATCGCTCCCAGGATATCCCAGGATGAAGGTGGTTCTACCGAGGACTTCACCGGCGGAGAACTGGTAACTGAATAAACATGAGGGCTTATGTTAAAATTCTGCTAATGCTTCAGGCTGCCGTTTTTTTTACGGCGGCCTGCAGCAAAAGCAATGAACAGGAATTTGCAGACAATAGGGGTTCACTCGAAAAAATATTCCGGGCGAGCATTCCGTTTACAAAGGTTCTTGTGGATGCGAGCCAGCGCGCCATCTGGGAAGCCGGCGATGATATATCTGTCGAAGGCGCCCACTTCACTCTTGAAAGTCCTGGCGCCGCAAGCGCAGTTTTCAAGGGAACCGTGGCTGAGGATAAGGACAACTACCTTGCCATGCTTCCTTGGACGGATGCTTATGTATTCGGCGACAAGACTGTCTCAGGGACTCTCCCTTACAGGCAGATTGCCAATGAAGGCGGTTGCGCCTGGCCTCTTGCTTACGGATGGTCGGAAGGATCAACCATCGCATTCCATCATTTGACCAACGTCCTCCAACTGACGCTTGGTGCGGATATGACAAATGTCAGAGAGATTGTGCTGCGCGGCAATGAAGGAGAAATCCTGGCTGGAGACTATTCTCTCACAATTACCCCGCGGGGGGGGGTAAGTACTTATTACAGAGGAACTTATGCTTATAGTTCGGTAGCCCTTACCGGCACTCTCGAAGCAAACAAGACCTATTGCTTCAATGTTCTTGGGCTGGGAACAAATTTCTTATCCGGTCTTACTCTCGAATTCCTTTTCGAGGACGGCACTTCTGCTTCCATTACCAAATCCGACCCCATTACCCTGAACAGGGGAGAATGGGTCAATCTTTCCAATGGAATAACAAAAGCATCCCTTACTCCTATGAGCAGGGGGATTGCTTCGGCATCTGATTGGGCGGAATTCAAGGATGCGTATGAAACGCTGGGAAGTTTGGACAACTGGACCTGGAATGGAGAGATTCTGCTGAAAGCCGATATAACTCTGGAAGAGTGTCACTCCTTGAGTGCCCTGGATATTCCCCTTAACGGTAATGGGCATACCATCACTTACACTGGTCCCACCTCTTTTATAGGCACCCTGTCTGCCGATGTTCACGACCTTACTCTTGCCGGCAGTATAGATTTCGCCGGGAATGGTCCTGTAGGTGCGCTGGCCTCCATTGTCTCTACCGGCGTAACGATTTCCAATGTGAACAGCAGCGTCGATATAACGGCAGGTGCTTTGGGACAGACACATACCTTAATGATAGGAGGCCTTGCAGGCACCATATCCGGCAATTCCGGCACTGTATCTTTCGACAACTGTGCCGTAACGGGGACGCTTTCATCCCTCAACTATGCTCATTCTGTGGGCGGAATCCTCGCGCACGGTGGTGGCGGAAGCGCTCCGGAGTCTGTGTTTGACGCTTGTACCTTCAATGGAAGCATCTCTTATGCGCAGGGCTCCTGCCCATTCGGTTTTTCCGATGGTGATAGCTTTAATAAGGAACTCGCTGCCGGCCGTGTAGGAGGCATTATCGGCGATGCATCCCGTGTGAGCGTCCTTCGCGACTGCTCCACAGACAATGCATGCACAATGGATTTACGCCTTCACGGGATGACTCTTGGTAACGGTGGTGTAGGAGGTCTGGTCGGCCGTACGACTGCTGATGCCGCTGGGTATACAATGTCCGTCACCCTTGAAGGGTCTAATACCAACAATGCTGTGATTACAGTGCACGATGCCCGAGCCGACCAGCACGACCGTTTCGGCCAGGTGGTAGGTTCTGTTGTGAAATCCCCTGTCGGCAGCGGAACGGAGAGCGGAAGTCTGAACTTTGTAGACACCCCGGCTCCTTCGACTGCCACTACAGGGCATTTCCGCCTTTGCCAGGTGGCGCCGCGTCATACGGTATTGATTAAAGATATTAAATATTCTCTCGACGGCACACGCAGTTCCGCTACCCAACACTACATGTCTTATTTGATTGTCACCACCAACAACAAGGTGATTGTGGTTGACGGAGGCTGGGCGGGAGATGCTCCATATCTTAAATCCCTTATCAACAGTTTCGGCGGCCATGTGGACGCCTGGTTCATTTCACACCCTCATCAGGATCATATCGAGGCTCTGTCGAAGATACTTGCCGAACCGGAAGGTATTACCATCGGGACTATCTATCATAGCAAAGCCTCTCCTGCTCGTTACGATTCTTCTGATCCTGAAGATGTGGTCACGATACTATATTCCCGTATGGCGGCTTTCGGATGCGAGATAGTGGACATCCGTGAACCCGGAGGTCGTTATGACATCGACGGCGTCGGAATAAAAGTGTTGAGCGTTTCTGACGAGGTATTGAATCCATCCAACCTTAATGACTCCTCCCTTGCCCTAAGGATATGGGACGAAAACAAGAGCGTTGTGCTGCTTGGTGACTGCATGGTCGCCGAGGGCCGTAAATTACTCGCCACCTGTTCTATAGATGATCTGAACTGTGACTTTCTTCAGTTGGGCCATCACGGCAACAAAAGCCTTGAACAGGCATTCTATGATGCCATTTCGTTCCGTTATGCCCTTGTGCCAACTGCCGACTGGATATGGTATGCGGACTTGTACTACGCTCAAATGCCAGATAATCTTGATGGTGGCGCTACACGTCGCTGGATAGAAGCCAGGAGGCCTGTGGTCCCGGCACTTACGAGTTATGATAATGGGGATGTGTGGATAGATGAATACGGAAAGATTACTCCTTCTGCCGGTTTTTCCGGAAGCACTATCGACGGATTCGGCTCAGGTGATATAGACTATTTTAATTAACAACATTATACTTATGACAAAACAAAACAAATTGGGCTATTCAAGTCCTGAATGCCGGGAGGTAAGCATCTCCCCGCAGGCACAGTTGCTCCAGGTCATCAGCAATCCTGCTGTTACCTTGGATGCGTTCGGTATTTATGATGACACAACAGATCCTTATTTCGGTTGATTTATGAAGAAGATTTTCATTCTGCTGTGCGCCTTGGCAGCCTTGGCAGCAGCATCCTGCACCGAAAAGGAAGACTTCGCTCCCGCAGGTGAGAAAGTTACCCGCGAATTCACTACCGTACTCACCAAGACGACTCTTCATACCGACGGAGCTACCGTTTACTGGGAAGAAGGGGATGCAATCAGCATCTTTGATGGTGTCGGCAATAATCAGTTTGATATTCAGGGATATGACAACGGCAGCCCTTCAGCTTCCGCAACTTTCAGCGGTACTGTAGATGCTGGTGCTACTTCTTTCTATGCTGTGTATCCTTATTACGCTGGCAATAGTCTTGTAGGTTCTACCCTTACTGCTTCAGTTCCTGCCGCGCAGACTCTCAAGACAGGTAGTTTTCAGTCTGGGGCTGCTGTGGCCGTGGCTTATACCACTGGCAATTCTCTTGCATTCCATCAGGCTACGGCTATCCTCGGTATCACCCTTGCTGACTACATGGACAATGTGGAGAGCATCGAGTTCAAAGGAAACAAGGACGAAGTTGTCGCCGGCAATGTCGATGTAACATTGAATTCTTCAGGTGACATCACTTCCGTATCTCCTTCCGGAACCGACAAGACGGTTACCCTTTCCGGTACATTTACTGCTGGTGAGACTTACTACCTTTCGTTCATTCCCCAGACCTTTAGTGACGGCTTGACAGTGACTGTTACTTACGGGGGCGGTCAGACAGCGGTCGCTACCAGCAATAAGAGCCTTGCTACCGAGCCCGGAATGAGCTATCCTATCGCAGACTTCAGCAGGGTAGAACTGCCTGTTGTCTTGTTTGACAAAAAGAATTTCAACTACGATGAGGGAACGCCTCAGACGCTTCCTGCAACCTGCAAGAATGTTACATCACTCGTTATTGACGATATTCCTGACGGCTGGACAGTTGTTTGGAATTCGGATCATTTTGATGTAACTCCTCCAACTCTGGCAGAGATTCAGGCTACTCCGCAGACAGTAGCACCTGCGGGTGTGGTAAAAGTCACCATTAGCAACGCCAAGTACAGTGGTAAGCTGGAAATCCCCGTGAGGTTGTATGGTATCAACAGTGTGGAAGAGTTTAATGCTTTCCGCACTGCTTATGGCCCCCTTAATGATGGCATTGGTATATTTGCCGAAGGGACCTCAGGTGCTGCCCGCAAGGCTGCCGCTTTGGATTACTTTGTCGATGACGAAATCACTTTCAATACCGACATCGCTCCTGCCTCGGTTACTAATTATTATTTCCACAACATTGAGCATAACATCAATGGTAATAACAGGACTCTGACGATTACTGTTTCAGGCAGTGCCTGGCCTATAGGTTTCTGCCAGCAAACTTACGGAAACCCTGTTGTTCACGATTTGAATCTTGCTGGTACTATTACATGGACACACGATAATGGTAGTTATTCTAGCGGAAATGCTTTAGCGGGAGGTTTCGCTGCTCAAGTTGCAGGCGGAACCCTCACTTTTACGAATGTGAACAGTTCGGTTAATATTACCTGGACTTCTTCAACAGAGGCTACTCCTAAATCAACAGGAAAACACGTGGTAGTTGGCGGTTTGGTTGCTTTCAGCAATGGAAAAACCATTACTTATAATGATTGCGAAGTATCTGGAATTATTTCCCAGAACACTAGGGCTTTGGGACTCGGTGGTTTCTTAGGTTGGAGTGCGGGAGCCAATAAAGCGTATTTTAATCATTGTACTTTCAGCGGTAATCTTATTAATACAGTTACAAGTGCAGATAAGTCCGCATATACTGATAATACTAATCTTGATATGATTGGTGGCTTCGTAGGAGCAAGTGATGGGAATGCTTCTGCTTTGATACAGGTAAAAGGTAGCACTATGTCAGGCAAAATTACCATTGCCGATGGCGCGAGGATGCTTGGCGGTTTTGTCGGAAAGGCATCATGCCCTGTAGTAATTGGTGATGATGATTTAGGGAATCATAGTTCATTTGCCGGTAAGATTGACTATACCGATAACGTTGGTGTCGTGTCTTCGCCTGCATATGGGTATGTCGGAGGTTTCATTGGCAACAAGACTGCTAATACCACTTCCATCACCAATTCTGTAAGCACTGCTGAAAGCGAAGTCAAAATCTCTGGTGGCGCCCCCTGTGTCGGAGGTTTTATAGGTAAGAATGATGCTGCTTTTACTAACTTTAGTGGCAATACGTTTGGAGGAGTAGTTACTTATGCTTCTACTGGAGCCGTAGTTTCGAACACAATTGAGAGAGTCGGTGGATTTGTTGGTCATATGGGAGGAGGTGGCTCCACTTTCTCATCTTGTCATTCAAACGGCACTGTTACGATTACCAAAGGCGCTATTAGCGTCGGTGGTTTCTGTGGAGTAGATGCTGCAAATGATACGTTCAGTTCTTGCGATTTTGGAGGCATGCTTGATTTTACCACTTATACAACACTTCCTTCAGATAGCGATAAGGCTAACAGGTGTGGCCGTATCGGAGGTTTTGTAGGTGAAATACAGACTAATACCGTAACATTTGACAATTGTAATGTCACGACAGATGGAAAGGTGATCAGCAAGAAAGATGTTTCCAATAGCGGAGGTTTCCTTGGAAACGGTGGTGGAACTAACTCTGGTAATACGGCCAGAGGTACTGCTAATTTCTCCAATTGTAACTTCCACGGAACCATGTCCCATGATTGGGAGGATGCGGCATCCGGTGTCGGAGCACATCGTATGGGTGGCTTTGTCGGTGATGCTTCGAGAGTCGTTTCGCTTTCATCCTGTAGTAATGATGGATCTATAGTCCTTCACGACAGAGGTAAAGGGTGGACTGCTCTTGGCGGAATCCTTGGTCGGACGACAAATGCCGCATCTGGTCATACCATGAGTTTTACTTTAACAAGTTGCTCTTTCAGTGGCACAATGATGGTTTATGCGCCTACTGCTGCTAGAGCGACTTCACTTTCGAATACAACGAACATATTCGGTACACTAATCGGAGCAAATGCTGCTACAACTGCAGGTGTTTTGACGATTGATGGTGCAAACTATACCTCAGGTAAAGGTGTCAATCATAACTATGGCACTACAAGTGTCACCTTTGCCGTCGAACCGTAACGTCAAAGTGCAAGTCTTTTTTCAGCAGTGCGGCCCTCGGGCCGCACTGCTTTTTTATTCTTTCCTCTCATCACCCCATCCACAAAACCCGCCTTTCCCGTGTCTGCCCGGCCAATCTCCGCCTTCCATCCACCGAACCGGCCCTTCCCGTGTCTGCTCGCTGAAATCCCGCCTTCCAGCTACCAAATATGCCCTACCCTTGTCTGCGCGGCGCATTTGAGAACGGTCTCCTTTTACCTGCTGGACCTTTCCCGGTCAAATGCCATTCCACCACTTTCTATTGCCCATTCCCCGGTCAAGGTCCTCCCCTCAAAATCAGACCTTTCCCATAGCTGTTGGTCCTTCCCGTGTCTGGCTGCCAGTTTTACGCCTTCCATCCACCAAACCGCCTCTTCCTGTGTTTGTCTGCCAGTTCTCCGCCCTCCCGGCACCGAACCATCCATCCCTGTGTCTGCCCAACGCACCATTGATTATCAGCGACTTGCGCAAACTCGTCTGGTACATTCGCACCAGACGAGTTTGCGCAAATGCTTGATCCTCAATGCACCTCCTGATCAATCCCGCCCCCACTGTCCGGAATGACGAGTTCGTAAATATTCTCTCCCTTCGCAGCCACCAATCAGCCGCTCTCCGTGTCTGCCACGCCCTAAATCCCACTGCAGACACCGAACCGCCTCTTCCCGTGTCTTCCTGGCGAAATCCCCGGCCAACCCTTCACTTTTTTTAAGTTTCCGTATACGCAAACTTAAATAATCGTACTTTATGGCATGTTTGCGGGGGTAAATTTACGTTTGCTTTGCATATTATTGCATCCATAAACGCATATCCGCCGCTTCGCAGTGATTCATAGTACGGAAAAAATGGTGAAACGAAGGATTCAAATAAACTGTGTTATGGAAAATAAGTTGATCCTTGTTCAAAACCTCATCTACGAGATTCGGGGTAGGAAAGTAATGCTGGACTCAGATTTGGCGAAGTTGTATCGAATAGAGACAAAAGCGCTAAAGCAAGCTGTCCGTAGAAATCTTGAAAGATTTCCGGATGATTTTATGTTCGAACTCACCTTAGAGGAGCATAAGGCATTGATAATCAATATGAGGTCACAATTTGTGACCACAAGTAACAACCCGAACACCCATACAAGATATGCTCCTTTTGCTTTTACAGAACAGGGGGTCGCAATGCTTTCTTCGGTTCTGAAGAGTGATATTGCAATTCAAGTCAACATTGCCATTATGCGTGCATTCGTGCAAGTACGTGAACACTTGCTGACAACGACTTCTTTATCTGCTGAACTAAAAGAACTCCGAGCCAAAGTGGACTTGATCCAATGCCAGCAAGAGGAGGACCTTGGCGCACTCAATGACTTATCTGAGGAAGTCCGCAAAGATATAGACAATCTATATGTTGCAATCGGACAGTTGGCCGCCCGCCTCGAAGAAAAAAAGAACGAGCCACGGAAACGCATTGGCTATTGATTATGCGCTCAGAGGTAAATTGTGATAATGCCCCCATATCCCCATCCACCAAACCTACCCTTCCCGTGTCTGCGCAGCGAAATCTACGGTCAGCCTGTCACTTTTTTAAAGTTTCCGTATACGCAAACTTAAAAAATCGTACTTTATGGCATGTTTCCGTAGGTAAATATATGTTTGCTTTGCATATTATTGCAGTTCCAAATATTTATGACTTATGGAACAGATTTTAAAGCACAGCAAGTACATCGATCCGATGATCGACGTTGCATTCAAGCAAATCTTCGGCAAGGAGAAGAACAAGCGCCTCATCAAAGAACTTCTGGAGAATGTTTTCCATCAGGACATCACTGAACTTGAGTTCGTGAATGTTGAGCATCCCGGAGAATCCAAGGATGACCGCAAGGCGGTTTTCGACCTGCAGTGCAACTCCAGACGGAAACTGGGACTACGATTTCAAACCCGTATTCTTTCTCGGAATACTGAATTACAAACTTGCAGAACCATCCAAAGATAACGAGGAATATCTCCACAGTTACTCTATCCGCAATGACAAGGATGGGGCGCAATTGACAGACAGTCTGCAATTCGTTTTCCTGGAACTGGCCCGGTTCAACAAGCGGCTGAAGGATTGCAACAACTTTATAGACAAGTTCTTGTATTATTTCAAGAATCTTCCTACTTTTGTTGTGAAACCAGATACGCAGCAGGATAGTTATTTCGAGGAACTGCTTGCTGCCGCAGAATACAGTAATATGACAAAAGCAGAACGGGAAGCCTACAACAGGCGTTTGAAAATACAACGCGACAACTACGCGGCGGATGAGTTCGCTCGCAAAAAAGCTTTAAAGGAAATCGCCGAAGGGCGTGAAAAAGGCTTGGCGGAGGGCCTTGCTAAAGGCATGGAACAAGGCATGGAACAGGGCATAGAACAAGGCATGGCGCTAGGCCGATCAGAGGCAAATCGGGATAATGCGCGTAAAATGCTTTTGGAAGGCATTCCGACTGAAGTTATCGGGCGGGTGACAGGCCTGTCGGCAGAAGAAATAGACAGTCTGTAATGAATTTAGGGGTGCGGCTTTTGCTGCACCTCTTTTTCACTTGCGAAAGCGGAACAAAATTCTTAAATTTGAAAGTATTTATACTTTCATTTATGAAACGATTCTCTACATTGTTCCTGGCCGTTGCCGCCCTGATGCTTCCGGTAAGTGCAATCGCCACCCAGATTACGCAGAAAGACAAGGACCGCGCCGCGAAACTCGTGTCGCAGATGACCCTGGACGAAAAAATCGGTCTGATTTCGGGAAAAACGGACGGCTTCCATACCTTTGCGGTTCCCCGTCTCGGAATTCCGTCAGTTCAGATGGCGGACGGCCCTCAGGGGGTGCGCAACGTCGGCGGCAAGAATGTACAGAGCACCTTCTACCCTTGCGGAATCTCCGCCGCGGCAAGTTGGAACCGTGATGCGGTCCGTGAAATGGGAGCAGGCATAGGTTGTGCTGCCAGGGCACACGGTGTGCAGATTATGCTAGGTCCAGGCGTGAATATCTATCGTTCAGCCCTTTGTGGACGCAATTTCGAGTATTACGGCGAAGACCCTTATCTCGCCTCGGAAACCGCCCTCAATTACATCGAAGGTATGCAGGAGCAGGGGGTGATGGCCACCATAAAACATTTCGCGCTCAATCAGCAGGAGTATGACCGCCACGGCGTTAGTTCCAATGCGGATGAACGTACGATGAACGAAATATACTTTACCACTTTCCGCAAAGCCGTCGAGAGGGGGAATGTCGGTGCCGTGATGACCAGCTACAACCCGGTGAACGGAGTCCATGCAGCCGAGAATGACTGGCTTATAAACGACAACCTCCGTGCCTGGGGTTTCGAGGGCATCGTGATGAGCGACTGGGTTTCAAATTACGACCCGATCAATTTCGCCACTGTGGGCGTGGATCTTGAGATGCCACGGGCCTATGTGGCAAAGGAAGAGATGCTTAAGTCGTTGATTGCCAATGGGGTAGTGCGTGAAGCGGATCTCGATGCCAAGTGCATCCATATTCTTCAGACTCTCTCCGCATTCGGTTTCCTGGACGGAAATCTCAACGCCGATCCTTCTGCTGAAGACAAGGCTCTGTCGCAGAAACGCGCGTACGAAATCGCACTCGAAGGACCGGTGCTTCTCAAGAATGAAGACGGAATACTTCCGCTCAAACCCGGAAGGAAGAATATCCTTGCGCTTATCGGCCCCAATGCCAATGAAATAGTTTGCGGAGGCGGCTCCGGCTGGGTTAACCCGGAAGACGGCAAAGGTGTTACCCTTTATGAAGGGCTGCGTTCACTGGGAAAGAACTGGAATGTAGTGTTGCTGGGAACCCCGGACCCCGAAATCCTTAAGAAAGCCTCCGCTGTCGTGGTTTCGGTAGGATTCAACCGCGATACCGAAAAGGAAGGTGCAGACCGCCGCTACGGCTTTAGGCACAGCTATCAGAACGAACTCATCAAAACCGTGGCTTCCTACAACAAGAACGTGGTAGTAGTCGCCAATTCCGGTGGTGAATTCGACATCGCTCCATGGGCTGATGATGTAAAGGCTATAATTCTTGACTGGTATCCGGGACAGGAAGGCGGAAATGCCATTGCGGCTATTCTCAGTGGAAAAGCTTCTCCTTCAGGCAGGTTACCATTCACTTTCTGGGGATCACTTGACAAGAACCCGGCCCAGAAGTGGTATGCGGCTATGCCTCTCCATCCGAATGCCGACCGCGACCGTTATCCAATAGCCGAATATGGCGAAGGTGTATTTCTCGGATATCGCGGAGTGGAACGTTTCAACGTCAGCCCTCTTTATGCCTTCGGTTATGGCCTGACTTACACCACTTTCGATTATTCCGACATCCAGGCCGTGCCTGCCGGTGACGGATACGATATCACATTCATAGTCACCAATACCGGCAAGGCGGATGCCAAGGAGGTCGCCCAGGTTTATGTGGCGCCGGAGAATCCTTCCATAATACGTCCGGCAAAAGAACTGAAGGGATACGACAAGAAGCTGATAGCGAAGGGTGCGGCGGCTGAGTATACTGTTCATCTTGGCCCCGATGCTTTCAGTTACTACGATGTGGACAGTCATTCCTGGAAGGTTGACAGAGGTGAATACAGAATACTCGTCGGCGCTTCGGCCGATGACATACGTCTCGAAGTTAAAGTAAAAATATGAATACTATGAGAAGAATTGCTATTTCGCTCTGCGTTACGGCGTTGGCAGTGCTCGCCGGTTGCAACAGCAATAAAACGACAACGGTCGGAGTCCGCACGGACGCCCTTGACGATTCGGCCTGGGATTGCTCCCAGTGGATTTCCGCTGCAGATGCTCAGGTAATTGTAGGAAAGGTTCGCACCAACGACAATAACCGTGCAGCCGACGGTGCGAGTTGGTTTGTATCCGAGCCCATTAACGGCAAGCAGGTGAAATCTGCCAAATGGATGACTGCCGGCCTTGGCGTTTTCCAGTTATTCGTCAACGGGAAGCCGGTTGGAGAAGAGTACCTCAAACCTGGTTTTACACACTATGCCAAGACAAAGTATTCATTTACATACGATGTCACCGAGGCCTTCGACTGCAAGGCAGGTGCCGCCAATCAACTCGCGGTCCAGTCCACTCCCGGCTGGTGGGGAGACAAGATCGTGACACCCAGCGGGCATGAAGGAATGATAGGCCGCAAGACCGCCTTCCGTGGAGTCCTTGAACTCAAGTATGCAGATGGTTCAGTAGAACTGTTCGGCACGGACACGGAACATTGGAAGGCCGGTATCGCAGGCCCTGTGACCCATGCGGCAATCTTCGACGGTGAAGAATATGACGCAGGCATACTCCTAGGATATGCGACTCCTGAAAAACTCGGGACTCCGGAAATCAACAATGAGTTCCCCGGAAGCATCTTCCCGTCAGCGGGTGCTGAGGTATATCTCCGCAAGGACCTCGCGTTGAAACCCGTAGTCGCCTATGTTTGGGAAGATGTTGAAGGCGCGGGTGAAGAAGAGGCCGGAAAAGTAGTGGTCAAGAAGAATTATAAGGCTGGCCAGACCATTACCCTCAATCCCGGCGAGACTCTTGTGGTGGACTTCGGCCAGAATGCAGCTGCGATTCCTTCTTTCAAGTTCAAAGCAGATGAGGGAACGGTTCTGACCTGCCTTGTGGCAGAACTGCTCAACGATGGCAACGGGGCAAAGAGCCGTGGCATGGATGGCCCCGAAGGCAGTATCCACCGCACCAATCTGCGCGTGCCGGATGTAGGTTTCAAGACAGTATACACTTTCGGTCCGGCAAAGGGCTATGTCGATTACCAGCCCAGTTGCACATTCTTCGGATATCGCTTCGTTTCCATCACTGCAACCGGAAAAGTAAAGATCAGGAGCATAGAATCCGTGCCCGTCACGTCTATCGCCAGGGATTTGGAAACCGGTACCGTCAAAACAGGGAACGACCTGATCAACAAACTGATTTCCAATACCATATGGGGTCAGCGTTCCAACTATCTCTCGGTCTCTACCGACTGCCCTCAGCGCAACGAGCGTCTGGGCTGGACGGCAGACACCCAGGTGTTCACCGAGACGGGAACCTTCTTTGCCAACACCGATGCCTTTTTCCACAAGTGGATGCGTGATATGCGCGATTCCCAAAGCGAGACAGGCGCATTCCCCGGAGTAGCTCCTACCGCACAATATGGCAACAATATGATGCGACTCGGATGGGCGGATGCCGGAATCATAGTACCATGGACCGTTTGGAAGCAGTTTGGCGACACCTCCATCATAGAGGAGAACTGGGATGCCATGTCCAAGTTCTTCAACCACATTACCGAAACCAAGTACGACCATACCGCCCTGGCTGCCGAGAACGGCAATTATCAGTGGGCTGACTGGCTGAGTTTCGAGCCTCTGGAGAGCAACGGTGGCGGTGCATTCGTCCCCGGTGCGCCTTCAAGGACCCCGAGGCCTGAATCAATCGTTTACTGGAATTATCTTTGCGGTTGTTACTGGGTCATAGATGCTGAAATGATGCGAGATATGGCGGGCGCTACCGGAAGGGACGCGACCCCTTTCCAAGCCATTGCAGATGAAGCCAAGACCTATCTTAAGGAGCAGTTCCTGAATGCTGACGGATCCTTCAAACTGGATATCCTTAACACCATGCAGACCCCGGCGCTCTTTGCGCTGAAGACAGGTATAGTCGAGGGTGAGGCGAAAGAGGCTACCGTAGCGCGTCTCCGCCAGAATTTCGCAGATCATGGCAATTGCCTTCAGACCGGCTTCCTTGGAACTTCCATCCTGATGGCAACTCTCACCGAAAACGGCATGGTGGATATCGCCTATGAACTTCTCTTCCAGCGCAAGAATCCCAGCTGGCTCTATTCCGTAGACAACGGGGCTACCACCATTTGGGAACGTTGGAATAGTTATACTCTCGAGAACGGCATGGGCCCCAAGGGCATGAACAGTTTCAACCACTATGCCTACGGCTGTGTCTGCGAGTGGATTTGGGAGACGGTAGCCGGAATTGCATCCGATCCCTCAAACCCCGGATTCAAGCATATCATTATGAAACCGATTCCCGACAAGCGTCTGGGACATGTCGAGGCTGAATACAAGTCGGCATCCGGCATCATCAAAAGCGCGTGGAAGTTTGATGGAGACGTCTGGAACTGGACTGTTACCATCCCCGAAGGAACCGTTGCCACCATTACCTTGCCTGGTGAAGACAATGCGGTGGATTACGATGGAGGCACATACAGTTTTACCAGGCAGATATAATGAAGAAGATACTTCCTATACTGGTTCTGCTTGCCTTTGCTGCCTGCAGTCCCAAGAATCCGGACTACTATGTCTGCGCTTACGTATGGCCATCCTGCCACGATGATTCCCTCGCACACAAATGGCTCTGGGCCGATGGCGAAGGGGAGTGGGAGGTAATCAAACAGGGGGATCCCCGCTTCGAAGGTCATTACCAGCCCAAGCAGCCTTTGTGGGGATATGAACTCGACGATGACCCGCAGGTGGTGGAGAAATGGATCAAGACTGCACTGAAATATGGCGTAAACACCTTCATCTACGACTGGTACTGGTATAATTCTCCGGATGGCTGGAGCGGTCCCTATCTGGAGGATGCCCTGGACAAGGGCTTCCTCGGGGCACCATCGAACCGCAAGATGAATTTCTACATCATGTACGCCAACCACGATGTGAAGTACAGTTACTGGAACTGGCACAAGTGGGGTGCGGATGCAGATTCCCTGCTGTTCAACCCTCGCATCGGCATGGTTGACTGGAAGAAGGTCGTTGACCGTGTCATCACGCAGTATTTCCATCTTCCGAACTATGTGAAGATAGATGGCTGTCCTGTGTTCGCAATGTTCAATGCGGATATCTTCAAACAGGGTTTCTCCTGTCCGGAGGAGGCGGCAGAGGCCATGCAGTACTTCAGGGATGAAGTGTGCAAGGCGGGTTTCCCCGGCCTGCATCTGCAACTTACCCCCGGCGGAGGCAGCGACCCGAGTGAGAAGAGGCAAGCCAAGATGAAGGATAATATCGAACTGCTTGGTATCAACAGCATCGCCTTCTACAATATGGGAGGCTTTGACTGCGACTATGAGCAGCATAACGAGAACGCCGTGCGGATGCGTAACGCCACCGATGCCGCCTACGACATTCCTCTTTTCCCTACGGTGTCGATAGGCTGGGACGATACTCCGCGCTTCCCACGCAAGGGTGAGAAGCACGTTACCCGTTTCAACCAATCTCCGGAGGTGTTTGCAAAGTATCTGCAGATTGCGAAGGAGTATGCTGACAGCCACCGCGACACCCAGCCTCCGTTCATAATGATCAATGCCTGGAACGAGTGGGTGGAAGGCAGTTATCTGCTTCCGGACAAGGTAAATGGTTTCGGGTATCTTGAAGCCGTGCATGATGTTTTACATGGTAAATACGAAAATTGATATGGACAGAAGGAATTTCTTGAAGACTATGGGAGCCGCTACGGCTGCGGCTGCCGTCAGCGAGGTTGGCTTGCAGGCAAACACTGCTGATAAAGACAAAAAGAAGGCCGCAAAAAAGGAGAGCGGGCTCCGTGTGCGTTTCCTGGGCACCGGTGCCGCCGATTGGAAGGGGCCGGACGACCGCGGGGAGCATCGCCGCCTTTCCAGCGTATTGCTGGACAATCGCATCCTCATTGATTTCACACCTACGGATGCGGATATGCTTCCGGAAGGCTGCAAGCCCGAGTGCATCTTCTATACCCACTCCCACGGCGACCATTATAATCCCGAGGCTCTATTGAAACTCGGCGTTCCCGTAGCCCATCTTGGCAAGACATGGATCAGCCGTGCCTGGAAGAATTTTACCGATGCATCTGCAAAAACCGGTTTGCCAGTCCCCGAACTCATTCCGCTGTCGATAGGGGAGACCATCGTGAGCGGAGATATACGCATAACCGCTCTTCCTGCCAATCATGCCATAAACGATACCGAACAGGCCCTCATCTATTTGATAGAAAAGGGACCCACGCGTGTTATCTATGCTACTGATACCGGAGGAATTATGGGCGTTGCGGCACGTATAGTAGGAATCGATCCCCATGTCAAACCCGGCAATCCCATCCACGGCCTTATCATGGAGGCAACGATGGGTATGGGAGCGAAAGGGGATGAGGATTTCCGTATCTTTACCCATTCCAGCGTGAATACCGTGTATCACACGGCCAAGATGCTTCTCAAGCGCGGACGGCTTGTAATGAAGGAAGGCCAAAGTGTCTATCTTACCCACATGGCGCGTACCCTTCAACCTACCCAGGCCGAACTTGACGCTACGCTCCCCGCTCCACTTAAGGCTGCCTATGACGGTCTGGAAGTAGTGTTTGAGGCATAAATGAAGAGGACTGTCATCATAGCCTCTTTTTTCGCATGTCTCTTTGGGGCGTGCTGCCCGTCCGTAGATTTCTCGGTATATACTGTTCCGGAAAGCGACAGCCTGGAGACCTCTTGTGACGCGGTAAGGAATGGAGACGTTTGGGAGATAGAAGTAAGAGTCTGCAATAACACTGCCGAAACTCAGTCATTCAAACTTGCCCTTGCCGCCGAGCCTGGTTTCAAGGCAGATTCCTGGCTTATCCCGGGGGTGAACTACGATGGCAATCCTTATGGGGAGAATATGCCCCAGGGATGGGAGAAAGACGGTCAGCCGTGGGTTTTTGCCTACGATCGATCCTCCATCCCGTCCTGTACAATCTCGGAGAATGCCTCCCGGGTGTTCGCCCTGTTCGCATCGGATGCTGATACGGCCTCATACGTGAGCGCTTGCTCTATGGAAAAACTCTCCGACGGGTCTTTCAGGCACATCATATACTGGCCGGACAGCGAAGGCCCTGTCTGCTATTCCGGGAAGAAAAGTTTCACGGGAAGGTATGATAATTTCATTACCCTGCAGTCCGGGGAATCGTTCAAAGTCAAAGCCTTTGCCTGTACCGGCAAGCCGGAATGGAGGAACTACGGTTTTGCGGAAGTCTTTCCTGTGGCGTGGAAACATCTCCGCCACGATACCCCTTCCAGACGCAGTATGACCGAGGTTGTACGTCTGGACAAGGCTTTCCAGGACTGGAGCCGCCGTCAGGATGAACACGGATACTGGTACGGGGGCATAGTAGACGATCAGGTGTTCTGCGCAGGGTATTACGAGAGCGGCAAGTCTTCCGACGGATTCACCGTGGCGGACTACGATGCCAATCCTTCCCTCAACCGTTGGGCGACTGATGAGATTGAGCAGTCTAAACATCTTGCTCCAGGAGAATATGTCCATGGGGCTGGACGCAGCATAGGTTTCGGAGCGCAGTCTTTCCAGATGGCGCGGCTTTCCATTGAGAACGGCCTTCGGAACGGGGTTCAGGAGGATGTTGATTTCGGGCTTGCCGTTTTTCGCAGCTGGAACCGGGAGAGACGCTTCGCCAGCGGACTATACAACAGTCATAAACCGCGTGCAGGCTATGTGATAAATGCCTCCAATGTTGGATGGGCCATCAGTGAACTATCCCGCACTTCCGCCCTATTGAAAGAATATGGCAGAGAGGAGCAAGCGGAGGAATTCCGGCAGGCGGCATCCTTGACAGTAAAGACAGTTCTTGACGGTGTGCAGGACGACGGCTGCATTGGTTCGCTGTGGAATGCTGGAAGCGGCGAGGTCGCCGGTCGGGGAGGGGACAGCGCCGGCTATGTCCTGATGGGCCTGGTGCGCTGGTGGCAGCTGGTTCGGGACGATTCCCTGCTTCCGCTTTTCAAGAACGCATTCGCGTATTATTACAGCAAGGACATTGATTTTTTCCGCTGCAGTGGGGGAGCCATGGATTGCGTCAGCGTGGACAGGGAGGGAATTCATCCATTCCTCACCACCGCCATGGCTTTGTACCGCGAAACAGGAGAAAAGGAGTATCTGGAATATGCCCATAAGGCTGCCTGGTATTTCCTGTCCTGGTTATATATCCATAATCCTGTCTATGGTCCGGATACCGATTTCGCAAAGTATGACTGGAAACCTGCAGGTGCGACAATCGTTGGCGCCGAGCACCCAGCTCTAGATGAATATGCCTGCGTGCTCATACCTGAATTCATAGAGTTGGCAAGGATAGACGGCAATCCTATGTGGCGGGATGTCGCTGCACTGATCTGGCGCTACTCTACACAAGGCTTTGCTGATGAGCATAATCGCATCTGGCACGGTCTGGAAAGGCCCGTCGGCTCCAAGAACGAGGCAATCTTTCCCGCCCGCTGGAGCAAGTATCATCTGGCGGACAAGGCCCGCGGAAGCATTAACGACCACCTGACAGCATGGGGCGGAACTTATCGTCTTGCAGCTCTGCTGGAACTGCAGGACGAAGACCTCCGTTGGCTGGAGAATGCCGTGAGGCCGGCAGAGGAATAACTGCTAGTTTATTCCGTATTTCTTAAGTATTTTCAGGACAGGCTTCTTCACCGATTCCATCCAGAGACGGTAGCCGTGGTCGGAGGGGTGGATTCCGTCAACGGTCGCGGCATAGTCCGGACTGGTGGCATTGGGATGGATGAAATAAACATCCTTGTACTTCTTGCATGCTTCGGTCATCATTTTTTCGGCCGTGTCTATTTTTTCCTGTTCGGATTTCTGATAGCCGGTGTTGTAGTTGCGGCCCTCGCGGTAGATGGTTTGCATGAAGATAAGCGGGACTCCGGGATGTGCTGTCTGGAACTTCTCGATGAAGGGGAAAAGCCTCTCCTTGATTTCTTTAGGAGTTGGATTGGAGAAAGCATCAAAGATGTATGCCTCGCAGTTTGCCGCAACCATCACATCGGCAAAGTAATCCTGCAGGCGGCAGTTGCCTCCGCAGCCGAGGCTTAGCATTTCCAATCCGGTCTCGCGGGCTAACTGGGCAATCCATGTCATGCCTCCGCGTGATGTGTTGGATCCTTGTGTGTAACTCGATCCGAAAACCCCTATGCGGTGGCGGAAGGGATTCTCAACAGCCGAAATGGTGCAGCCTTCCTTTATTCCGATTTTCACCGAACGGACTTCGCAATAGGTAGGAAGATAAAGCAAGAACTCTTTGGGGTCGCCCTTCATGTTGCCGACGATTGTAAATGGATCAGCCTTTTCTGCCTTTTCACAGACGCCTGCACCGGCATATATCCACTTGCCGCCCTCGTGAACATAGAGGTCATATCCCCATGCCGAAATATGACTGGTGCGTTCCTGGGGTGTTTTCTGGCCGTAAACAGTCATCAGGGAGATGGAAGGGGAGTCGGTGCTGAATGCGACTGCTATGCCCGAAGAACTGCGGACCTGGAAGTTCTCGCCACGGGTGAAACCATGAAAGCGGGCGGTGTCCACTCTGTGGTAGGGATTTGGCACGTCATGGAATAGTTTCCCTGTAAGAGTGAACTCCGAAGCTTCATGATAAATGTAGCCTTTTCCAGGTACACCTTTCTTTCTGTCGACATGCTTCTTCAACACCTCGGGATGGTCGGTGCTGACATATGTAATATGGTGCTGGTCAGCCCACTCGTACAGATCGGGATTGTTGACGATCCACAGCGTGGTCTCAACTCCAAGTTTGTGGCACTTTTCAGCGAGTCCGGGATTGTTGAGGAAGCCGTCCAGATTATATGAAAGTCCCTTGTAACCCTTGCTTCTGGCCCATTCGGGTGTGGGAACATGCATCCCTCCTGCAATGAACAGCACCTTTGCGGAAGGATCGATGCGCAGAACTTCGTCGCAGATTGGTTCTTCGAAAGATGTGTAGTCAACCTGTGCCGTCATTCCGCATTTCTGAACAACCTTCATACTCTCTGCGGTGATGAGCATGTCCAGGTCTCTATTCTCCTGACGCTTGATTTCCATGATCAACTTGAGATCAGGAGTCTTTCGTGCCTGGGCGAACCACTCTTCGAGAGTAGGCATCTGATGACCTCCCGGAAGGACCACGGCGCGGGCTTCATCAAAGGTCATATTATGGATATTGCGGGACTTGTCACCCGGCATGGAAGGACCGTGGAACACCAGTATCTTCTTATCGGAAGTTAACTGGATGTCGAATTCTACGGATTCGATACCTGTGTCTTGTGCAAATCTCAGAGATGCAAGAGTGTTTTCAAATGGACCTTCGATGCGGCATCCGCGATGACCTGTGATTTTGGGCTGTGCCAGGCAGACGATACTGACGAGTGTCAGAAGAAGAAATGCTGTTATCTTTTTCATATTTTCATATTTGAAACATACAAAGATAAGAAATAATGGTTAAATTTACTGAATAAAAGTATTCGATGATGACACGAATTACGCTTCTTATTCTTTTCGCAATACTTTGCATTTCATGTTCCAGCCAGATGCCGGAGGAAGATGACTCCGTTGCCTCCACCCTCAGGGAAGTGTTCAACGAACCACCCCGGAGCGCAAAGCCCATGGTCTGGTGGCATTGGATGAACGGGAATATCAGCAAGGGAGGGATCCGTAAGGATATAGAATGGATGCATCGCATCGGCATAGGTGGTTTCCATGTCTTCGACGCGAATTTCGACACGCCTAAGATAGTGGAAAAGCGCCTTCCCTATATGTCGGAGGATTGGAAGGATGCATTCCGATCGGCTATACGCCTGGCAGATTCTCTGGGCTTCGACGTTGGAATCGCCAGTTCTCCCGGCTTCAGCCATACAGGAGGCCCCTGGGTGCGGCCGGAGGATGCCATGAAAAAACTTGTCTGGAGGGAGATGCCGTTGGCGGGAGGGAAGCATTTCCATGGAAGGCTGCCTGAACCATTCAGCGTTAGCGGAAGATTTCAGGATATCGCGCTTTCAAAGCAAGGTGTTACGTCTGATAGGACGGAAGAATGCTATTATGAAGATATAGCGGTAGTGGCCGTTGAACTTACCGATGCTGCCCGTACTTTGGAAGACCTTGGGGCATCGGTCAGCAGCAGCGGAGGGGATTCTTTTACCGTAAGTCAGCTCACGAATGACCGATTTGCAGATTATGGACGCCTGGATGCCAGCCCGGATGGGTTTGCGTGGATTCAGTATTCATTCCCCGGGCCACGGACTTTCCGCGCCTTGACTGTTGTAAACCCCAATCCACGATCACGTGGGCATGCTGTTGCCGAGTACTGCGAAGACTCCCTTCAGGTAAGCGACGACGGGGTGGACTTCCGCACGGTATTCGGCATTCCCGTAGGCAGTTGCGAGGCACAGACCATTTCATTCGAGCCGCTTACGGCCAAGTATCTCAGGCTCAAGCACAGGAATCCCAAAGCCTATTTTCATTATTCCATGTTGAAACCGGACCCGGATCCGGAGTTCTCACTTGTGCCGCAATTCCGGCTTTATACCGAAAACAGGATCAATCATGCCGAAGAGAAAGCCGCCTTCGCAGCCTCCCATGACCTGCACGATTATCCTACGCCGGACAACCATGAAGGAATTGGAACCGGGAAAGTCGTGATTCTCACGGATGCAGTTCATGATGGAGTCCTTGACTGGGATGTCCCCGAAGGCAGGTGGGTAGTCTATCGTTTCGGTGCATCCCTGACAGGGAAAAAGAATCATCCGGCATCTCCGGAGGCAACCGGGCTGGAGGTCGACAAGCTTGATCCGGAGGCCATGGGGGCATATCTGCGTCATTATCTCGACATGTACAAGGATGCCTCCGGTGGTATGCTCGGGGCGCATGGAATAAGGCATCTGATGGTGGACAGTTATGAGTCCGGGGCGCAGAACTGGACTCCCCGGCTGATGGGGGAATTCATGAAACGCCGCGGATATGATATGACTCCATGGATGCCTGTGCTCGCCGGAGTGATTGTCGGGGATGCGGAAAAGTCTGAGGCCTTTCTCAAGGACTTCCGCGTTACCATTGCCGAACTCTTCTCCGAGAACTTCGCCAGAATTACGGACATTGTGCGTGGCGGATACGGAATGGAAGGCTGCTTTATGGAATCTCACGAGAACGGGCGCGTTTTTGTTATGGACGGGATGTCGGTCAAGAAAACAGCCCTATATCCCATGTCTGCCTGCTGGGTACCCGGCAAAGTAGGTGCGAAGGATCGTGTCTTCGAGGGTATGGCCGACATCCGCGAGTCGGCGTCCGTTGCACATATCTATGGGCAGAACCTTGTTGCAGCAGAGAGTCTGACATCCATTGGCCTGGCCGGCCAGGCATATAGTTATTGCCCGGAGAATCTTAAACATACCGCCGATCTTGAACTCTCCTGCGGAGTCAACCGCTTCGTGATTCACGACAGCGCACACCAGCCCTGCGACGACAAGTTCCCGGGCCTCGGCCTGGGTGTTTACGGGCAATGGTTCAACAGGCACGAATGCTGGGCGGAGCAGGCAGGAGCGTGGATTGGTTATCTGGCTCGCAGCTGTGCGATGTTGCAGCAGGGACGGGACGTGGCGGATATCCTCTGGCTTTATGGTGAAGATACAAATATCACAGCGCATTATTCCCATGGCGAGCCGCCTGTTCCGGCGGGTTTCCATTATGACTTTATCAATCCGGAAGCCTTCCTCGACAAGATAATGCTGAAAGGGAAAACGCTCGTGGCAGAATCCGGCGCTTCTTACCGTATTCTCTGTCTGGATGAAAGTGCCTCCATGCTCCCGGAAGATGCAATAGATAAGATAGCGGCAATCCGAAAAGCGGGTATTCCGGTTGTTACACCTGGAGCCGGACTGGAAAAGGCCTGCAGGCATCTGAACAAGGATTTTGCCGCATCGGATTCTCTGGTCTATGTGCACAGGACTATGCCCGGGGCCGATATTTACTGGATAAGCAACCCTTCGTCCGCATCGGTAAAATGCGAGGCATCTTTCCGCACACGAGGCCGCGCGGCTGAAATCTGGAATGCCGAGTCCGGAGAAATGAAAAATGTTTCTTTCCGTTTTTCCCGTGGCAGGACAGTGGTGCCTGTTGAACTTGCTCCGGACGATGCCATTTTTGTCGTATTTGCGAAGCCTGCAGGAAAAGGAAAGAAACTGACGGCCCCGGAGTTCTTGGAAAGCGTTCCTGTGGACGGCCCCTGGACCCTTTCCTTCCAAGCAGGGCGCGGTGCTCCGGACAGCATTGTCATGGATGAACTTGAGCCCTTGAATGAGAATGAGTCGGAAGGTATTCGTTATTTCAGCGGTACGGTAACCTACAAAACGCATTTCCGGGCAGATACTTCGACAAGAACTGTCCTGTCCCTCGGGAAGGTCTGCAATATCGCAGAAGTAATTGTCAATGGCAAAGCCGTGGCAACTTTGTGGAGGCCTCCTTTCTGTGTGGATGTGAGTTCGTTTGTGGAGCCCGGAGACAACGAACTTGAACTCAAGGTTACTAATCTGTGGGTAAACCGCCTCATCGGGGATGCCAGGGAAGGCCTCGCCCCGCTGACATATACTCCCGTGAAATTCTACAAGGCAGATGACCCTCTTCTGCCATCTGGACTGATGGGCCCTGTCGAGTTGCGGATTGAGAGTTTTTGTTTTTGATTTCGTTTTTTCAAAAATGAAAACTATATTTGCGCTAATAAACCAGAATGATTGATGAAAAAGAAGATTGTGATTATCGGTGCTGGAATGATGGGTTCCGCCCTTGCATTCCCTGCACGTGAGAATGGTAATGATGTGTCCATTGTAGGCACTCCTCTCGACAAAGACATTATCGAAACGAGCCGCAAGACGGGCCGCCATCCGAAATTCGAATATGACTTCCCTGAAGGAGTTAAGTATTTCCAGTTCGAAGAGTGGAAAGAGGCTGTCAAAGGTGCGGATTTCATAATTGGAGGGGTATCTTCCTTCGGCGTGGACTGGTTTCTGGATTCGGTGCTTAGCGAACTCGATCCTTCGGTTCCTGTGCTTTCTGTCACAAAGGGCCTTATCAACCTCGAGGACGGCACCCTGATTTCCTATCCGGATTACTGGCAGCGCGAACTTGCGAAGAAGGGTATACATCGCACCATCAATGCCATCGGTGGGCCATGTACCTCGTATGAACTCGTCTATCATGACCATTCCGAGGTGGCTTTCTGTGGAGAGAATACTGCGGAAATCAAGATGATGAAAGAGGCTATGAAAACCTCTTACTACCATATCTCCCTCACCAACGACGTTGTCGGCCTCGAAAGTGCTGTGGCGCTCAAGAACGGGTACGCCCTTGGAATCGCACTTACAATCGGGCTTGTGAATCGTGCCAACGGCCCCGAAGCCGGACTGCATTTCAATTCTCAGGCGGCTGCTTTCTATCAGGCGACCAATGAAATGCGCAAACTCCTCGCAATACAGGGCGCTGAAGAAGACTGCGTAAACATCGGAATCGGCGATCTTTATGTGACGGTGTATGGCGGAAGGACCCGCAAGATTGGCATTCTGCTGGGCGAAGGAAAGACCTACGAAGAAGCCCTGAACATACTTGCAGGTGTCACCCTAGAAAGTCTGGTCGTATCCAGAAGAGTTTACAAGGCAGTTGTGCGCAAGGCTGAACTCGGACAGGTCGACCTCTCCGAATTCCCTCTACTCTGCCACGTGGCCGATGTTTTGGACAACGGCAAAGATGCAGAACTTCCATGGGAAGATTTCACCTTCGACAACACGAAGTAAATGGATAAGGCTGTCCGCACAAAATATGTGCGCTGGCAATGGCGTACTCTTATAGCCCTGATGCTGGGCTACATCTGCTATTACTTTCTCCGCAAGAACTTCAGTGCCGCCATCCCGGCAATGGAGGCGGAACTCGGCCTGAGCAAGGTTCAGCTTGGTATCTTCCTCACTCTCAACGGTATCGTGTACGGAGTGTCCAGGATGATAAACGGACTGCTGGCAGACCGGTATTCCAAGCGGCTGCTGATGAGCCTCGGGCTCGTATTGTCGTGCATCATAAATCTTGCCATCTGTTTCTCTCCCAAACTGAACGGGGTCTTCAATCTGCTGGACGGAGAGGGAAAGGCAACGATGGGACTGGTTTATCTGATAGGTTCGCTCTGGGTATTGAACGGCTATGTGCACGGTATGGGCTATCCTCCTTGCGCGGCTCTGATGGCCCATTGGTTCCGCCCGAGCGAGCTGGCAACCAAGCAAAGCATCTGGAATGCCTCGCATTCGATCGGAGCAGGACTGGTGATTGCCCTGTGCGGATGGATGCTCTCGAAGTTCGGCTATAGCGCATGGAACCTGTGCTTCATAGTGCCTGCAGCCATTTCTCTGATAGGTGCTGTGGCTCTCTATGCTTCGCTGCGCGATGATCCTTCTTCGGTGGGACTGCCTCCTGTTGAAGGAAGAGATTCTGAATCGAAGCCGGAGGTTCAGTTGACAGGTGAGAAGTATCGTAGTTTCATATCGAGAATGGTCTTCCGGAATCCTGTAATCTGGGGTATCTCCATATCGGATTTCTGCGTATACGTAATCCGCTTCACCATTCTGGAGTGGGGGACGACCTTCCTTACACAATACAAGGGTTTCGATATCGCGCTTTCGGCAAGCATAGTGGCTGCATCCGAACTGATTGGGGGCGTTCTTGGTACTATCGTGGCCGGATGGGTAACGGATCGTTTCCTGCAGAGCAAGACCTTGCGCACCAGCGCTTTGTTCACGCTTGGGGCCACCATCTGCTTCACTTTGTTCTGGCGTGTTCCTGCCGGGGCTGCCTGGATATGGAGCGCAATACTGATTGTGGCATCAAGTTTCTTTATCTACGGACCTCAAGCCCTTCTGGGAGTGAGTTGCTCGCAGTATGCGACCAAACGTGCCAGCGGCAGCGCCAATGGCTTCTGCGGCATCTTCTGTTATGGTGCAACCGTCATATCAGGCATAGGATTCGGCTGGCTGGCAGACAAGCCCGGCTTAGGCTGGAACGCCGTTTTTGTCGTAGCCATACTATTCGGGCTCATCGGCTCGGCCATCCTCCTGTCATACTGGAAGTCCCCTGCCGACGGCTATGCCAAAGCAGATAAGGTATTAGCGGAATTGCAGTAGAGAAGTCAGACAGTAATTACGCGGACTCCCGAGCTCTCGATGCGGCTCTTTACGCTGCCGGGGATTGAGGAGTCCGTAATCAGTATGTCTATACGCGAGAAATCGCAGATTTTTCCAAAACCGACCTTGCCGTATTTGCTGGAATCTGCAAGCAGGATAACCTGAGTGGCCGCATCCATCATGGCGTTGGTTACGCGGGCCTCTTCGACGAAGGCGGTGGTGATACCTGCGTCCAGGTCAAAGCCGTCGCAACTTACGAACAACTTATTGCATTTCACGTTTTTGAGCCCTTCGAGGGTATAGGTGTCGCGTACGGAAAGGGAGTTCCTGATCAGTTTTCCCCCCAGCATCATTACCTCCACATTGTCTTTCTCGCTCAAGGTGACACCGACGCGTATTGATGGTGTGACCACATTGAGCGACCCTTTGGGCTTCATATGGTGCGCCATTGCCTCGATGGTTGTTCCGGATGTCATGATTATGGAATCATCTGTGCCAATCAGCCCGGCTGCAGCCAGCGCTATGCGTTTCTTCTCAGCTGCCATTATGGACGCCTTCTCCTGGACTGGAAGGTCCGTAACTTTCTGTTTTACTGGGGAGGCACTGCCGTGGTTGCGGTATATAAGATGCTTGCTCTCCAGGTCCCGGAAGTCCTTACGGATAGTGGCTCCTGTTACTCCAAGCGAGTCGGCGATGTCCTGGACACGGACATAACCCTTTCTAGACAATTCGTCGAGTATATACTTGTGGCGTTCCTGAATGCTGAGCATAAACTATTCGTTAAGATATTTGCCGACCCTGTTCCAGTTCCAGAGGCCGATGAAAGACGATATGATGCAGAGGATGAACTGGACTACGAACCACTTGTTGTCGAGATTTACGTTCATCCAGATTGCGAAAACGTCAGCGACAATCCATATCCACCACTGCTGGATATAAGACTTGGTCAGCCACCATGTCCCTATAATGCTGAGCGCCGTGGTAATGGCATCCAGGAAGGGATTGGGGTCGTTAAGTGCTTGCAGCAGGAAATAGAGGGCAGGGATGCCCGCTGCCACCATCGCGAGGCTTATCAGGAAGGTCTTGCGGGGAAGCCGGTTCAGGACAATGCCCTTATGCTGCTCTTCTCCTGCATTTGCACTGTCTTTCTTCCAGTTGTATATGCCTACGAATCCCATTACGATATAGTAGACGTTGAGGGCGGCGAAAGCCCAGGTTGCGCTATTGAAAAAATTGAGCGCGGCACAGATGCAACTGGGAATGTAAAGATACCACATCCACTTGCTGTGCATTATCTGGAGAACGAGGTATGCCACGAAGGTGACAGTGGCAACTATTTCGAGAATGTCCGCAATCTGCTGCGGCAGGAATGTAAGAATCATATATGCGTTTTAAATCGTTTGCAAATATAGAAAAAATTCCTATCTTTGCAGGCTTTTATGCGCGGGCATGCCCGCGGAAGCACAAAACATAATGTCAAACAACTAATTTGTTCAAGCAAAATTATTATGTCAGAAGAAATTAAAAAAGAAACCGGGATGCTCAACGCATCGGTAGCTCCTGAGAACTTCGACTGGGATGCATTCGAAGGCTCCGGCGTTTACGATTCCTCCGAGAAAGAGGAAATCCGCAAGGCCTACGACCAGACCCTCTCCAAGATTGTCGAGGGTGAAGTTGTCGAAGGAGAAGTAACAGCAATCAACAAGCGCGAAGTTGTTGTCACCATCGGTGGCAAGAGCGAGGGCGTTATCGCTGCCCCTGAATTCCGCTACAATCCCGACCTCAAAGTCGGCGACAAGGTGGAAGTCTATGTCGAGAACGCAGAAGACAAGAAGGGCCAGCTTGTGCTCTCCCACAAGAAAGCACGCACTCTCAAATCCTGGGATAGGGTCAACGAGGCATTCGAAAAGGACGAAATCGTCAAGGGATATGTCAAGACCCGCACCAAGGGCGGTATGATCGTGGACGTGTTCGGAATCGAGGCATTCCTCCCCGGCAGCCAGATCGACATCAAGCCCATCCGCGACTATGATCAGTTCGTGGATCAGACCATTGACTTCAAGATTGTCAAGATCAATCAGGAAGGCCGCAACGTGGTCGTTTCTCATAAAGTTCTCCTCGAGGCTGAACAGGAAGCAAAGCGTGCCGAACTCATCGGCAAACTCGAGAAGGGACAGGTCCTCGAAGGCGTGGTCAAGAACATCACCAATTACGGTGTGTTCGTGGACCTCGGCGGCGTAGACGGACTTATCCACATTACCGACCTCAGCTGGGGCCGTGTCAACCATCCCGAAGAGATTGTCACTCTCGACGAGAAGATCAAGGTCGTTGTTCTCGACTTCAACGAGCAGCAGAAGCGCATCGCCCTCGGTCTCAAGCAGCTCTCCGCTCATCCTTGGGACAAGCTCAATCCTGACCTCAAGGTCGGTGACAAGGTGACCGGCAAGGTTGTCCTCATCGCTGACTATGGCGCATTCATCGAAATCGAGCCCGGTGTAGAAGGTCTCGTCCATGTTTCCGAGATGTCCTGGAGCCCCAGGCTTCACAGTGCTCAGGAATTCCTCAAGGTTGGCGACGAGGTTGAGGCACAGATCCTCAGCATCGACCGCGAGGCACGCAAGATGAGCCTCGGTCTCAAGCAGCTCACTGCAAATCCTTGGGAGAGCATCCGCGAGAAATATCCCGTTGGCAGCAAGCACAACGCTACCGTCCGCAATGTCACCAACTTCGGCGTGTTCGCTGAACTTGAGGATGGCGTAGAGGGTCTCGTTCACATCAGCGACCTCAGCTGGACTAAGATCAAACATCCTTCAGAGGTTGTTGCTCCCGGCGACACCATCGAGGTCCAGATTCTCGACTTCGACGAGCAGAACCACAAACTCAGCCTCGGCCACAAGCAGCTCACTCCTAATCCTTGGGATGAGATCGAAGCCAAGTTCCCCGTTGGCTCTACCGTTGAGGGTACCGTAGCTTCCACCACCGATAAGGGTGCCAACATCACTCTTGACGGTGCTGAAGGATTCGCATTCAACCGCGAACTCGTAAAGGAAGACGGCAAGCAGGCAGTCGTTGGCGACAAGCTCCCCTTCAAGGTTGTTGAGCTCCGCCGCAGCACCAGCCGCATCCTCCTCAGCCATCTCCGTACTTATCAGGAGGTCAAAGAGAAGGCTGCCGCAAGCGAGGCTGCTTCTACCACCAAGGCTGTGAAGAGCATTAACAAGGCTGTCGAGAAGACCACCCTCGGTGACATCGACGCTCTTGCCGCTCTCAAGGAGAAACTTGAGAAGGGCGAGTAATTCCCGATGAACTTCACGCTGACGATATTGGGCTCGGCTTCGGCCCTGCCCTTTTCCGACAGAAATCCAAGCGCCCAGGCACTGTCCGTGCACGGGCGCTTGTTTCTCATTGATTGCGGAGAGGGCACCCAGCAGCGCATACGTCAGGAACACCTCTCTTTCGTAAAGATAGAGGCGATATTCATTTCCCATATCCACGGAGACCATTGCTTCGGACTTTTCGGAATACTCAGTACGATGAGTCTGTATCACCGGACCCAGCCGCTTCATATCTATGGGCCTCAGAATCTTGGGCCAATCATTAAATTCTATCTGTCGTATTTCGGGCAGGAATTGGGATACGAAATTGTATTCCATCAAATCGCCGGGGCGGCGTCTTTCCTCTACTCGCCGAAAAAAGGCTTCGTAGAGGAAAACGCCGCGCCCGGTAACGGAGAATGCCTTTTGAAGATTACAGCGTTTCCCTTGAATCACAAGATAGAGTGTTACGGTTTCAGGTTCGACGAGATAGTGGGGCTTAGAAGCAATCCGTGGAAACCGAGGAGTTACGCCTATGTGTCCGACACTGCACCATTCGATGGCCTGGCGGAGAAGGTGAGGGGAGTGGACATCCTGTATCATGAGGCAACTTACCCTGCCGATCTTCAGAACAAAGCCGGGCAGTACTATCATTCAACCACCCACCAGGCGGCTATGTGCGCCAGGAATGCAGAAGTGGGGAAATTGCTGATCGGCCATTTCTCCTCAAGAGTAAAAGACATTTCTACGCTTCAGGAAGAGTGCAGGGAGATTTTCCCCGAAACAATCGCAGTAAATGATGGAGATATCTTTGAAATTCCGTATATTCGCGAATATGAAAAGATGCCTTCTGATAATACTGGCGATTCTGACGGGGCTTTCGGCACTGTCTGACACTCCCCAAAACGAATACATAAAGAAATATGCATCCATCGCTGTGAGCGAGATGCACCGCTCAGGCGTGCCGGCCAGTATTACTCTGGCTCAGGGCATGCTTGAATCGCGTTATGGCCTGTCTTCCCTTGCTGCTGACGGCAACAACCATTTCGGCATAAAGTGCCACCGCAACTGGAAGGGAAAGACCATGCACGTGAATGATGATGCTCCAAACGAGTGTTTCCGTGTTTACAAGACCGCAGAGGAGTCTTTCCGTGACCATAGTGACTTCCTTCGTTATCAAGACCGCTATAAAGGCCTTTTTGAACTTAAACCCACCGATTATAAAGGCTGGGCAAAGGGGTTAAAGAAGGCGGGGTATGCAACCGACCCGAAGTATGCCGATAAACTCATCAAGATCATAGAGGAATACCAATTATATAAATACGACAGCGGAAAGGCCGTTGCCGGCGCTTCATCATCTTCTTCATCCGTGGCCGTTCCGGAATCTCCACTTAAGATAGAGAAGAAGGCCCAGGTGGAGGTAAAGAATCCTGTCCGTCGCAGCCAGGCAGCCGAGACATATTCCTTCCGCCTGGACCGCAAAGTTTACAAGAAGAACGGCATCCTGTGCGTCTATGCTGAGCACGAAGATACCTTCGAAAGCATTGCTTTGGAATTCAACCTGTTCCAGAAGGAGATACTCCGTTTCAATGACGTTGCTTCCATGCGTCCGCTGAAGATAGGTGAAGTCGTGTACCTCAAGGCAAAGAAACGCCAGGCTCCTTATGGGCTTCCTATGTATGTGGCCGATGACAAGCCGCTGAGCCTCTGGGAGATATCCCAGCGTTTCGGCATCAAGATGAAGTTCCTTCTAAAATGGAATCCCGGTTTGACCGCTGACTATCATCCGGTTGAAGGTGATGTAATTTATCTGAAGAAGATTAAATGAGAAAGAAGAAGGATAATAACTTGATAGTTCGTCTTCTGACCGGCCTGCTGCTCGCTGTAATCGTAGTAGGTGGGGGCAAGGTTTGGTTCTGGCTGTCGGACAACAAACTGCCCAATGTCAAAATTGGAAGGGATCTCTTCGTCTATCCGGACACAACCCCGGAACAGGTGCTGGCTACGCTGGATTCCTGCGTCAGGAGGCCCGCGAGCCTGAAGCGTGCTTTCAAAGATCATCAGGTATCCAATTATATGAAGCCGGGGCATTATGTGCTCGAGGCGGGGCAGACAAGCGCATATATCACGCGTATGCTCAACAACTGCTGGCAGACGCCAGTCCAACTGCGTATCCCTTCCGTAAGGCTCAAGGGTTCGCTTGCCAGGAGCATCTCCTTGCAGATGATGGTGGATTCAGCCACCGTTGCCGATGCCTTGGAGAACAAGGAACTGCTCGAGAGATACGGGTTCAAACCGTCTACGGCTTTTTCCTTGTTTATCCCGGACACCTATGAAATGTACTGGACGGCCGGTATAGATGAGATATTCGACCGTCAGAAAAAAGCCTGGGACGCTTTCTGGACACCGGACAATGTTGCGAAGGCAAAGAAGCAGGGACTTAGCAGGCAAGGAGTTTCGACACTTGCATCCATAGTAAAAGGGGAGAGTAACGTGCCGGCGGACTATTCCCGGATAGCAGGAGTTTATCTAAACCGCCTTCACAAGGGCATGAAACTCCAGGCGGATCCTACTATCGCCTTCCTTCTCGGATACGAAAGCAACCGTATCCTGAAGAGGGACCTTAAGATAGATTCTCCATATAATACATATATGTATGCCGGTCTTCCTCCTGGTCCGATAAATGTGCCGGGCAAGGAATACCTGGAAGCTGTGCTGAATCCGGATACCGCATCCGGCTATCTTTTCTTCTGTGCCGATCCTTCCTTCAACGGCTCTCATCGTTTCGCGCGCAGTTATTCCGAGCATCTGCAGAATGCCCGTGCCTTTCAGAAAGCGCTCGACCAGCGTTCGCGGAACAAGTAAAAATGATTAATTTTGTGAAACTTACATAGATATATGGAGGAAATCATCGAAAGAGCCCGTGCACTGGCTCTGGAAGTGCTCAAGGATGAGCAGCGCTTCGACGGGACGCCCTTCATCGGGCATCCCGATGCGGTCGCGGCCATAGTCCGCGACGAACTTGGCCTCCCGGCCGAGTGCAGCGCTGCGGTTTACCTTCATGAGGCCACCAGAGTCCACAAGGAAGTGGATATATCCTCTTTCCCTCAGGATGTGCTGACGATAGTTGACGGCTTGAACAAGATTTCCACAATCAAACCCAAGGATACCCGGCTGGAGGCGGAGAACTATAAAAAACTCATAGTTCAGTATTCGACAGATCCGCGGGTAACGGTGCTCAAGATTGCCGACCGTCTGGAGGTCATGCGCAATCTGTCCATCTTCCCAAAGACATCCCGTGACCAGAAGATCCTGGAAACCTTGATGCTCTACATCCCGCTTGCACACCAGCTCGGGCTGTATAACATCAAGAGCGAACTCGAGAATATCTATTTCCGTTATGCTGATCCCGAACAATACAGGGCCATTACCAACAAGTTGAAGGCAACCGAGCGTGACAGGGAGAGGCTTATGGCCGAGTTCATCGAACCGCTGAAGCAGAAACTTTCCGATGCGGGCATTGTTTACAAGTTGAAGATACGCACCAAGACAGCATATTCCATCTATCGTAAGATGCAGGTGCAGAAGGTGCCGTTCGAGGGCGTCTACGATGTGTTTGCCATCCGTTTCATAATAGACTGCGAGCAGGATCCCAAACTTGAGAAAGAACTCTGCTGGAAAGTCTATTCCTATGTGACAGAGGAATATGAACCGGATACAAAGCGGCTCAGGGACTGGCTGACCAACCCCAGGCCGAACGGCTATGAGAGTCTGCATATTACAGTCAAGAATAGGCGGGGCAATGCCCTCGAGGTGCAGATTCGCACCAAGCGTATGGACTATGAGGCCGAGAACGGGCAGGCTGCCCACTGGGCCTACAAGGGCGTTCAGCACGAAGCGAACATGGACCGCTGGCTGAAATCGGTGCGCTATGCTCTCGAGCATCCATCTGAAACAAAGCCAGAAGATCTTCCGCAGCCTCCGACCAAAGAGATATTCGTGTTTACTCCTACCGGGGAACTTCGCATACTGTCCGCAGGAGCCTCTGTGCTGGACTTCGCATTCAACATCCATACTAATGTCGGCATTCATTGTACCGGCGGGCGTGTCGGAGGAAAGGCGGTATCCATACGTGAGAAACTGCATACAGGAGATACAGTGGAGATTATCACATCCAAGAACCAGCGCCCGAATCGGGACTGGCTGAATTACGTGGTGACCTCCAAAGCACGTACGAAGATCAAGCAGGAACTCGATGCGGAAGAACGCAAACTCGCCGCAAACGGCCGCGAACTTCTTGAGCGCAGGCTTAAGAACTGGAAACTTGAGTGGCCGGATGACCTTCAGCAGGAGTACATGAAGGCGCATCACTATATATCCGTGATTGCCTTCATGGCGGATATCGGCAGAGAAGTCATAGATGTCAATGATATCAAGGCATATATCCAGAAGCAAGGGCTGTCTGCTGAACGTCAGTCGGAACAAAGCCCAAGGGAACGTGCCTTGAATTTCAGTTCTGGCTCCGATGAGATTCTGGTAATCAACGCCAAGAACGTACGCGGCCTCGACTACAAACTTGCCAAGTGCTGCAACCCCGTATTCGGAGATGATGTGTTCGGCTTCGTCACCAGGACAGACGGCATAAAGATCCATCGCATTGGATGTCCCAATGCTGCCCAACTGATAGAGAAATATCCTTACCGCATCCAGAAAGTGGTGTGGCAGGAAAGCGCTTCATCCGGTGACTTCCAGTGCACGTTGAGTATTTCCGCAGATAAGGAACAAGCTGCGATTTCTTCGGTGATGGATGTTATTAACCAGTTCAAGGCATCCCTGCGTTCTTTCAATGTAAATGAAAACGCCCGTGGGGGCACCTACGACATTTCGGTCAGGCTTCTCGTGCCCTCCAATACCGAATTGGATAAGATCGTTTCTCAGATTTCCAATCTAAAAAACATACTCAAAGTAAAACGTTTATGAAAAATTATTTTGATCTTACCGGCCGCGTAGCGGTTGTTACGGGTGCCTCCACCGGGCTTGGCCTCCAGATGGCCAAGGCTTTCGCCAGCCAGGGTGCAAATCTTGTACTTCTTGCCCGCAGGCAGAACCTCCTCGAAGAAAACGCCAAAGCCATCACCGAAGAATTCGGAGTAGAAGTTCTCCCTTTCGCTTGCGATATTACCGACACTGAAAGGGTGAAGGCTGCTGTTGCCGCTACAATCGAAAAATTCGGCCGCGTAGATATTCTTATGAACAATGCCGGCACCGGAGCCGTAGGCCCTGCCGAAGAGATCACAGATGACCAGTTCAAACATGAGATGAACATTGACCTCTATGGCACATTCATCTGCGCCCGTGAATTTGGTAAGGAGATGATCAAAGCCGGGTTCGGCCGCGTCATCAACATCGCTTCGATGTACGGCCTTGTTGGAAATCTCATTGTAGGAAGTGCTCCCTATCATGCAGCCAAAGGCGGCGTAGTCAACCTCACACGTGCCCTTGCGGCCGAATGGGGCAAGTATGGCATTACCGTGAACAGCATCTGCCCCGGTTATTTCTACACCGACCTCACCACTGCGACCCTTGATTCCGATTACTTCCAGGCAATCGCAAAGAACAACATCCCTCTCGGACGTTATGGCAAGCAGGGAGAGCTCGATACCTGCGCTCTCTTCCTGGCATCTCCCGCCAGCACATATGTTAACGGCCAGAACATCGCCGTGGATGGAGGCTATACCTGCATTTAAATGTACAAGATAGGGGACTACATTCATAACGGACTTCTTTATGTCAACAATCTGGCCCGGCCTTGTCACAAGAGGCTGAGCCAGTTGATGATATATGCCACAACCATCTGCCAGTCACGTTGCAGGCATTGCTCCATATGGCAGAAACCGCACGAGAGCCTGACCCTCGAAGAAATCAAGGCAATTGTGAGCAGCAAATGTGTCACTGCCAGAACCGTTGTAGGTCTTGAGGGAGGAGAGTTTGTGCTGCACCCGCAGTATCGTGAGATAATGGCGTGGCTCCATGAAAACCATCCATACTACACCCTTCTTTCCAATGGTTTAGCCCCTGCCAAAGTAATCGACGCAGTCCGCCAGTACAAGCCTGTTCGTCTGTATTTATCGCTGGATGGTGACAAAGATTCATATCCCGGAGTGCGAGGAGTGGACGGCCACGACAAGGTGATCGACCTCATCGAAACCTTGAAAGATGAAATCCCTATTTCTTTGATGTTCTGCCTGACCCCGTGGAACAGTTTCGCCGACATGGATTACGTAATTGGTGTTGCTAAGAGATACAGTATCGATGTTCGTATCGGCATCTACGGCACAATGGATTTCTTCGATACCAAGGCGGAGCTGCTCAACGTGGAAGACTACCGCTCCAAGATTCCTGCCAGCATCCACGACACCGACGAGAACTACGACTTTGTGGCGCTTTACGATGAATGGAGGAAAGGGCATCTGAAACTTCGCTGCCAAAGCATTTTCAGCAGCCTGGTGATACACAGCAATGGTGACGTGCCAATTTGCCAGAATCTTGGTGTGAACCTCGGCAACATACGCGAGAACTCCCTGGACGAGATATTCAACGGCAAGGCAGCACATCGCACACAATGCAAGTACTCAAAAGAATGCAATGGTTGCTGGATCAATTTCCACCGGAAGTACGACATAATTCTTCTCCGCAATTTTGAGAAGCTACTCCCCAAGAGAGTGATAGAGTGGTTCTACGGGCCTTACCAATGGTCGGGGGATAGCCGGGACACATATAAGAAGTTTTTCCAAACCAAATAGGACCATGGGAATAATCGACCAATACAAGCGCCTCCGCAGCGAGGCCTATCTGAAGGAGACCTACGAGGGTGAGTATGCTTTTGTGGGGATGGGCCAGCACAGCTTGAGCAATCTTTACCCGGTAATCCACTATCTCCAGATACCGCTAAAGTACATCTGTGTGACTTCGGAGGGCAAAGCGGCCCTCATAGGAAAGAAGTTCCGTGGAGTCATCGGCACCACCGACCTGGATGCTGTGCTGAAGGATCCGGAAATCAGGGGAGTGTTCGTTGCAGCAAGCCCCAAGGCTCATTTTGTTATCGCAAAAAAAGTGCTCGAAAGCGGAAAGGCACTCTTTGTGGAGAAACCTCCGTGCGAGAGCACCGCGGAATTGGAAGATTTGATAAACGCAAGGGGCGGTGCATCCGGCAGGACAGCGCAGGGCATCGCGGTAGCGGGCTTGCAGAAGCGCTATGCGCCAGCCGTCCGCATACTGAAAAAGAAACTTTCTGCCGAAAAGCTGCTGAACTACGACCTGCATTACTGCACCGGTGCTTATCCGGAGGGAAATGCATTGCTGGACCTCTATATCCATCCTATAGACCTTGTCTGCCACCTGTTTGGAAAAGCGGAGATAGTGAGCAATGTCAAGATAGGGAGCAACTCCATCCTACTCACGCTGAAGCATGAAAAGATTACAGGCACCCTTGAACTCTCTACCGAATATGGATGGACGGATGCCCGTGAGACACTTGCAGTCAATACTGCGATCGGTCTTTATAGATTGGACGGGACTGATAACCTTACTCTCGAACTCAAGCCTGCTGTTGTCGCCGGCATTCCTCTCGAAAAGATTGGTCTGGGCAAGGGTGGAACCAAAGTGCTCTTTTCCCGCAATAGTTTTTCTCCCATTCTCAAGGAGAATCCTGTCTATACTCAGGGATTCTTCGACGAAGTACGTAACTTTGCCGAAAGAACCCAGGGCCGCAAGGCCGACGCACTGTCGGACCTTGACAGCCTCAAGGATACATATTCTTTAATTACTTCTCTATCTCAAGACCAAGGTCTGCGATAAGGGCTGCAACTTCGCTGTTCTCGAAAAAGATTTTAAGATCATTTGCGTTCATGGCATTGTTCTTTCTGTTTGACAATGCAAAAGTACGCCCCGTAATTGTCAACTTTTGACAATTTCCAAAATATTGAAGGCAGGTATCAAGTTTTAAATGCAATTTTTTAGAGAAAGACTGAGAGAAAGGTAGTTAAAAAGACAAAAAAAGGGTATCCGGTGAAGGATACCCGCGGAAAACTGCCTATCTTGTGGCCTCATTCGCCAAAACTCAGTCAAAGATGAAGCACTTAACCGAAAGGCAAAGGTATGAAATCTATGGCTTAATTCAAGCAGGTTTCAACCGAAAAATGATTGCAGAGAAGCTGCACGTCCATCCGTCAACGATCACAAGGGAAATTAATCGCAATGGCTACTCCCGGTATCGCAATTATAAACCAGCCATTGCACAACAGAGAGCCGAGTTCCGATGGAGGAATCGGAAGCTTCCCCGTCGATTCAAAGAGGAGGAGAAAAAGCTTGCGAGAGAGCTGCTGGAGAAGGATTATAGCCCGGATCAAATAGTGGGCGATTGCAGGCGCAAAGGCATAAAGATGGTCTCCCATGAGACTCTGTATCAATGGATTTGGTGGGACAAAAGGCACGGAGGAGACCTCTATAAGCACCTTCGGCACAAAGGCAGGAGGTTCAAAAAAAGAGGCGCTATGAGAAAGCGTAGGGGAACCATCCAAAACAAGGTTATGATTACGGAACGATCCAAGGTTGTTGATCATCGAAAGCGCTTCGGAGACTTCGAGGTGGATACGATTGTGGGCATCAAACATAACCAGCATATACTGTCTCTGAACGACCGAGCCACAGGAAAGTACTGGCTACGAAAGTTGGATAAACCTAATGCATATGCCGCTGGGAAGGCGATTATCGAGATACTCAAAGGGCTTGCCGGACAAGGAATTGTAAAGACCATCACGTCTGATAATGGGACTCAATTTGCATGTCATGAATTGGTTTCCGAGGAACTTGGAATCGACTTCTATTTTGCCCATCCATACCACTCTTGGGAGCGTGGCTCAAACGAAAATACGAATGGCCTTGCTAGGCAATATATACCGAAAGGGTCTGATTTTGACGATATTACAGACGAGTTCCTGGAGCAGGTAGAAGTAATATTGAACAGCCGTCCTCGCCGTAGATACGACTACAAGACTCCTGATGAAATGTTTAGGCATCTGACCGGGCTGGATGGCTTATGCTACTTATAGATATAGCGCTCTAAGGGGCTTTCGGCCCCTGCCGCTCGGCAAACCCCCGAGAAGTCTTTCATATTAAATTTTTATCTTTGTAATGTTCAATCGCGGATGTCAAAAGTTGCAATTCCTATTTGAGTTCGCAATATATTTTTGTGCCATGGACCAACCGAAATTCGAAAGAATGTTGCGGCTGATGCGTTTGCTCAGCGGCAATGTGACTTACAGCATTGACGAACTTGCTGACAAACTCGAGATGTCCGAGCGGACAATCTACCGCTACATCGACACTTTCAAGGCTGCTGGATTCGCTGTCGAGAAACTCTACGGCAACATTTATCGCCTTACCAGTCTCAATGACGATACCCTGGACCTCAGCAAACTGGTCTATTTTTCGGAAGAGGAGGCTGCGATAGTGAATAATATGATCGATGGTCTGGACAACACGAACGCTTTGAAAATCGGCCTCAAGCGTAAACTTGCTGCCGTATATGACAGCACATCGATATCTTCGTACATAGGCAACAGGTCCAATACCGCCAACGTGCAAGCCCTCGCGGATGCCATAAAGAATAAAAGCAAGGTCATACTCCACGACTACGAATCCTCGAATTCAGGTCAGGTGCGCGACCGACTGGTGGAACCCTTCGCATTTACGACCAACTATGTGGATGCCTGGTGCTATGACCTCGAGGACGGACGCAACAAGATATTCAAGATTTCCCGTATGGGTGAAGTCGAAGTGCTCTTGAAGGCTTGGACTGAAGAGGATAAACACCACTTGCAGCCAGCGGATGCCTTCCGCATCCACGGAAGCAAGTCCATGCATATACGCCTGCGGCTTAGCCAGAGGGCGAAGAATCTTCTTCTCGAAGAGTATCCCCTAGCAGAGAAATCCGTCCATAAAGAAAAAGGAGAGTGGATATTCGACGGATACATCCACGCTCTGCCGGGAGCCGGCCGTTTCGTGACAGGGCTTGCCCAGGAAGTGGAGATACTTGAGGGGGATGAACTAAAAGAATACGTGCGTTCTTACATGCAGGACGCCCTTAACTCTTCCACACTTTGAGATACTGCTGAAGGGCCCACATCTCATCGCGATAGCGGGCAGCTTCCGCAAATTCAAGATCGGCCGCCGACTTCTGCATACGGCGTCGGTCTTCCTCTATCATCTTTTCTATCTGCTCGCGGCTCATGGAACGTATTACCGGATCCTGCAGGACTGCGGCGAGATCTGCCTTGATGTAGCCATCCACATATGCTGATCCTGGCTCGCGCTTGGAATCGTGCCCGAATCCTACGCTCACCATTCCGGAACCGAGATCAGAAGGATTAGGGATGTAGGTAGGATCGTCGTATGAGTTGGCAGCACTCACCCGTCCGGTGGTGCCGTTCGCCACACGCGGGTTCATTGCCTTGCCTCCGCCCATCGAAACCAGCTCAGATGCCAGCACATTGCTGTGAGTCTCTATCTGCTTCGGGGTAATCCCATGCAACTTGTTGTACTCCATCTGCTTGGTACGCCTGCGGTTGGTTTCGCGAATGGTCTCCTCCATCGACGGAGTGATCTTGTCGGCATACATGATTACCAGGCCGTTCACATTTCGGGCGGCACGGCCGGCGGTCTGGGTA
The DNA here is from genome assembly GCA_902762655.1 of uncultured Bacteroidia bacterium. Classification (GTDB taxonomy): domain Bacteria; phylum Bacteroidota; class Bacteroidia; order Bacteroidales; family UBA932; genus Cryptobacteroides. Next base: position 159,840 of record CACWOZ010000002.1, read on the forward strand.
AGGGCCCTGGTGGTGCGGAGGAAACCTTCCTTGTCTGCGTCAAGGATTGCCACCAGCGATACGCTCGGCAGGTCAAGTCCCTCGCGGAGGAGGTTCACTCCTACCAGAACGTCGAAAAGGCCGTTCTTGAAATCTTCGATTATCTCCACGCGTTCCCCGGTATCCACATCGGAGTGGATGTAACGCACACGTATTCCAATACGGCGCAGATACTCGTCGAGTTCCTCTGCCATCCTCTTGGTAAGGGTTGTCACCAGCACGCGTTCGTCCTTCTCGGCACGTTTCTGAATCTCTTCTACAAGATCATCTACCTGATGCTCAATGGGACGCACCTCTATAGGGGGATCCAGCAGTCCGGTAGGCCGCACCACCTGCTCCGCCACAAGTCCTTCGGACTTCTCCAATTCGTATTCCGCCGGGGTGGCGCTCACGTAGACCTTCTGACCGGTAATGGCCTCGAATTCGTCGAAGGTACAGGGGCGGTTGTCTGCGGCCGCGGGCAGGCGGAAACCATATTCCACCAGCACACTCTTGCGTGAATGGTCGCCTCCGTACATCCCGCGGATCTGAGGGAGTGTGACATGGCTTTCGTCGATGAAGGTGATGAAATCCTTCGGGAAGTAGTCTATCAGGCAGAAAGGCCTCTGGCCGGGCTTGCGGCCGTCAAAGTAGCGGGAGTAGTTCTCTATGCCCGGGCAGTATCCCATCTCCTTTATCATTTCAAGGTCGTTCTCTACACGCTGCTGCAGTCGCTTGGCCTCGATGGGCTTGCCTATCTGCTCGAAGTATGCCATCTGTTTGACAAGGTCGTCCTGGATTTCGGATACCGCAGCGATGGTACGTTCGCGGTTGGTCACGAAGTTATTCGCGGGATAAATGTCAACATTATCAAGAGCCTCAATGCGGGCTCCCGTAACGGGATCTATCAGGCTGATGGCATCTATCTCGTCTCCGAAGAATTCTATCCGCACAGCCTCGTCGGCACCTCCCAGGAAAACATCCACCGTGTCACCCCTTACTCGGAAGGTCCCGCGTTGGAAGTCGGTCTCGGAACGGGAGTACAGGCACTCGACTAATTGATAGAGGAAGGTTGTCATGCTAAGCGTTTCTCCCCTGTGCAGATGTATGGTCTGACTGCGCCAGTCGTCAGGGTTTCCTATGCCGTAGAGGCATGAGACGGAGGAGATGACCACAACGTCACGCCTGCCGGACATGAGGGCGCTGGCGGCGCTGAGTCGGAGTTTCTCTATCTGGTCGTTGATACTCAGGTCCTTCTCTATATATGTGTCGGTCGTTGGCAGATATGCCTCCGGCTGATAATAGTCGTAGTAAGACACGAAGTATTCCACCGCATTCTCGGGAAAGAAGGCCTTGAACTCGCCGTAGAGTTGTGCCGCCAGCGTCTTGTTGTGACTTAGGATAAGAGCCGGCCGCTGAAGGTTGGCGATGACGTTCGCCATCGTGAAGGTCTTGCCCGAGCCGGTTACGCCTAGAAGGCAGATGTCCCTTACATTATTGCTCAGGGCATCCGTTATCTGCCGTATGGCATCAGGTTGATCGCCGGAAGGCCGGTACGCCGAATTCAGGTGGAATTTCATATTGCAAAGATACTCACTTTGCGTAGATAACGCAATCGGGGAATCTCTCCTTTATTTCGCGTTGCTGAATTTCATTTGCCTTTCCATGCAGGACAAGGCGGTCGATTATTATTTCATCCATCCAGTCAGGGAGAACAATGTCGCCGGTGAAGGTAAGGTCGAGCGCTTTGATATGCTTTAGATTCCGGAGAACCTCCGGCACTTCTTTTACCCGGATGCTGATTCCCCAAGGATCCGCACTCTGCTTTTTCAATTCATTGAGGACATCTTCATCGATTTTAGTCTTATATGCAGCCCATCCTATCAGAGGAGAGAGGGCGAAGTTGGTTGTATCTTCCTGATAACCGATGATTCCGGCCAACAGTTCCATTGGAGTTTCAACGACGTTGCCGTCAGCAGAGACAGTGATGTAGCGGAATGGCACTCTTGCCTGCTCGGGAAGCATTTCATGGTCCATCCTGACTTTTGAAGGTGTGCGCCCGTTCTTGTCAAAAGGGAAGAAATTAAGGAACCATCCGTCAAACTCCGTGGGTTTGTTTTTTTTGTCCGGCATACACCCGATTCCGCGGATCTTGTCGGGTCTGACTTTGCAAACTATATCTTTCCAGAAGGCCTGGTCTGGATGCCCCTTGGAAGCCCTGACAAACTCCTCAAGCACAGGAACTAACTGCTCCGTCCACCATCCAAGCCCGTATTTCTCAAACTTCTTTGTCCGTTCCAGAATTGATTCCCAATCTTTCGGGCTGCCTTTGAGTGTGATATGAGGGATACCGCAGACTATATACATCACTACATACTCGAAATATGGCTTGACAACATCCATAAGTATGACCTGCGATGCGATTCTCTCGTCGGGACCGGTAGTCGAGAAATCTGCGGTCATGGTGTTTGCGATGGTGCCTTTGGTATTTTTTTCAATTGTGTCTGCAAAACCGTTTATGATTGCATCCCAGTCCGCTTTTCCAGAAAATAGATCTTCATTTGTCTGCACCACCAGATTCAGTTTCCCCTCGAAATCCACGAATTTCCCTCTAAGTGTTTCAGGGTTTTGATTGACGTAATTGGAGAACCCTTGGCTGATAAGCATCCATATCGCATCCGGACTGAGCACGAGAGGCCTGTGATCCGCATATGCTTTTATCATCATTTCGAAAAATGCCTTCTGGCCCGCGCCGTAAAATGTTTCACCTTGAAAGCTGCAAGCGGCCAGCCGTCCTTTCATATCGGTCTCGGTGTAGTCTTGCAGCATATGTGATACAGAAAATTCCGGCTTCGCAGGATATTTCAAATGGCTTTCTGGTATAGGAAGATTCTCATCTACCACAAAGGTGATGCTTTCTTCTGACTTGTCCAGTATTATTGCACCGCCCGTTTTATGAGTTGCTTTTTGTGTTGTGGAACAGGAGCATACTATGAGGATAGCAGCGAAAAATATAAAAGCGCGATTTTTCATATGCTTTCATTTATTTTTGCAATATTAGTATTTTTTTGCGTGATTGGCAAGTTGATGACTGATAGCCATTTATACAAAAAGAAGTTGCCAATTTGACAACTTCTTTTTTAGTAGTATATTGTGAATCAGCAAATTGCTGATCACGCCCGCGCACCCTTAGATAAAGATGTACTTGCAGACGAACAGTGCGGCGAGAATCCACATTGTTACCGAGATATCCTTGAACTTGCCGGCAACAGCGTGGCAGAGAACATAGGAAATCACGCCGAGGAGGATACCGTCGGAGATGCTGTATGCAAGAGGCATCATGATGATGGTGATGAAGGCAGGGATGGCCTTGCAGTAGTCTTCCCAGTGGATGGTCTTGATCGAAGGCATCATCATCACACCTACAATGATCAGAGCGGGAGCTGTCGCTGCGCCGGGGATGGCCAGGAAGATCGGGCTCAGGAAGAGAGCCAGTGCAAAGAATACGGCTACGGAGAAGGCTGTGAGGCCGGTACGTCCGCCCTCGCCTACGCCGGATGCGCTCTCGACATAGGTGGTGGTGGTGGAAGTTCCGAAGCAGGCACCGCAGATGGTTGCGATGGAGTCTGCGAGGAACATCTTCTCTACGCCCTCGATCTCGTCACCGCCCTTCTTGATGAGGCCTGCACCCTGGTGTACGCCGATGATGGTGCCCATGGTGTCGAACATATCGATGAAGAGGAAGGTGAACACCACGGCGAGCATATCCCAACTGAGAATCTGGCCCCACTCAAACTTGCAGAAGATTGGGGAGATGCTGTCGGGCAGGGACACCACCTTAGTGGGGAGTGTCGTAATGGCTGCGCCAGTTGCAGGATCCTTGACAAAGATGCCGATGACGGCGGTAATCAGGATACCCCAGAGTATGCCTCCGCGTACCTTTGCCATCACGAGACCTGCGGTGATGAACAGGCCGATAAGACCCACCAGAGCCTTGCCCTCGGTAATGTGGCCGAGGCCGACGAGGGTAGCATCGTTATTGATGATTATACCTGCGTTCTGCATGCCGATGAAGGCGATGAAGAGGCCTATGCCTGCGCCGATAGCCTTCTTAAGTGTGCCAGGGATGGCGTTGATTAGCCATGTACGTACTTTCGTGACAGTAAGGATCACGAAGATGATACCCTCTAGAAGTACTGCGGTGAGAGCGAACTGCCAGGTATGTCCCATACCGAGGCATACTGTGAACACGAAGAAGGCGTTAAGACCCATACCAGGGGCAAGGGCGAAAGGCTTCTTTGCATAGAGGGCCATCACCAGCGTACCTACTATGGCTGCCAGGGCTGTTGCGGTAAATACCGAACCTGCGGGCATGCCGGGCAGGGCACTGAAGATGCCGGGGTTGACGGCCAGGATGTAGGCCATCGTCAGGAAGGTGGTCAGACCCGCAAGAATCTCGGTGCGCACATTGTGCTGCTGCGGATCAAACCCGAAAGCTTTTTCTAGGAATTTTGCCATAGGTCAGAATAGTTTAGAATGTCCAGCGGAGACCTGCGCAGGGGTTGCACATGAATCCTTCATTGCCGGCAAAGTTGTATGAGAGCTCGATTTCGGTACCGATGTCAAGATGGTTGTCGAAAGTGCCTCCGAGGTTGAACCAGACCTGAGGTTCGGTGAGGATGGAGAACTTGGCTGTGTTTCCGTTTGCGAAAGTGCTGTTGAGTCCCCAGATATCAATGAATCCCTTGAATACCAATCCTTTCACATCGAAGATGTCATTCATGCCCCAAACACCGGAGAACTTGATGGGAATGTCGGCCTCGCCGAGGCCTCTGTGAAGGTCATACATGAGGGCCAGGGTGAATGTATTGGAGAAATCGGAGTTGTGCAGGAAATATTTTGCGCCGAAGCACCAGATTCCGGCACCCCATGTGCTGCCGTCATATTCGAGGTGGGCGCTGAGGTCCTTCAGGTTGGTGTCCTGCCAGAAATTGATGCCGCGTTCAATTTCGAAATAGCTGCCGTTGATCGCACTGCTTCGACCTGGAACCTTGTACTTGTCGTCGGTGCTGTTGTAATAGTGATCGATGAAGAAGAAGGTATCACCGAATTTGTCGCCCTTGAACATCTCAAAGGTGGTAGTCACATAATTGCGGCCGTCGCCGAAGTCATAGAACAGTTGAACATTCTGGGCCTTTGCTCCTTGAGCAAATGCGAGCGCTGCAAAGGCAGCGGCGAAAAAGATTTTTTTGGACATAAAATGTAATTTATGAACTAAATATGTTAATAAAAAGGTTTTAATTTTCCGTAAGGGTGAGAAGGGAACTTACCTCCACATCTTCGGGGATGACCGCCGATTTGGGGCAGTCGGCAATGTCGATGATGAAGTTGGCGTAAACAGCCTTTGGATTGAACTGCTTTACCAGTCTCACTGCGGCGGATGCGGTGCCGCCGGTAGCAAGGATGTCATCGTGGATCAGCACCACGTCTTCCGGGCCGATGGCATCTGCATGGATTTCGATGGTGTCCGTGCCATATTCTTTGGCGTATGATTCGGATACGGTTTGAGCAGGAAGTTTGCCCGGCTTGCGAACGGGTACGAATCCCGCTCCGAGCCTGGCCGCCACCGCGGCACCGGCAATGAATCCGCGGGATTCAATGCCGGCCACCTTGGTGATGCCTTTGTCTTTGTATATGGCTGCTATCCTGTCGAGGACCTCGTTGAAAGACTCCGGGTTCTTGAAAAGCGTGGTCACATCGAAGAACTGTATACCTTTTACAGGGAAATCAGGGACTACGCGGATGGTTTCGGTGAGCTGTTTGTCAGTCATTATTTTTCTTCAAGACGGTTTACTTCGAAATCGACGGACTTGTCGCCGAGGGCGTTTTTCCCAAACTCATAATCCTTGCCGGGCAGCACTGCATTGAGGATGATACCCACAAGGGCGCCTACTGCAAGGCCGGAAAGTTTGGTGAAACCAAGGTCGAGGCTACCAGCCTGGCTGTAGGAGATACCGATTGAGAGCACGAGGACGAGGGCCATGATGAGAACATTGCGGGAGGCTTTGAAATCCACCTGGTTTTCGACGACATTACGAACACCTACTGCCGAAATCATACCGTAAAGCACCAGGGATACACCTCCGATGGTGGCAGCAGGCATTGCGCCGATAAGGGCGGAAAACTTTGGGCAGAAGGAAAGGATTATGGCGAAGCAGGCTGCGATACGGATCACGCGCGGATCGTAAACTTTGGTGAGGTTTAGCACACCTGTGTTCTCGCCGTAAGTGGTGTTTGCAGGGGCGCCGAAAAGGGATGCGAGTGCGGTTGCGAGACCGTCGCCGAGCAGAGTCCTGTGGAGACCTGGATTCTCAAGATAGTTGACGCCGGTGGTGGAGGAGATAGCGCACATGTCTCCGATATGCTCCATCATGGTCGCAAGGGAGATGGGGATGATGGCGATGATGGCGGCCACGATGAGGCTCCAGTCAGGATTGCTGAAAACGGAGATGGCGGTGTTCTCCCACTTGACGGGAAGACCAATCCAGGCAGCGTCCTTAACTGCGCTGAAGTCGCAGAGGCCGAAGCAGGCCGCAACAATGTAGGAACCAAGAACGCCCAGCAGGATGGGGATGATCTTTATCATTTTCTTGCCCCAGATGTTGCAGACAATGATTATCGCGATAGCCAGGATCGCTATCCACCAGTTCTGACCGCAATTGTTAATTGCAGAACCGGAGAGAATGAGTCCGATTGCAATGATGATGGGCCCGGTGACTATGGGCGGGAAGAAACGCATTACCTTCTTGGGACCAAAGGCTGCGAATAGCCCGGCCAGAATGAAATAGATGAGTCCTGCGCAGAAGACACCTATGCAAGCGTAGGGGAGGGCCTGTGCCTGAGTGAGACCTCCGGCCAATCCCATCTGGACGACTGTTGCATAGCCGCCGAGGAAGGCGAATGACGAGCCGAGGAAGGCAGGTACACGCAGTTTGGTGCAAAGGTGGAAGATGAGGGTGCCGAGACCTGCGAAGAGCAGGGTGGCCGACATCGAGAGGCCTGTGATTACAGGAACAAGAACTGTGGCTCCGAACATTGCGAACATGTGCTGAAGCCCGAGGGTGAGCATTTTCCCGCCACCCAGTGTGCGTGCATCGTAGATGCCTTCGTTTTGTGCTTTCGTCATAATTTATTGTTTTTGATGGTTTCTATTCCCATTCAATGGTTGCCGGCGGCTTGGAGCAGATATCGTAGACGACCCGGTTGACGCCCTTGACTTCGCGGATTATCCTGTCGGAAACTTCGGCAAGGAAGTCGTAGGGGAGTCTTACCCAGTCGGCAGTCATTCCGTCCACTGACGTGACCGCCCGCAGCGCTATGGTGTATTCGTATGTCCTTTCATCTCCCATCACGCCTACGCTTTTGACGGGGAGGAGTATGGTGCCCGCCTGCCAGATCTCGTTGTAGAGATTCCAGCGTTTGAGAGAACCAATGAAGATGGAATCTGCATCCTGGAGGATGGCGACCTTTTCGGGCGTAACCTCTCCTAGCACGCGGATTCCCAGGCCAGGTCCGGGGAAGGGGTGCCTTCCGAGGATTTCCGGATCGAGTCCGAGAGCCTTGCCCACGCGTCTCACCTCGTCTTTGAAGAGAAGGCGGAGCGGCTCTACCACCTTGAGTTTCATTTCTTTAGGTAGGCCGCCTACATTGTGGTGGCTCTTGATGGTGACCGATGCTCCCGGCACGGCGGAAGATTCGATTACGTCGGGATAGATAGTGCCCTGTGCCAGCCAGCGAACATCCTCGATTTTCTCTGCTTCAGCATTGAATACTTCGATGAAGTCGCGGCCGATTATCTTGCGTTTTGCCTCTGGCTCGGTGATACCGGCGAGGTCATCCAGAAAACGGGCGGATGCCTCTACTCCCTTGACATTGAGCCCCATGCCTTTGTAGGAAGCCAGCACGGAGGTGAATTCGTCCTTGCGGAGCAGGCCGCTGTCCACGAAAATGCAGTGGAGCTGTGGCCCGATCGCCTTATGGAGAAGAAGTGCGGCCACGGAAGAATCAACCCCTCCGGAAAGACCGAGCACGACTTTGTCCGGACCAATCTGTCCCCTGAGCGATGTAATGGTAGATTCTATGAAATTCGCTGGTGTCCAACAGCCCTCGCATCCGCAGATGCCAAGCACGAAGTTGCTGAGTATCTGCCTGCCGAATTCGCTGTGGTGAACCTCTGCATGGAACTGTATGCCCCAGACTTGCCTGCTTCCAATCCTGAAGGCCGCATTGTCGACACTGGAAGTAGAAGCGATGACCTTGAATCCTTCGGGAAGCCTGGTGATTGTGTCTCCGTGGCTCATCCAGACCATGCTTTCTAAAGGAACATCCTTGAATAGAGGGTCTGCCGTGTCTTTTATGCTGAGGGTGGCTCTGCCGTATTCCCTTGTGCCGCAGGAGCTGACATCTCCGCCATTGCTCCATGCAAGCCACTGGGCCCCATAGCATATACCCAGAACCGGCAGAGAAGCAGGAACTCTATCCAAATCTGGCTGTGGAGCATTCTTGCTACGTACGCTGGCGGGGCTTCCGGAAAGGATTATGCCTTTTATGTCAGAGGTAAAAGAGGGAATCTTATTGAATGGAACGATATCGCAATAAACATTCATTTCTCGGATGCGTCTGGCGATGAGCATTGTGTATTGCGAGCCGAAGTCCAGTATAAGAATCCTTTCCATCTATTTGTTGTAATTAGGTGCTGGTTTGGCGATTATAAGATCATGAGGATGATTCTCGATAACTCCGTTGGAGGTTATTCTTACAAAGCGTGCATTCCAGAGATCCTCTATCGTGCGCGCCCCGCAGTAGCCCATGCCGGAACGCAGCCCTCCGATCAGTTGGTATAGGATGTCTGATACGGGCCCCTTGTAAGGAACTTTCCCGACTATTCCTTCGGGAACCAGTTTCATTGCTCCCGTCTGGAAGTAGCGGTCGCGGGAACCAGCCTCCATGGCATCGATGGATCCCATTCCGCGGTAAACCTTGAATTTCTTGCCGTTCTTGAAATCCTCTATAATGTCTCCCGGAGTTTCATCCGCTCCGGCGAGAATCGAGCCGCACATTACAGTAGACGCGCCTGCTGCCAGAGCTTTGACAATGTCGCCGCTGTAGCGGAGGCCTCCGTCGGCGATGATGGGAACTCCGTAGGGCTTGGCGGCTTCGGCTGCATCATAAATGGCTGTCAGTTGAGGTACTCCGACGCCTGCGACTACCCTTGTGGTGCATATGGAGCCGGGACCAATGCCAACCTTGACCGCATCGGCGCCGGCCTCTATCAGGTCGCGAGTGCCTTCTGCTGTGGCCACGTTGCCTACAATCACATCTATACCGGGGAAGGCCTTTTTGATTTTCTTTAGTGCGTTCAGCACTCCTTTGCTATGGCCGTGGGCAGAATCGAGAACGATTGCGTCTACGCCGGCGTCTACAAGCTTCGAAGTGCGGTCGACTGCATCGGCCGTGATGCCAACACCTGCTGCGACTTTGAACCCGGCCGTTTTCGTCTTGGTCACTTCCTCGGCCTGACGTTCTGCGGACATGTTCTTATGAAGAACCCCTATGCCGCCTTCTTTAGCAAGGGCTATGGCCATAGGGGCTTCTGTTACTGTGTCCATTGCAGCGGAGGCAATAGGAATGTCCAGCGATATGTTCTTGGTGAATCTGGTTTTGAGGGAAACTTCCCTAGGCAGTACTTCAGACCATGCCGGAATCAGAAGTACGTCATCGAAGGTGAGACCTTCCTGTTGAATGCGTTTTTCGGTAAAAGACATTTTGCTAACTTCCAAGTGACAAAGGTACACAAAAAACCGCCCCATTGCAAGGACGGCCCAATGATTTTTTCACAAGTTATCAACAATTGCGGCGGCCCTGACCGGACCGCCGCCTGCGTGTTTAACTAGAGTATCGCTGAAAAAATCACCGCCAAAAAAATCTGAAATCGTTTCATAGAGTATCGCCTTATTTTATAAACCACTATGAAGATGCAGAAGGACGGCAATCCGTTGCAGCGGAAACAGATTATTTATAGAGGAAGCGCTTGATGCTCATCTTGGGGGTTTTCTCGAAGGGCTGGAGCACGACTTCCACCTTTGTAATCTGACTGTATCCGGGCAGATGCCTGTTGGCACCGCGGCGAACCTGTTCGGGAATGTCGGAGATTGCCTCTTCGTCGAGACCTGCCTTCTTGATGCCATCGGCATCGAGGTAAACCAGGGCGACGAGTTTGCCGGCACGGTCTACCACAACACTCTCTGCAACGAACTGGCGCTGGTTGACGGCTGCCTCCACCTCTTCGGGGTAGATGTTCTGGCCGTTCGCACCGAGGATCATGCTCTTCGAGCGTCCGCGGATGAAGATGTTGCCATACGCGTCGATGGTTCCAAGGTCACCGGTATGCAGGTAGCCGTCTTCTGTGAAGACTGCGGAATCTGCTTCGGGATACTTGTAGTAGCCGCTGCAGATGTTGGTACCCTTGGCCTGGATTTCGCCGGCAATGTGTTCGGGGTCTTCGGAATCGATGCGCACGTCGGCGCAGTCTACGGCTTTGCCGCAGGAGCCGGGTGCATAGGCATAAGTATGTTCATAGGCAAGTAGCGGGGCGGCTTCCGTCATACCGTAACCGACGGTGTAGGGAAGTCTGATTTTTTTGAAGCAATGCTCCACTTCGGGGTTGAGGGCTGCGCCGCCCATTACGAACTCGCGCACCTTGCCTCCGAATGCGGAATGAAGTTTTTCACCTACTTTATTATATATGATGCTATTGATTCCGGGTATGGCGGTCAGGACCTTCATGTACCATTTGCCCAGGACTGGCTTGATGGAAGACTTGTATACCTTCTCCATCACAAGCGGGACCGTTATTACAATGTACGGCTGAACCTCCTGCATGGCCTTGAGAAGCAGCGACGGGGAAGGAGTTTTGCCGAGATAGTATACGGTGACGCCGCTGATGAGCGGATAAAGGAACTCGTAGGTCAGGCCGTAGATATGCCCCATGGGAAGCATGGAGACGATGTTGTCGTCGTTGTTGCAGGGAATGTAGCGTTGGCCGAAGTCGATGGTCGCGCTGAAGCATTCGTAACGGAGCATGACGCCCTTGGGATTTCCGGTGGAACCGGAGGTATAGTTGATGACGTTGAGGTCCTTGTCGTTGTCGGTAGGATAGTTCAGCTTGGAAGCATCGAATCCGTCGGGGAACTTCTCGTTGAATTTTTCGTCCAGGCTGGTGTATGCAGCCATGAGGGCTTCGTCCTTGCCCCAGAGAGGCATGAAGTCGGTGAGGCTGATGACGTAGCGGAGCTTGGGCATCTTGCTGACGTCCAGTTTCTCGAACATCTCGGGATCGGTGAAGAGGACGATGCTGTCGGAATGGTCGGTAAGGCGCTCGACTGCCTCAGGCAGGAAGTCTGCAAGCAGGGGAACTACTACGGTTTCGTAGGAAGAGATGGCCAGGAAGGATACCGCCCAGTTTGCGGAGTTCTTTCCGCAAAGGGTGATCTTGTCGCCTTTCTTGATGCCGACGGACTCGAAAGCAATGTGGATGCGTTCCATCTTGCGGGCGAGTTCGCCGAAGGTGTACTGCTGGCCGTGATAGTCGCATACTGCAAGGCCTTTCCAGTAGGTGGCCATTGTCTTCTGCAGTTTGCCAAGGTAATGTTCGGCTCTGGGAGCCGCAGGTCTTTTGTACATATTTTCCTAAACTTTAGTGTCTTGTCATTCCTAACTTCCGAAGGAAGTGAAAGAATCTGTGCAAAATTAACCGCGAATTGCCTATCGCGCAAGAAATCAAGGAGGTATGTGGTGAAAATTGATTACTTTTGTGGTGAAATTCAAAAATGAGTGGTGAAAATTATGGCAAAACGACCGATTGTTGCACTTATCTATGACTTCGACGGCACTCTATCACCTGGGAATATGCAGGAGTTCGGGTTTATTCAGGCTGTCGGCAAGACAAAGGAGGAATTCTGGAAGATGAGCGACGGTATCGCCGTCGGACAGGATGCCAGCAATGTTTTGGCATACATGAAATTGATGTTCGACGAGGCCCGCAAGGCCGGGATTCCACTCCGTCGCAGCAAATTCAAGGAGTTCGGACAGCATATCGAACTTTTCGACGGCGTTAAGGAATGGTTCCGGATGGTGAACGAGTACGGTAAGAGCAAGGGTGTCAGAGTAGAGCACTACATCAATTCTTCCGGCTTGAAAGAAATTATCGAGGGCTCTCCCATCGCGTCGGAGTTCAAGCATATTTATGCTGGAACTTTCATCTATGGAGAAAACGGGGAAGCCGAATGGCCGGGCATAGCCGTGGACCATACCGCCAAAACGCAGTTCCTTTTCAAAATCAGCAAAGGCATCACGAGTCAGCACGATTCGAAGATGGTCAATTCCAGTATGGCAGACGACAAAAAGCGTATACCCTTCTCCCATATGATTTATTTCGGTGACGGGGAGACGGATGTCCCGTGCATGAAGATTGTCGGAATGTTCGGGGGAAATCCCATTGCTGTCTACAATCCAGCTATTGCAAAGAAGAAGGCAGTAGCACAGAAACTCAAGAGGCAGGGGAGAGTGAATTTCATAACTCCTGCGGTTTATACCAGGGAGTCCCGCACTTTCAGTATCGTTGCAGCAATCATCGACAAGATAAAGGCTGACGAAGATCTCCGCTGCCTTGCATCCAAATCCTGACAAATTGTCACTGGAATATTATTTGAGAATCGTTTCAGCAAAAAACTGAAACGATTTTTGTTATGGCAAAAGAAAAACTGCAAGGCAAGATCGGTGTAACCACCGAGAACATCTTTCCGGTAATCAAACAATTCCTATATTCCGACCACGAAATATTTCTCCGCGAACTGGTGGCAAACGCAGTGGATGCAAGCCAGAAACTCAAGACTCTGGCATCCAACGGTGAGTTCAAAGGCGAGCTCGGCGACCTCAAGGTAGAGATCGAACTCGATGAGAAGAAAAAGATACTCCGCGTAATCGACCACGGCATAGGCATGACCGCCGAGGAAGTGGACAAATACATCAACCAGATCGCTTTCTCATCTGCGGGTGAGTTCCTTGAGAAGTACAAGGATCAGAGCATCATCGGCCACTTCGGCCTCGGCTTCTATTCCGCATTCATGGTGAGTGAGAAAGTTGAAATAGACACTCTTTCCTGGCAGGATGGCGCCAAGGCAGTTAAATGGACCTGCGACGGTTCTCCCGAGTACAATATGGAGGATGGAAAGAAGGAAGACCGCGGTACAGTCATCACCTTATATCTCGACAATGATAGCGAGGAGTTTGCTGCAAAAGGCCGTATCTCCCAGTTGCTCGGCAAGTATTGCAAGTTCATGCCTGTCCCGGTCGTATTCGGCAAGAAGACCGAGTGGAAGGACGGCAAGGAGGTCGAGACAGATGAAGACAATGTTATCAACAATATCGACCCCATCTGGACAAAGGCACCTTCGGAACTTAAGGAAGAGGATTACAAGAACTTCTACAAGGCTCTCTATCCCTTTGATGAAGAACCCATGTTCTGGATACATCTGAACGTGGATTATCCTTTCAACCTCACAGGTGTGCTCTACTTTCCCAAGATCAAGGAGCGCATGGCCATCGACAAGAACAAGATCCAACTTTACTGCAACCAGATGTTCGTAACCGACCATGTCGACAATATAGTTCCGGATTTCCTTACCCTGCTGCATGGCGTGATCGACTCTCCGGACATCCCTCTGAATGTATCCAGGAGCTATCTGCAGAGCGACGCCAACGTGAAGAAGATCAGTACCTATATCACCAGGAAGGTTGCTGACCGGCTGGAAGAAATCTTTAAAGAACAGCGTGAGCAGTTTGAGCAGAAGTGGGACAATCTTAAGCTCTTCATCGAGTACGGCATGCTATCCGACGAAAAGTTCTGCGAACGTGCGATGAACTTCGCTCTGTTCAAGAACACCGACGGCAAGTTCTTCGGATTCGAAGACTACCGCAAGGCGATTGAAACCGAGCAGACCGACAAAGATAAGAAAGTGGTTTACCTCTATGCCACCAACCTTGACGAGCAGTATGTCCAGATAGAGGCAGCCAAGAATCTGGGTTACGATGTCCTGCTGATGGACTGCGAACTGGATGCACACTTTGTGAATCTGCTTGAGCAGAAACTCAAGGATGCCCGTTTCGCCCGCGTTGACTCGGATTCGGTAGGTAACCTCATCCCCAAGGAAGACAAGGTCAAACCTGAGATGAGCGAAGATGACAAGAAAGCCCTCGATGAGCTTTTCAAGTCTGCTCTCCCCGAGGGCAACGACTATTATGTAGAGCCCGAGAATCTTGGTGAGAACTCCGCCCCTGTGCTGATCACACGTAATGAATTTATGCGCCGCTACCGCGAGATGAGTGCATTGGGAGGTGGGATGAACTTCTACGGACAGATGCCAGAGTCGTTCAATATCAAGGTGAATATGGAGAATCCTCTCATTGCCAAGATATGGGAAGGCAAAGACAAGGAATCTCCACTTCTCCACCAGGTGGTCGATCTCGCACTACTCGGAGCAGGGCTCCTCAAAGGCAAAGCGCTCAGCGAATTTATCGCCCGCAGCGAAGCCCTCTTGAAATAAGTTAGTATATAACGACAGGACCTATCAGGCCGGAAGGCATCAGGGGCGTCTTGCGATTGATTACGAATCGCTTGGCGTTCCTGTTGTCTTTTAGGGTCTGCATGTAGTTGCTCATGAGGGTGGTTACCTTCACTTCAATAGTGTTTTCGCCGCTCTTGAAAAGGCCTGCCACATCGAGAACCGCATCACCGTACCAGTGAAGTCCTGTCGGCTTGCCATTCACCTTCACCTCGGCAATGTATCCAACTTTGCCGAGGTTGATGTATTTAGGCATGGAGCCTGAAAGATCGACAGTTGTCTTGTATGTCGCGGTTCCCATGAAATTCTTGTAGGTCTCTGTATCTTTCAGGTCGACAAGGTCAGCGAAAGTCGTGGAAGGTATATCTGCGACTTCTGGATTGACGAAGTCGACAGTCCAGCTCTTCAATTCAACCGCATTCTCTGGGGCGGATGCCTTGCGCACGAATGCTGGAGCCTGGCCTCCCATCTTATTGAACATGAAGACAAAACTCTCGGAAGGCCCGAAGTCGAAATGTATTGTTCCGGAAGCATCCAGTTTGAGCGTATGGCGCTTGCCGGTAGCAGGGTCATAAATCCATGCCTTCCTCCCTTTCGTGATGGATGCGGGGAAGGTAATGTCGGTAGACTTGCCTTCCAGTCGGCTGGCGTTCACGAAGAAATAGAAGTCGCTGCCATCATCCATGGTATATCGGTTCTGCAATAGGAAACGGTCTGGTGTGCCGATTTCCACGGAATGAGGCAGATTGTACTTATGCATCACATCCGTATACCATTCCAGGAAGTGATCTCCTTCAGGCTTGGGCAGGAGGATGAATCTGCCTGTATTCTTCAACTCGCCGACAATCTCGCGGATGCGCAGATCACGCTCTTCGAAGTTCTGCATGCCGACAGATTGTTCGGGATACTTCTCTATGCAGAAGACGCGTCCGCCATCAAGGACGAATTCGCGTATTTTCTCCATGGCTTCGACAGTTGTGCCGCCTACTTCCACCAGGAAGAGTTCTCCGTATTCCTTCGGCCCGAAGCAGATCTTGCCGTTTTTGACTGTGGATTTTTCCAGGATATTCTCGGATACATAATCCGCACCGCCCCCATTCTTGTGAATCGCTTCCCAAACCAGCGAAGTGTAGGGAATATTCAATTTGACGGGGAATGGCTCTGTCTGTACGCCCATGGTGGACCACAGGTCGGCGTTGGCAGGGAGTATGGCAATGTCGGTATGCATATCGGCATTGCGCACAAGGGCACCCATGCGGGCGCGGTAGTCGTTGAGCAGTTTCCAATATGGCCACCATGTGTTCTTCTCATTATAATAGCTGCCATACTGAATCCATCCGGGGAACGGCGCCTCCTTGGGAGAGTAGTTGAAGCCATGCCATACAGAGTGGGTGATTCCGGAAATGCAGCTCATGTCAGAGCCGACCTTCAGGTACTCCAGAGAGGTGGAGAATACAATGTAGGTATTTGTCATTTCTTCACAACTTACCAGGCGCTTGCCGGTCAAGTGCGCGGCGGAAGATACGTATTTGTCTATCATGGTATATCCGCGGCCGCGGCGATAGTCCTCATCGCCCATCTCCTCGCCAACAATATGGCGCAGCCAGTTTGTTGTCCAGGATTCGCCTTCCGGGATATCGAGCCCCATAGAAGTCTCTTCGATGAAGAATCCGCATCCGTAGCCCTGGGCGCGGGATTTGACACCGTGGTCGCGTGCCCACTGCTCATATACCTTGAAGAATCGTTCTTCCAGGAGTTCTGCCTTTGTGAGTTCGAAATCGTAGCGGGCCCTGTTGACCTGATTCTGGAATTGTTCACCCTTTGCGCAACCGTAATTGAAGTCCTCTACCTCGCCCAGACGGCGTAGTTTGAACATCGTGAATGGCAGCCAGGGAAGGATGTCATAACCTCTGCGGACCCTGAACTGCTCCGCGAAGTCTGCCGTCCAGTTGGCGCCTTCCAATTCCATGCTGTCTACAAAGAAGGCACGGAGATGCTGGCTCAGAGGGCCGAGTTTCGCTTCGATGCGATCCGACATCCTGTCCAGATACTTTCGGACGGCAATTGCATTCATATGGTCGAGAATGGGGCCGGCGGCTCCAGGAGCTCCATTGATCACGCTTGCGAATGAATCATACTTTACCATGTAATACACCTGCCATTTGCCGGCAGGGATGCGCAATTTGATTGCCCCGTCACGAATCTTGTCCGTAATATCCTGAGCTTCGGACAAGTCATTGATGGGATCCGGCACCAGCAGCACGCGCATCACTTCCGGAGTTCGTCCGGGATTGGGAATCGAGACCTTGGGGTCCAGCTCCTTGTAAATATGGAACAGAGACTTGTCGTATATGACTCCGCCTGTCGCTTTGTCGCAGTATGTGAGAATGACGGATGCACGCTCATCCCGGGGAAGAGTCTCGGAGCCAAAAGGCCATCCTGAGCCGACAAGGAGGTCACAGGTCATGCCCAGCTTCTTGGCTTCGTCGAAGGCGACCCCGAGCATGTCGATCCACTCATCGCTCAGCCATACCAGGGCTTTCTTGCCGACGGCATCCTCCTGTCTGCCGGGGAAGGAGATGGGATTGATCTCCACACCTGCTATGCCAGCTTCTTTGAGAAGATTAAGTTCGCGACGGATTTCGGCTTCGTCCACACGGTCCCCGTTCCACCACCATCGCACATAAGGCCTGTAGGCGTCAGATGGATTCTGGAAGGCCTGCCAGACAGATTTGGAACTTGTTGCAAATAGCGGCAGTGCCATAAGGACTGCCGCCAGAATTGTCAGAGTTTTTCTCATTTGTCAACGTGCTTCACGGGAGCGGGTTTATCGGAGAAGATGTTGATGCAGTCGACTACCATATTGATGTCGTCAGGCTTGTTGGTCCAGTTGAGAGCAACTTTGTGTTCCCCAAGGGCGAGATCCCAGATTCCGCAGATTTCGCGGCTCTGACCGTTTCCGGCTGTGGGGAGCAGGACGGTCTTGTAGAGTTTGCCGTCTACCCACACTTCTACATTCGCTTCGTAATCAGTTACGTTGTAGGGTTTGGGGAGAGTAAAGTGGTAGGTAAGAACGGCTCCTTTACCCTCGAACTTGTATTCGCCCATCTTGTAAGGAGTCTGCTTGATATCCTTCTTAGCCACAGGCCAGTGGCCTTCGAAACTCTGTTCCAGGCGGACAGCCTGAGGCTTCTGGGTCTTGATCTTTACAGTTGCTCCTTCAGTGCTGCCACCGTTCTTTTCTATAACCTGCAGTGCCTGCTTGAGGCTCATCTTGCATGCACGGTTTAGCGAGATATCGGTATACTTAAAATCTCGGTCTTCGACTTCATAGATAGGAAGTTTCCAGTATTCTGGGATTTTGTTGAATCCGAGAATCGTGCCGAGGATGCCTCCGGCAGATGCGGGGTTGCAGTCGGAATCGTATCCGCAGCGGGTCGAAATGTCGATGGTGCGGTAGAAGTTGCCATTGCCGTAAAGCAGGCCGATGATGATATAGGCACTGTTGATCACGGCGTCGATGTTGAATGCAGAATTGAATCCGCTGGGGCAGCCGATGTCGAATCCGTATTTCTCGTTGGCAAGGGCCCAGGTGATGTGCCAGTTGTCGGGATACTTCTCCCACCATTTGATGACGTCAGCCATGCATTTGTAGTAGCGGCTCTGGGAGGGGATGGTTTTGAGGGCTTCCTTCACAATGAAAGGGATATCGTCGGTTACGAATGCGAGAGCATACATGGCAGCCACATAGACACCGCCGTACCAACCGTCTCCATAGTTCATGATATGTCCGATTTCATCGGTGTAACCCACGGCTGCATTGACCATTCCCGGTGCCATGATGCCGGCATAGTCGGCCTCGATCTGGAAGTCGATGTCGTCGGCATGGGCGTTATAGCGCCAGTCTCCGGATGCCGGAGGCATGATGCCGTGCAGGATATTGTAGCGGGCCTGCAGATTGGCATGCCAGAGAGGATATCCGGCATTTGCAAATGCATTTGCAAATGATTCTACAGGAGCGTCGAGACCTTCCTTGTCGAAAACTTCCACGAAAGTGAGGTCCATGTAGACGTCATCATAGAGCCCCGGAACATGATCGTACCACCACTTGATCAGATGCTCGTTCCAGTCGATGGTATACTCATCCGGAATGAAGTTGGAATACTTGAATTCGGTAGGGCCGCCATAGGTGCAGCCTATTACCTGCCCGGCCCATGCGCCGCGGATTTTATCCTGCAGCACCTGCTTGCTCATAGTCACTTCAGCAGGGAGGGTTTTAGCTTTTTTTGCCTTGGCATCGGCAGGAACGCTGTTCGCGGCAATCAACAAAGAGCCGGCGAATACGAAAAGGATGGTACGTAGTTTCATTTGTGTGTTGTTTTGTACAAAGTTAGTAAAAAATCAACAATGCTTGCTTTCCCGTGCGTGAAAATGCCGGTTTTACGCACGACCCTCTTGAAAAACGATGTCCCGTGCGTGAAAATGCCTTTTACACGCACGGGACCGAGTGGCCCTATTTGCCGAACAGTTCAGCGATGACATTCCTGTCCAATCGCAGCATACGTTGAATCTGCCCTTCGGAAGCGTTGTATTCTGTCCGCATCTTGCGTGCGAGATGCAGTTTGTCTTTCACTGGAAGCATTGTTGGGCGAGTGCCTCCGTATTCCTTTTTACTCAAAAGGGACAACACTGCGAACATTTCGTCGTCGGAAAGGAAAACATCATCTCCCAGGCGTTTGGCAATTTCTGAATAAGCTTCATAGTTTTTTGCCAATAATGAAAAATACTGGTGCGCGTTACGGTAAAATGCCATTCCTTTTTTGATGGCACAGTAACTGGCCATATCCACAATGCCGTCAATAATATAATAATTGTCTGGCAAAACGGCAGGTCTGCCACGGCAGATTCTCCTTTTTTGTAAATCTGTCAGTTCAGAGTATTTTATTTGCCCGAATTGTGCTTTGGAGAAATACAGGCATCCGCATCCCCAGGGATATGAATATGGAGTGTGTGACTCATTGGCAAGATACCCGTTCCTGTTGACATATACAATCTCTATCCTCATGGCGCGCAAATCTTCGATAGGAATCAGTTTGCAAGTGAACGCACTTAAGTCAACAAAGCGCCCTATCGTACGGTAGTATCTGCTCAATCTGCGCTTTATTGCATCGAAGAACTTGCTGCAATCATTCTCTTCCCCTTCAAGGATGAAATGCACATGGTTGCTCATTACCTCGAATGTGATAACAGTTATTCTATGAACAGAGGCTACAATGGCTATCGTGTTCATAATAAAACGATAATCTTCATAGGTTTCAAAGAGCAACTCCGTATATTGCCCCGGGGTACAAAGATGCCAGTATGGGCCTCCGTTCTGGAATGTGGCTTCACAGTTCCCTTCCAGTACCGAAAAATTGACCAGTCTTTTTTCAATTATGTTTTTCATGTCCATTTCTCTTTGAATGCAAAGGAACAAACGAAAAACGAATCTATCCGGGGTACGGCAGGGGGTATAATCTAAAATTTGTGTTTCATTATAATGATTGTTTCCGTGCGTGAAAATACCGGTTTTACGCACGGAACACTGAAAATGAATTGAACCTATCGGATAGACAGTCTGTGGGTGCCTGAGCCAAGCCGCTGCTCCCGGCCGCGGGCATCTGAAACTACTGCCGTGGTACCCTGGGGCACTGTAATCGCGGCATTGATGCGTTTGCCTTTGCGGTCGAATACGACTTCTATCATTCCGTAGGAGGTCTCCAGCCCAGCTTCTACGTGCTTTAGTGATGCCATCTGAGGTCGTACGATAAACTCCTTGAAACCGGGCTTTATCGGCTCGATTCCTGCGATGCGCTGCCCTGCATGGATGATTCCGTGCCCGCTCCAGGCATGATTACTGGAGTTCTTGTGATTGCGATGCTCCCAAAGGGTGGAACAGTCGGATTTCATAATGGAGGGGATGTAAGCGCGCAGGCGCTCCAGAGCCTTGTCCGGTCGCGCCATTATGAAATACGCATCAATTATATAGCGCATAAAGTAGGTCTCGGCCTCCTGCCTTTCCTCCATGATTTTCATGATTGCATCGTATTTGTCGGGGTCGGCTATACCGGAAACTACGGCAAGAGCCTGGACACGGTCGTCGGCAGGACCTTCATAACCTGGAGTCTTGTAGCAGGATCCTGTCCAGTAAAGGTTGTTGTAAGATTCCTTCAGGCGTTCCATCATCCTTTCATCTACACCGACATCATCTATCTTGTTGATTACCCCAGCCAGAGCCTGTTCACCTTTGAGTGCGAGATAGTACCAGGGATGCAGCAGGGCCATCTTGTCGATATCGCGCCCGGCATCCGCCCAGTTCCATCCCTTCGTGCGTTCCAGCGGAAGATCGTTTTCATCCACTTGCCAGGTTTCATGAAGATATTTGTGCAAGGCAGGGTAGATTTCGCCTATGAAGGAATCGTCTCCGCTATACAGCCAGTAGTTATGGAATCCGAACCAGCCCACGGAAGCGA
This sequence comes from uncultured Bacteroidia bacterium, assembly GCA_902762655.1. Taxonomy (GTDB): domain Bacteria; phylum Bacteroidota; class Bacteroidia; order Bacteroidales; family UBA932; genus Cryptobacteroides. The sequence goes on from CACWOZ010000002.1 coordinate 181,051, forward strand.
GACTCTGCTGCGCGAGTTCCTTGAACCAGTTGGAGCAGGGGACAGGGGCGTACATCGAACCGTCGGGCTTCGCCCAGTTTGCGAGTTCGAGTATGCCTTTGCGGGCAAGGGCCCATGAAGAAGGGCTCAGGGCGTAGAATGCTTCGGTAAGTTCATGCACTTCGTCTCCCCACCATTGCGCGCGTTCCCGGTCAGGGCAATCCATATAAGTGTCGCGCATGCACACATACAAGGTGCGCTGCGCTTTCTGCCAGTATTCGTTGATCAGTGGGTCGTCACAGCGGAAATATCCGGAGAATGCCGTGTCGTAACCACTTTCGCGGAACTGCACTTTGTCTATTGTAACACCTTCGGGAACAATGTAATACATATATTCGCCATTCATCCACGGAAGATGCTCGTAACTCTGCTTGCCTGCCCGGGTGACATATTCTCCGTGGACGCATTTCTCCGGTCCCACCGAATCGTGGTCGGTATGCAGTCCTATGACCTTGCCCGCAGAGGCTTCCAGTTCCATATAGGCAGAGAACTGGGCGTTATAGGGGAGTTTGCAGATGAGAGTATCGCCACTCTTGCGTACTGATTCGTAGTCACGCAGGCCATAATCCTTCCACATCGGGATGGATCGTGGAATCAGTTTTCCGAAAGGAGGATCCCCGGGCTTTACTCCGATTTCGAAGGCGCTGCCTATCTTCTTTCCGCCTTTGTACCAGTCTGGATTGAACTTGCGCGCATCGTAGCGGACGTTACTCTCGCTCAGTCTATAGTTCGGTGACTTTCCGGAAGCGGTGCCATAGGCAAAATGCTCGCAGGCATCCCAGGTATCATCGGAGAGTATCTCCACTCCTCCGCCCACCGCCTCGAAAAGCAGAGCAGGCATACCGCTGCTCATATGGCTGAACCCGTTGCGTCCGAAATACCATACCAGCACGGAAATCACGTTCTGCCCTGATTTCAGATAGGGGGCGATGTCCACGGTGTCGTAGTAGCCGTCTCCAGGGGCCGGCCCGCGTTTAAGACCACCTTCGAACACTGCCATTTCGCCGTTGATCCACAACCAGTATTTGGAGTCCGCTGCAATCTTTGCAGGAAGTTCGGCCGGTACGTCCTTGATGTCTACCTTCTTTTGGAAAGCAATCCAGGTATTGCCTGTTCCTGCGCAGTATGACCTTGATATCCAGTGCGCGCTCCACTCCTCTCCGGAAAGACGCAGCGCTGCCAGAAGCAGCGCTGCAAGTAGTATTATTCTCTTCATTATTATCGAGTATCAGTGAAACAGCCTTCTACGCTCACATCGCTGTTAACGGCTTCATAAAACTTCCCGGGAGTGGCAGGATTGCGGTACAGGAACTTCTGGAGCTTGATGTTCTTGCAATTCTCGAAATACAGCAGGGTGGGAACAGGAGTAGATGGACTGATGTAACCCTTTGCCTTCTGGTCGTTGTAACTCTTCATCACGAGATCGGCACGGCCGTCGATGACACCATTACCGCGGGTAGCATAAATCGTGACATTTTCCACGCCTATACCGTTGAAGATAGCCTTCTGGCCCTTATATCCGTAGATATTGTCGGTTCCAATGATGTCGGAGGCGGCATCAAGCCTGATATTCACTCCGCTCTTGAGGTAAACAGCACCTGTGAGATAGCGTCCGACCGAGAATGTCAGTGTGCCGCCGCCTTTCTCTGCGATGAAGTCGATGGCCTTCTGGATGCTGGTCGTATTGTCTATCTCTCCATTGCTCTTGATGCCGAAGTATGATGCCAGATATTCCTTATTCTGTGCAAATCCTGATACGCAGAGCATTGCTGCCGCTGCCAATGCAAATATCTTTTTCATTATTTCTTGTTTTTGAACCTCTTGACATTATTGGTTACGATCTGCTTCTTTCCTTTTGGAGTATTGTCCTGGAAAATCTGCACGCCCTTGAAGTTGAGGCCATTGACGTCGTCCGCGACGATGGCCGGACGGTAATCTTCTCCGGCGACCGTAATCTTTACATTCTTGAAGTTGACGCCCTCGGCATGGCGGATATAGAATCCCCAGGCGGGAAGTTCCTTCCAGTTGGAGAACTCGGGATAACTCTTCTCAAGTTCGGGGATAGCCTCGAGTTCGGCTTTGGAAGAACCGCGGAAAGCGTAGTTCGCATCAGCTTTGCCGGGATAGACGATCTCGATGTTCTCGAGAGTAATGTTCTGGATGGGCATTCCTGGGATTCCCTGGATTCCACTGGGGCAAACGTTGCGGGGAAGATCCTCCACGGGGCCTTCATACATGTATCCGGCATCCGGCTTTTCGAAAGGAACCTCGGCATAAACATTCTTGATGACAATGTCCTTCATGTAAGGGTTGTCGCCCGGGCGGCGGGAACCGGTGCGGATGAAGATGGGATTTCCGGTATGTATACTCTTGAGTCCGTCGATCTCCACGTCCTCTATTGAAGCGCCGTCGACAGTCGCGATTGTGATGGCGGAACGGTAGGTGTCATAGATGTATATGTTCTTGAATCTGAAATGCTTGAACTTGCCGAGTGTATAGGTGCCGAACTTGATGCCGTTGGCACTCGAACGGCCGCGGCAGTTCTCCACAAGGATGTTTTCTGAAACGCCGTCCTTGCTGTGGCTCTTGAAGCAGTAAACGTCATCGGCTGCATCAAAGTCGCAGTTACGTATGATGACATCGGAGCAGTCCACGATGTCAATGCCGTCATTGTTCCAGTAGGATTTGGCATCCACCTTCACGCCGTCCACGAGAATGTTCCGGCATTTGTCATACTGTTGGTTCCAGCTGGCTGGATTGCGTAGGGTAATATCCTTGATTGTGATGCCGTCGCATTTGAAGAAATGCAGGTTCTCGGGGCGCTTTCCTTCCTGCAGGCGGTCAAGTTTGAGGGGATCGTCGATCAGGCCGAGATGGCAGTAGTCGACTCCCTTCGTAGCGACCTGGAAACCACGGCAGTTGATTTCTCCCTTGCCGGAGATACCGATGTTCTTCTGCATGATCGAGAAGACGAAAGATGTCCAGTTGGCTTCGGGATCACGGACATAGTCCCAGGGATTAAGGGAACCGAGAAGGCTGGAACCCTCATCGATATGAAGTGTCACGTCTGATTTGAGGTAGATGGTGCCGGATACGAAATCACCTCCAGTCAGCACAAGCCGGCCGCCACCATTTGCGGAGATGTAGTCGATAGCCGCCTGCAGCGATGCCGTGTTGAGTGTTTGTCCGTCTGCCTTGGCTCCGAAATCGGTTGCCAGATAGTCCTTGGCGCCGGCACTGAATGAAATCAGCGCGAGAGTCAGAACCGGAGCAATTTTGAGCAATTTCTTCATTTTGAACTATTTAGATAAATTGAATAATCTGACTTTGTTGAAGAGTACACAGTTCATATTCTACAAATTTAATTGGCAGCAGTGACAAATGCAAGTTTGAGCCGAAATTTTTGAATTCATGGTAATAATTCTTAATTTTACAAGAAATACTCCTTGAAACATGATTGCAATAATGAAGAAATTGTTATTTGTTTCCCTTTGCCTGTTGGCATGTCTGTCAGTTAATGCCAACACGAAACATTCGGTAGAATTGGCTAATGGGCTTTCAGTCAGCGTAGAAGTTTGTTCAAATACTATTTTTAGAGTACAGGTCAGCCCGGACGGACAGTTTCCGGAAGCACTTCTCAACCGTTATGGCATAGTCAAGACCGACTGGCCCGGGGTTGGAGAGAAAGTGAGTGAAGAGGGTGGTGTCTTCAGTGTGAGCACGTCTTCTGCCAGCATCAGCATAGACAAGGCCTCTGGCACTATCTGCCTGAAAGATGCAAATGGAAAAGCAGTGGTGCGTGAGATTGTTTTCCATAAGGGAGGCAGCGATGAAGTAATGGCGCTTGCAGAAGCCGTGATCGATAAATTCGGCGGGCTGGTGGTTGCCAAGAACGATGGAATCATAGGAGATGACAACAACGCCAAGAATAAGCGAGACGTGGCCGAAGCTGGTGATCCCGAGACCTCCAGTATCATCAGCCTCAGCATGGAAGAAGGCGAACGCTTCTATGGCGGTGGCAGCACTTCCCGCGAGCATATACAGCACAGGGGAGAGATGCTTCGCATGTGGACTGCCTACCAGCACACGGAGATTTCTATGCCATTCATGATGAGTTCCCGGGGATGGGGGATATTCAACAACACTACCCGCAAGTGCCATTTCGATGTGGGTTATACCAATCCCGATCACTTCAATATTTACAATACCGCCAACGTTGCTGATTTCTACCTGATGGCGGGCTCTGACATGCCCTCGGTGCTGGACCTTTATACGCAGATTACCGGCAGGACCTATGTCCTTCCCAAGTGGGCGTACGGTTTTGCCTTCGGCCCTAATATGCGCGAAGATCAGTGGGCAATACTCAGTGACGCTGCTAATTTCCGCCAGATGGGAGTGCCGGTAGACCTCTTCTGGCTAGAGCCTCAGTGGATGGAGAAACGCTACGATTTCTCTACCTCTAAGCGCTGGAACTACGACAAGTTCTCGCCCGAACCCTACTGGCTCCAGGACAAGATGCCCAAGAAGTTCTATCCGCGCCTGTTCGTGGGGAAACTCCGCAGTATGGGCATACACCTGGGACTCTGGCTGTGCGAAGAATATGACCACAGTATCATAGAAGAAGATCTGATAGCAGCCCGTGAAGGCCGGCCTCAATCCGGACTGGAGCATTGGCCGGACCACCTGACCACCTTTATGGACATGGGGGTGGACGGATTCAAACTGGACCCTGCCCGCACCATTGATGAGCATCCCAGCTGGAAATACCATAACGGGCTTAGCGACAAGGAGATGCATAATCTAAACCAGGTTCTTCTCGTGAAGCAGGTCGCAAGCATGACGCGCAAGCACACAGGCAAGCGCAGCTGGCATCACTACTGCGGAGGATGGGCCGGGAGCCAGCATTGGACAGCCGCAAACAGCGGCGACAACGGTGGCGGCATCATCGCCCTGTTCGACCAGCACAATCTCGGTAATTCAGGCTTCATGAACCTGAGCTGTGATGTGATGAGCGTTCCCCGCGAGCAGGAGATGCAGGGGCTCCATTTCGGCGTGTTCCTTCCCTGGTTGCAGGTCAACAGTTGGTTCAGCATGATGCAGCCTTTCTATTATTCCGGAGTGGAAAAGGAAATGTACAAGTTCTATATCAATCTCCGTTATCAATTCATACCTTATATATATTCCAATGCTCTGGAAGGTGCGCTCACCGGTATGCCCATGGTGCGTTCCATGCCGCTTGAGTTCCCGGACGACCGCAACTGCGACGACATGGTGTTCCAGTATATGTTCGGACGCCAATACTGCGTAAGTGCCTTCAGCAACGATATCTATCTTCCTGCTGGAGAATGGATAAATGTCTGGACCGGAGAATTGGTGAACAGCAGGGGCGAGAAGATTACCTGTGAGATCCCTTACAACAGGGCAGGGCAGTTCTTTGTGCGCAACGGCGCCATCGTGCCAACCCAGCCTGATGTGGAATTCATCGGCAGCAAGCCACAGACCGATTTTATTATAAAGGTCTACCCTCATGGGGAAAGCAGTTTCATCATGTATGAGGATGACGGCGAGAGTTACGCTTACGAGAATGGAGCAATATCCTCTACTCTCTTCGAGTGCAAGCAGGACGGAAAGGCCGTTGATATCAAAGTCAACCCTGTAGAGGGCAGTTATGAAGGTATACCCGACGCACGCAACTACAGTTTCGAGGTGCGTTGCACGTCCAAGCCAAAGAAAGTTCTTGTGAACGGAGCAAAAACCAAGGACTGGACTTGGGTAGACAACACCCTGAAAGTGCCCGCCGTAAAAACCGACATACGCGAAACCGCAAACCTTAAAATCCAGTTGTAATGAAAAGATACCTTCTTATAGCCGGTATCGTGCTTGCAAGCGCGTGCTCTTCAGGCGATTGGCATGACGCTTCCCTTAGCGCGGAGAAGCGGACCAAATTGCTCCTCAAGGAGATGACCCTAGAAGAAAAGATAGGGCAGATGTGCCAGTATGTAGGCCCCTGTTATGTCCCGCCGGACCAGGGCTCCCCATATAAGAATATCGATGCTTCTGACGAGAATCTTGGCAACCCTGACTTGGCCGACCGTGTACGCGAGGGTAAGGTGGGATCCTTCATGCATGTGCTGACCGGGGAGGAGGCACACCAACTTCAGGTGCTTGCCAGCGAGTCCAGGTTGGGAATTCCTCTTCTTTTCGGCATCGATGCCATACATGGAAACGGCCTCCGTGCCGGCTGCACCGTGTATCCGAGCAACATTAACCTTGCCTCTACCTTCCATCCGGAAATAATGGAAGAGATCGGCGCCCAGACTGCCGAGGAAATGCGTATGACAGGTATGTATTGGACATTCGCTCCCAATCTCGACGTCGCCCGTGATGCCCGCTGGGGCAGGATGGGGGAGACCTTCGGCGAAGACCCATGGCTGGTGTCCCAGATGGGAAAGTATAGTATCTGGGGCCTTCAGGGTCGCGACCGTAATTATTCCGAAGGCAAAGTCATGGCTTGCGCCAAGCATCTGATTGGCGGCGGGGAGCCTTTCGGCGGGCTCAACGCTTCGCCTATGGATATGAGTGAGCGCAAGATGCGCGAGCTTCATCTTCCGCCTTTTAAAGTGGCTGTTGAGGAAGCAAAAGTCGCTACGGTCATGACTGCCCACAATGAAATCAACGGTATACCCTGCCACGGCAACAGCTGGCTTATCAATGACATACTGCGCGATGAACTCGGTTTCGACGGTTTTATCGTGAGTGACTGGATGGATATCGAGCGTCTTCACAGCATGCATCATTGGGTTTCCAGCGAAGATGAGGCATTCAAGGTTTCGGTTGAAGCTGGAATCGACATGCACATGCAGGGGCCGAATTACTTCGAGTCGGTCCTGGACGGCGTGAAGAGCGGCCGTATCCCGGAGAGTCGCATAGATGAGGCGGCCGGCAAGATCCTTAAGGCCAAGTTTGAACTTGGCCTCTTCGAGGACCCTGTCCCTGCGCTCCCTTCCGAGCGAGGATTCGCCGCTATCCCTGAGCATCGGCAGACTTCGCTGGAGGCTGCCCGCGAGGGGATAGTCCTCCTGAAAAATGACGGGCTGCTGCCGCTCAATCTTCCCTCCGCGACGGGCAAAGGGCCCGTCTGTGTCCCGCGAGGGGACGCCAGTACGGGCATTGCCCGTCCGAAGGCTCTCGCAGCGCGCCGTATTTTTCTGTGCGGACCGAATATCGACAGCCAGACCATTCTGGGCGACTGGGTGGTTCCGCAGGATGATGACGACGTGATAACCGTCTACGAGGGTTTGCGTAGTTTATATCCCTCTGCCCGCATCGACACCATGACTTTCCGTGGTCGTGTGACCGCAATAGACGATGCTGGCATACGCCAGGCGGTTGCGAAGGCCCGACAGGCGGATGTCAATATACTCGTACTCGGAGAGAATTCCCAGCGCTATTCTGCATTCGGACGTACCTGTGGCGAGAACTGCGACAGGGATAATATCGACTTGCCAGGCCGCCAGCAGGAACTGCTGGAAGCGGTGGCTTCCTCCGGAAAGCCCACCGTGCTCATTCTGATGAGCGGCCGTGCCCTTGGAGTCACCTGGGCAGCCGAAAATCCTTCTGTTAACGCGATCTTGAATGTCTGGGAGCCCGGGCAGATGGGTGGTCAGGCAATAGCGGAAATCCTTGCTGGCATTGTGAATCCTTCCGGCAAACTCCCTGTCACCATCCCTCGCAATGCCGGTCAGATACAGTGTGTTTACAACCACAAGCATTCCCAGTATTCAAGGCAGTTCGCCCTTGCGGTTTCCGCTCCCTTGTATCCATTCGGTTTCGGCTTGAGTTATACTTCGTTCGAATATGGAGAACCTGTGGCATCAAAGAGAGAGATAAAGCCTGATGAAATAGTCAAACTGACTGTTAACGTCAAGAATACCGGCAATATGGGCGGATATGAGGCCGTGCAGCTGTATATACGCGACGAATACGGCTCCGTAACCCGTCCTGTCAAGGAACTCAAGGGTGTAAGGAAGGTATATCTTGAACCAGGAGAGAGCGCCGACGTGGAATTCGAGATTACTCCCGATATGCTTGCCTGCTGGGGTGCCTCTGAAAAATGGACCGTCGAGCCCGGAGACTTTACCATCATGACTGGATCGTCTTCCGCTGACAAAGACCTCAAGAGCGTTTCACTTACTGTTATTTAGACAAATATCTGCTTACGGTCTCCATGCACTTGAGTTTCTGCTCATTGTTTGGATGAACATACAGGTTGAGCGTCGTGCTGATGTTTGAATGCCCCAGCAGGACGCTCACTGTTTTATAGTCGCATCCGGACTCTATGCACCGTGTTGCGAAGCTGTGCCTGAGTCCGTGGAAACGGACGTATGGGAGGCCGGCGGATTTAATATAGTGATGATAATAGTTTCTGTACGTTCTTGGCTCGAGAGGCCGTTCCGACCCGCTCAGTACGAAATCCTCCGGTTTCTTCCCATGTAGGAGATTGGTAAGCAGACGTCCCAGGTCCTTGGTTAGTGGAATATCTCTTATTGAATTGTGAGTCTTAGCGCTGCTCAACAGCAGTTGTGTATGTGATTCGTCATTTTCTGGTGTGTAAACTCTCTCCAGGGTATCACGGACATGAAGAATCATTCTGCCCATATCTATGTCTTTCCACTGGAGGGCACATATTTCACCAATCCTTAATCCTGTCGAGAGGCATATGTAGATGCCTGCACTTCTGCAATCCGGATTGGACCTGATGTGGTCGAGAATTGCCTGATGATCCTCACGGGAGAGCACCTCGATTTCTTTTCTGCCGACAGTGGACGGGTATTTTATATTCCAAATGGGGAAAGCCCATACTCCCATCTGGGCTCCGTATCTCACAATCATTTTCAGCACCGTGACTATGTCACGTACTGTGCTTGCCGCAACTCCATTTTCAAGTAGTTCAAGGACGTACATCTGTACTTCCTTCTCACTCAGATCCGTTTTTTCTCCAAAGATGGGAATAATGTGTAACCTGATGTGGTTCAGGTACATAGCATAGCTTGAAGTTTTAATGAATCTTTTCCGGTCTTCCTTCCACAAAGTGGCGGCTTCCTTTAAGGTCATAGTTTAGTGTGTTTCTTAAATTGTCGGCGAATATAGTAAAATCTTAGAAATTAAAAACAAAAAAGAAGCCGTCCGGTGAGGGACGGCTTCGATTTGATATAGAGTATCTTACCTTTCAAGAGCAAAACCGGGATTGTCTTTTCCACCGGTGTTGCACTGCCAGATTACATCGTAACCGCCGGCAGCGTTGACTGAAGCATAGTCGCTAGCCTTAGGAGTAGCACTCTTGCAAGCGCAGAAAGCAAGTCCAAGGATATCCTTTCCGTCACATTTCAGCCAGTCGTCCTTCCCGTAGTGCATTTTGCTAAAGGATTCAGTTGTAAGCCACAACCAACCCTTGTTAGTGCCTCCATTAAATGGAACAGGACAGAAGTTGTATGAACCCCAGCCATTTCCAAGTTCAGGGAGGAGAGTTATGTAGTCAAATCCACTCTTGCCAGTGTCGACTTTCTGAGCTTTTTCCCCGTCAAAGAAAATACCAATGCGGAATACTTTCTTCACATAATCGATATCAACGACACCTTCTGCAACGTAGGTGTTGATAAGACCGGTTATTGTAATGTTGTTGGTAATATCTTTGCTTCCATCATTTGCTGTCTGGCCTTCCTTTGCAGCAATAGTGATGCTCTTCTTTGTGTTGTTTCCAGCAGTGACACCAAGCTTTGCATTGGGCGCAAAAGTTTTTCCAGTGAAAGACCAGGTCCCAGCGAAGTCTTCAGGGCCAATCTGTGTGACGGTAATGGATTTTCCGTTTTCGAATAACATTGTAGCTATGCGAATTTTCCCGGTTGTATTCTTATCCCAGGTCACGTTACCATTACTGTATTTAAGGAAGTCTTTTGTTACATCCTTGCTGCCACCTTCGATCTCTGCTTTTCCTTCGTTGTCATTTACCCAGATATTGAGATTATCACTCTTCTTGATGGTAATCTGGGCAGAAGCTTTGAAACCGCCATCATTCGTTGTTGCGGTAATCGTCACCTTGCCGGGAGCGAGAGTGGAAACAACACCGTCCTTGTTTACAGTTGCAAGATTTTTATCGGATGATTCCCATGTAACAGTCTTGTCTGTTGCGTTAGCAGGCTGCACATTGGCTGTAAGAGTAAGCTCTGAGAAATCGTAAACCTCTGCAGTTGCAGGGCTTACAGTAACACCCGTAACCTTTACAGGATTGACGGTTACTTTGCATGTCGCGGTGCTCTTTCCGTTTTTGGCGGTGATGACAGCTGTCCCTACACCTACTGCAGAAACGCGTCCAAACTGCGAAACTGAAGCAATCTTTTTGTCGCTGGAGCTCCATGTAACCAGATTGCTTGTGGCATTCTCCGGAGCGATAACAGCGCTCAGTTCTCCAACTTCACCTACAGTCAGTGTAAGTGTTGTGGGACTGACAGTGATTCCATCGCTTTCTATTATTGTAACCTTTTCCTTTTCGCAAGAAACAACTGCAAGAAGGGAAGCGGCTGCGATAGCTACTATAGAAATGAATTTTTTCATATTAAAACAGTTTATTTAACCGAAGCCCAGTTTGTATTGGTGCTTGTTTCCTGAAGAGGAACTGCCAATATCATCTCGTCGACAGAGAGTTTATTGGCATCAGCCTTATAATAGTGATCAGCAGAGTTGCTGCGGTCCACAGCAATGTTCCACCTCTTGTTGTTGTAGTACTCGCGTCCACCTTCGCACCAGAGTTCGATACGGGTCTGAAGCTGTACCATCTGGAGAGCATTCATGCCGGCCATTCCGCTGTAGTTGTCGCAGGTGAGGGGAGTCTCCCCAGCCTTGGTGCGGGCCGCAAGCAGTTTGTTAAGAGTAGCCTTTGCATCGGCATCCTTTCCACTCTGAGCTTGAGCCTCAGCAACCATTAGAAGAGCTTCGGAAGAACGGAAGATGTAGTTATCGCAATCCACATGATGATCTCTTGTGGAATAGCTCTTGGCAATGGTGGCAGCCCACTTGAGATTTGCATGTTCCGGTATACGGGCAGTCTTCTTGGTGGTCTCGTCGATTACATACTCGTAATCGACTTCCTTTGTTGTAAAGCGTGCCTTGCGGAAGTCTTTGTCATCCATGAGCTTGTAGAGACGGTCGTCAATACGGGGGGCATTTCCGCCATAACCGCCTTCACCTGCCTTGAATACGTTGGCAAAGCCATTCATGTAGGTGTTGGATCCTTCACCCTGAACGAATCCCATGATTGCCTCGGGATTGTGGGCAAGGGTCTGGAATGCATTGTCTTCGGCCTTGATTTCCTTGGTCCCTGCAACAATTGCATCGAGGTCAGCGTTGTCTGCGCCGTAATATGCTTCAGCAATGAAGGTGTTGTAGTGAGAAAGAAGAGCATTGCCGATAGTGATGGCAGTCTCCCATTCACCAGCCCAGAGAGCGGCCCTGGTGAGGAGGAACTGAGCAACACCGAGATCAATGTCATTAGGTTGGTCAGTGTATCCTGTAGTGCCGAGAATGTCAACAGCTTCCTTGAGGTCGTCAAGGATGAATTTGTAGGTTTCTTCGGCGGATGAAATAGGAGCAACGGGGTTTACATCATACTTGGTGTAAATGGGCATTCCATTTCCGGATTTTCCGTTCCTTGTATATGAGGGCTGGAAGCGTTCCATAAGCTGCATATAAGCATATGCGCGGACGCAAAGTGCCTGGGCCCTGAAGTTGGCTACTTTTGCACTTGCAGCATCCTTGGGCATATAAAGCAGAACCTTGTTGGCATTGGTGGTAAGCAGCGCTCCCATTGCCCAGTAAGGATAAGTATTGTCGGTATTGAACTGGCTCTTGATGAGCTGGTAGGCGTTGATGTGATGCCCGCTTGCTGTTTCAAGTGTTCCGGGGATCACGTCATTGCCGCGCATGCACATGAGGAAGTCCTGATCTACCTGGGAATTAAGAGGATATGAAGAATAACCCGACCAGGTCTGACCGGCGATGTTGAAGTTGTTCTGCAGGTTGTTTCCGATTGCGGTAATGACCATGTCGATCTTTGCCTCGTCGGTGCCGTTCAGGATTTCCTGAACCTGCTCATCTGTAATGCTGTTGGGAGGCGCAACATCCAGACTCTTGCAGGATGCGAAAGCAATCATTCCCAACACTGATAGAATAATGGATATCTTTTTCATATTATAATTCATTTTCATCCACATTTCTAGAAATCAAGATTGATACCGATGGTGTATGTCCTCATGAGAGGGAATGTGTACTCGTCAACATCGGTGTAACCTCCGGAGATGGACATCGAAGGATCAATGCCCTTGGCTGCGGAGAGCAGGAAGAGATTGTCTGCGGATGCAAAAATACGCAGGCCGCTGATGAAGTTCATGCCAAGTTTCTTGAACACTTCAGCAGGTGCATTGTACCCGATGGTAATGTTCTTGAGACGCAGGTAGCTTGCAGAGAAGAGGCTCTGGGTAGTCCATGACCAGTTCTGTCCGTTAGCTGATGTTCCCTGGAAGTATGCGTTCATATCGGTAGGGTACATCTGCATAGGGAATTTTGAGGTGTGTTTCTCAGGAGTCCAGGTATTGCCCTGAGCTTCTTTTGAAATGAACATCATGCGGTAGTGCGCATTGTTGATGGCATAGAGATAGTCAGCATATTCCTTGCTGAAGAAATAGCCACCGAGCTGGAAAGCGAACTGTGCGCTGAAATCCCAGTTCTTCCATGTGAGGCTGGTGTTGAAACCACCTACGATGTCGGGAAGAGCATCGCCGATTTCCTGCTTGGTTGCACGTGCATAGTCAGTGGTCTTGAACTTGTCGCCAACCTTGAGGCCATCATAGTAGTGGGTGCCGTCCTTTGTTTCTTTGTCGAGGGCAGCCTGGGTAACGGTCCCCCAGTAGAGAGGCAGACCGCTATTGTCGTCGACGCCGGCGTATTTGTACATGTAGATGTTGTACCAGTCACGGCCGATGCCACGCAGATAGAATGCCTGAGTCTGCTGAGCACCACCTGCCTGGCTCCATGCACCTCCGTCATGAGTATGCCAAGTTCCGTCAGGAAGACCTGCTACGTGTGCGGGGATGGCGTCATCGGGAAGTCCGGTGAGCTTGGTGTTGTAGTGAGTAAGGTTCAATGCAACATTCCAACGGAGATCTTTGGTGCGGATGATGTCGGCATTTATGTCAAACTCTATACCACGGTTGGTGAGCTCTGCGATGTTGCGGGGTATCGAAGCCTGTCCGGTAGCAAGATAAGAAACCGGCTGTGCGAACTGGGAGTTTGTGGTGACCCTGTTGAAGAAGTCGAAGGTGAGGTCTACCCGGTTGAACAAGGTGAGGTCGATACCTGCATCAAATGTGTTGGTCTCTTCCCATGTCAGAGCTGTGTTGACGAATCCGCCCATGCTGAGCTTGTAGGAAGTAGGAGAACCTGTTCCGTTGGTGACGGAAGCATAAGTTGCAGAATAACCCCAGGTACGGTAGGTCTGATAGCGTTCGATACCGTTCTGGTTTCCGATTACACCGTAGCTGGCGCGCAGTTTGCCGTTCGTGAGCCAGTCGCGGGTTCCTTCCATGAATGCCTCGTTGGAGAAACGCCAACCGGCACCTACGCTCCAGAATGTTCCCCAGCGGTTGTCTGCACGGAACTTGGAAGAACCGTCGCGACGTACTGAAGTTGAGAGATAGTAAGTGTCGTCATAAATGTAGTTTGCACGTCCGAGGAAAGAGCGCATGCGCTCAATATCATGTCCGTAACCTGGTGAAGGGGCTGAACCGGCACTGCCATAACGTCCGACGAAGTTGGAGGATGCGAGGAATGCAGGGATGAATTCGTGATATGAACCCCAGCTTACCTGCTCATACTCCCAGTCACTGCTTTCGGCAAGTGCAAGGGCGTCAACATGGTGCTTTCCGAAGTCCTGGGTGTAAGTGATTCGGTTCTGCAGGTTGATTACCTGGGTGTCGGATGCGCGTTTACCAAAGTATCCGGCCATTCCGGCTGCGCGTCCGGTGGTACCGTTGTAGTAACGGTTCATCATATTGTTGATTTTGTCATAGGCAAAGTCAAACCTGTATGTGAAGTGCTCCAAGAAGGGGATTTCCGCATATGTACGGGTGTTCAAAACTGAAGTTACATCTTCGCGGACATCGTTCTTTAACGCATAGATGATGTCATTGCTATTATAGTTGTTGCCTGTCTGGCCAAGCGGCGAATAAGTCTCGTCGGTCTTGACATTGCGAAGTTTGTCTCCATTTTGATCGTAAATGAAGTTGCCATCTTTATCGTGACGATAGAACGGGATGATGGGGGTGTGGCCATTTACGTAACGGGGTATTGATCCAGGGTTTGAACCGGCATTTCTCTGTGCCCAGTAACCTGCCATGTAGTTGGTCTTGGAACGGGTGAAGTTGATATTCGTGCCGACTTTGAGCCAAGGGAACAACTGAACATTAAAGTTCGCACGTCCTGTGATACGCTGGAAATTGGAATTCGGAACGTATGAAGGATCGTTCATGAAACCAAATGAAACATAGTGGTTCTCTTTTTCGTTACCACCGCTTGCGGAAATGTCGTACTGCTGACGATGACCGACCTTGAGGAGGGCATCAGCATAGCTGTCGTCATAAAGAAGCTTTGCTGCAGGATTGATCTTGCCTGTTGCGGGATCGATGAGATATGCCCCGGACATGGTAGAACTGCTGCTGTCGCTGTTTCCATCGGGAGTATAGATGGCTCCAGGGACACTGTAGGCCATGTAGTTGCCGAGATAGTTGCGTCCGAACTCGGTTTCTGAGCCAATGTAGTTGAAAAGGTGTGCACTTGCGAATTCGGCAGCCTGCTCGTGAGTATAGTTAGGCTTGTTGATATTGGTGTAGTATTCGCCTGTAGTCTTGTTGTAAGCAGGGCTTCCGCTTCCGTCTACACCATAGCGATAGGAGTTGTAGATGGATTTCCAGAAATACTCGTAAATGCCAGCGGCATCGTCTATCTGTCCTACATCATAAGTTCCTACAGTATTCCAACCTGCGCGTGCCTGGAAATGCACTTTGGTCTTTCCGGACTGGCCGGTCTTTGTAGTTACTAGGATAACACCGTTAGCACCGCGAGATCCGTAGATTGCAGTAGAAGCAGCATCCTTCAGGACTGTAAGGGATGCGATGTCTTCTGAGTTGAGCTGTGACAGAGGGTTGTCTCCCTGTGCCGGAACGCCGTCAATGATAATGAGAGCATTTGATGCACCGGTGTTTGTGGAACCAAGACCACGTACACGGATACCGGCATCATTGCCAGGCTGTGCATCGACAACGGAATAAACGATACCAGGGATAGCTCCTTCCAGTGCCTTGGTCGCTGAAGAGGTGTTGGTCGCTGCGATAAGACGTCCGTCGATTTGGGTGAGTGAACCGGTGAGGTCCTTGCGCTTGGCGGAACCATAACCGACAACAACCACGTCATCGAGGAAGAGTGCATCCTCCTCAAGAGCGATGTTGTACTGTTTTGCATTGCCTATGGCCACCTGCTGGGTAGCATAGCCGATGCTTGAGATTTCCAGAACGGCGCCGGGCTTGACGTTGGCAAGTTTCCAGTTGCCGTCCAGGTCAGTAGTAGTGCCGGTAGTGGTACCTTTGATAAGGACACCAGCTCCGACTACGGGCTCGCCAGATTTGTCCGTTACCCTACCGGATACCGGATTCTGGGCGAATGCTTGAATGCCGATTGTCAGCATTGCAAGCATTACCATAATGAAACGTTTTACCATAAACATTAAAACAATTAATAATAAGGTATTGTTATTAGTGTATCTTCAATGTTGTAGTTTAGCAATAAACATTCAAATATCCGAATTATTTTTCGAAACAACAAGGTTTTCTTAAAAAACTAAACAAAAAAAACATGGTGGAAAGATGCCCGAGAACGATTTTGAGTAGGATTTGTCATAAAATATAACAAAACGATTTTGCGCGCACAACTCTGATTCTTTTCCTACCGGTGTCAGTGCATAAAAAAATGACTTCTTTTCAAAAATACTTGAACAGTAGGGTTTTGCCGATGTGATTCACCAACATATATATCCTTAAACTACAACTTTAAGGAAAGCACTAACTAAACTATTAACACTGTTTATGGTAAAACGTTTCATTATGGTTACGCTTGCGTTTCTTATGATAGGAGTGCAGGCATTCGCCCAGCCGATGATAACCGGAAAGGTTGTCGATACAAAGGGCGATCCCGTTGCTGCTGCGGGTATTCAGATCAAGGGTACCAACATCGGCGTTATTACTGACCTGGAAGGTAGCTTCAGCATAAGGGCTGCAAGTGGAGACGTCCTGGTTGTATCCTCTATCGGTTACAAGACCACGAATGTGGCTGTTGGTAACCAGACACACATCAATATCGTCGTAGAAGATGATGCATTGCTTCTCGACGATGTGGTCGTCGTCGCATACGGAACTGCACGTAAAAAGGATCTGACTGGATCCATTACCGCTGTTGACGGAAGAAATATAGATGCACAGGCACAGGGTACTATAACCCGTGCTCTTGAAGGCCAGGTAGCTGGACTTCAGATTTCCGCACTGGACGGCCAGCCAGGTCTGGATGTAGGTATCCGTATCCGTGGTATAAGCACCGTCGATCCAAACAGTGCCAATGCCCTCATCATTATTGACGGCACCCCTGCCATTGAGGGAGTGAACCCGCTGTCTTCGCTTAACAGCAAGGATATAGCTAGTATCACTGTTCTCAAGGATGCAGCTTCAACTGCCATGTATGGTGCACGTGGTGCAAATGGCGTCATCCTCATTACCACCAAGAGTGGTAAAGCAGGCAAGACAAAGATTAGTTTTGAAGGACGCTGGGGCATCAATACACTGGGCGGCAATGCTACAATTAACCGTATCGGTGCAAAGAATCCTGCAGAGCAGTACGAGTTCGTCTGGGAATCAATCTACAATGCGGCTTATTATGGATATGCTAAGAACGGAGATGCCTTGAAAGGTAATGATGCTGCTTCCCGCGAATTCGCATCAGCACACCTTTTCGACTACACCGGTGACGCTACCGGCGGTTTCCAGCGTAACGCGCTCGGCAACTGGATGGTCTACGACCTTCCTGGCATGACTGTTACCACTTCAGGTAGTGGCGTTTCTGCTTCCGGCACAATGTCTGGTGCTTATCTTGTTGGCACAGATGGCAAAATCAATCCTGACGCAAGGCTTATGTGGAGTGATGGCAACGCATATGACGTGCTGTATACCGACCGGTTCCGCCAGGAATACAATATCAGCGCATCCGGTGGAAATGAAAAAGTCGATTATCACATTTCTGTCGGGATGCTTCAGGACCCTTCATATATCCGTCAGTCCGGCTTCGACCGCTACACGGCCCGGGCAAATGTTAACGCCATGATTACAGACTGGCTTAAGGTTGGGGCCAAGTTCGGTTATACTAACCGTACTATTAGAAGTATGGCCACCCGTTGGGGACGTAACCCCGGGGCAGCAACCCAGAATATATTCTATTGGATTAACGAAACCAACCCTCTTGTCCAGGTTTATGCCAGGGATGAGAAAGGTAATTATGTGGAAGGTCCGGACGGGAAGGCTGTTCAGATGGCGTACAACGCAGCCGGCATGGCACCGAATACCGCAAATACTCATTCAGTATTTGGTTACACTTCCGCCCTTTCCTCTACTAACCTCATCAAATTTCCTCAGCAGTCGTTTGACAATCAGACATGGCAGGATCTCAACACCAAAGGATATGTACGGGCATCCTTCTTGAAATATTTTTCCGCAGAGATAAATCTCGCATACGACACCACTTTCGGAAGGCGTGTGCGTTTTTATAACATAGAAAGTGCACCATTCATTGACGGTACCGGTCATGGAGGTTCATCCATTTTCCGCAGCCAGCAGGAATACTCGAACATGACCACACAGCAACTGCTGAACTATAACCACAACATTGACAAGGTTCATGTTGATGCTGTCCTGGGTCATGAATTCTTCGAATATAATTATAACGGATTGCAGTATGCGAGCGGAAGTACACTACTGAATGATGTCCTTGCATTCCCAAACTTCCTTGGAACGGCAAAGTACAGCACATTTGGTGGCCCGAATACCGGTGGCATAGACAAGGAAGCTCTTGAATCTTACTTCGGACGTGCCAACTTTATCTATGATGACAAGTATTATCTGTCTGCCTCGGTGCGCCGTGATGGTTCTTCCAAGTTCAAATATTCAGAAAACCGTTGGGGAACATTCTGGAGCATAGGTGCAGGCTGGCGTATCTCCTCCGAGGGATTCATGGAGGCAACCAAGTCCTGGTTGGACAATTTCAAGGTCCGCGCCAGTTATGGTGTGATAGGTAACCAGAATGGTGTTGGACGTTACTCTGGCTACCAGACCTGGTCCTACGGTAGTGCTAAGTGGGCCGGAAGCGGACTTTCTACCTATCCTGAAAACATCTCCCTCACCAAGGGCGGATGGGTAAACGACGGCCTCACCTGGGAAAAGACCCGCACAACTGATGCCGGTGTTGATTTTACACTCTTCGGAGGTAAATTCGCTGGAACATTTGATTGGTTCAACAAGCATACCATCAACGCTATTGATAACCAGAACGCATCCTATCTGGCGGCAGGACAGTCTTCCTTGAAAACCAACACGACCGGTATTCGAAGCCGTGGTTTTGAAATCGAGTTAAGCTATCAGCCTGTTAAGACCAAGGACTGGGATGTAATCTTGTCCACCAATGGAACGCATTACAATACCGTTCTTTTGAAGGCGCCTCTTGGCAACCCTGAAACCTGGGAGGCATCTGCTTCCAGTTGGTCCATCAGCGGCAGCGGCTCCTCTTCCGGTAAAGAGTATTTGCGCGGAGAAGGCAAGGACTGGTACAATCTCTACCTTTATAAGTATGGTGGTGTGGCCGGTAATAGCGGCAAAACTTTCTACGACAACAATAATGACAAGCAGACGGGCTATGTCGAGAATAACGATGCCATGGGTATGCCTCTCTTCTGGCACAGGGTTACCGAAGACGATGTAAAAGCCGGTACTTTTGCCGGTGCTGTAGAAGGCGATGATATTCTTACCACCAAGTCCGCATTCGCAAGCAAATACGAAGTTGGTGATGCAATCCCTGAATGGATCGGCGGTTTTACATCCAGTGTACGTTATCGCAACTTGGACCTCACCGTTATGTTGGCTTATCAGCTTGGCGGGAAGTTTTATAGTGTTGAATATGGTAACGGACAATATCGTGGCTCCAGCAATGTCGGATATTCTGTCAGCCGCGAGCTTTTCGGCAACACCTGGAGCGAGACTAACAGGGAAGCCAAGTTCCCCAAGGTTGTTTATGGGCGCAATTATGATGACGGTGCAACCTTCGGTTCCTGGTTATACACCGATATGGCACTCTTCAGTGCAAGTTATCTCTCGGTTAAGAATATTACTATCGGGTATACTCTGCCCGAAAAAATTGTTAAAAAAGCTAATATCAGCTCTCTCAGACTATTCGCTTCAGCAGACAATACCATTCTTCTCCACGGCCATTCCGGTGTCGATCCCCGCTGGTCGCTCGTAGGCGGTATGGAAGTTGGTGCTGCTGCATATCCTACTCTGGGTGTTTATAGCTTTGGTGTTGACATCAACTTCTAATGAGCCTTTGACAAATGAAAAAGATAATGAATATGAAAAAGTCCATAATCCTCAGTTTCATTGCGGGTGCGCTTTTGTTCTCTTCTTGTGGAGACAGACTTAACATTACACCTCCCAACTCTCTTTACGATGAAATCGTAACCCCCCTCCTTACCGAAGGTGACGAAGCTACCATACAGGCAATGGTGACCGCCATGGTCAGCAATATGGTATATTATTTCAATTATACTGGCATTGAAGGTCAGGGCTCTGACGGACGCACCAATTCTTTCCAAGGACTGGATTGGATCCGTACTATCCAAGGCAACGATGTGGTTCTTGGATATAATGATGATGCAGATTACTTTGCCGGAAAGAATGAGTATGATTTCAGTACACCCTATACATCAAGCATGTACTCGGCACCTTATTGGTTCGGTTATGCGGCAGGTATCAATGCGGCAAATAAAAATCTCAATACTTTAACTGCAGAGGCTGTCGGAGATGTGGCTCTTAATCAGGATGGTCGTGCACGCGGGCTTCTTATCCGTGCATTCAGTTATCTCTCACTTATGGAGAATTTCCAGGATGCATACACCAATGGCGGAGCCGACAAACTCGGTATCAGCTGGTATGACAAATATGATCCCAAACAGACCCCTGTAGCACGTTCCAGCGCAAAGGAGACTTATGAGAAGATACTTGCCGATATCAATGAAGCTATTACCCTTCTGGAAAAAGCCGGTGTCGGTTATACAGATGGTTATGAAAACATGGAAGATTTCGACCTTGGTGTCGCTAATTTCCTGCTTGCTCGCGCGTCGCTTGAGTTTGGCGATTATTCTACCGCTATTAAAGCATGCAATGATATTATCTCCAGTGGTAAGTATGGCTTTATTGCAGAAGCTAACTATGGTGGGAAGAATACCGGTGCAGACTGGACCGGTGCCAATGTCGAATTCCTACCTGAAACCAATGCTTTCGTTGCAATGAGCGTGAATCCCGAGGTTATCCTGGGTTACAGCCGTAAATCTTCGTATCTTGCAACCGTTGCCTTCAGCAGTTTTGCCAATCCTTTTGGAACCGGTCTTACCCGCAAAGGCTTTGCCCGCGTTGATGACCGTCTGTACAATCAAATCAATGCGGATGATTTCCGCAAAGATTTGTTCTATACTTCTGTCATAGGAGATTACACCAATTCTACACCGAGTACAATCTATGTTCCCGACTGGTGTGGCTTGAAGTATGCAACCACCGCAGGCCTTACCGATGATGGTACTGGACATCAAATAGATGCATCCAACGCTCCTGACAAGGCTAAGGTCGGCGCAAATGAATACTGCAAGTTCCGTCTTTCCGAGGTTTACCTGATGCTTGCAGAAGCACAGAATCTGAATAATGATCCTACAGGTGCAATCGCAACGATCAATGCCCTGCTCGCTAAACGCACCAGGGCTGGTAAGGTGCCTCTTACTTTTGCTACTTATGGCGCAGGCACAGATCTCACGAAGTTCATACAACTTCAGTGGAGAATCGAGATGTGGTGCGAGGGAGCTCGCGAGTATTACAACAATAAGCGTTGGGGTATTGACGTAGATAGGACAACCTCTGCTACTCATGTTACCAAGAACACCCGCAGCTGGCAGAAACTAACCCTTGAACTTCCTGACAGGGAACTACAGGATAATCCTAATACAACGCCTAATGGTATTTCCGGAGACTAGTGTTTCATAACAAATAACAGATCTGCGCCACCCTTGATGTCTTCGTACTTGAGGGTGGTGCTTTTTAGTCTAACTCCGTTGAGATAGACAGCCTTGACGTAGATGTTGGAAGGACTCCAGTTCTTTGTGCGTACGTGGAGTATGCCTCCGTCGGAAAGATGTACTTTGACACCCGATACGCAGGGGGAGCCGAGTTCATATTCATCTGATCCCGGGCATACTGGATAGAACCCCATGCAGTTGAAAAGATACCATGCGCTCATTTGCCCGCAGTCGTCGTTGCCGCTCAGGGCGTCCGGGGTGTTGCCATAGAAGTGGTCGGCGACGTAGCGCACCCACTTCTGGCACTCGGCCGGCTTGCCAAGTTTGTTGTACAGATACAGCACATGATGGCAGGGCTCGTTGCCGTGCCAGTATCCGCCGATGCGGCCCCAGATGTCGTGCGCACCGGGAATGTCGTCGCTCATTTCAAGTTTGAAAATGCTGTCCAGGCGGTCCCGGAGGAACTTCTTTCCGGCAATGGCCATATAATCCTCGAAAGCGTGCGGGACTGTCCATGTGTACTGCATGGTGAATCCTTCGGTAATGTCGCCCCAGCCGTTGACGGAACCCGGACCCTGATATGCGATAGGGGCAAATGGTGTGCGCCAGTTGCCTTTCGAGTCGCGTCCGCGCATATATTTGGTCTCCGGGTCGATCAGGTTCCGGTAGTTTCGGCTACGCGCGATGAAGAACTCGTAATCCTGCTCATGCCCCAGCTTTTTCGCCACCTGTGCGATGCACCAGTCATCGTAAGAATACTCCAAAGTCTTCGATACAGATTCTTTCTCCAGATCGAATGGAACATATCCGAGTTCAGTATACTCGGGTATGCAGTCGTAGTGAGGATTGGTTGCCGTCGTTTTCATCGCCTGGAAGGCCCTTTCGTAATCAAATCCGGGGACGTCCTTCATAATCATGTCGGCAAGGACGGAACATGCGTGATAGCCTATCATACACCAGGTTTCTCCACCGTAGAACGACCAGATGGGCAGCATGTGCTCCGTGCTCTTGTCGTAGTGCTCCAGCATTGAATTGGCAATATCCGCCTGCAGGGGTTTGTTGACGAGGTTCAGCAGCGGATGGAAGGCCCGGTAGGTATCCCAGAGCGAAAAGGTGGTGTAATTGGTAAAACCTTCGGCTTTGCCGATTGTCTTGTCGTGTGCGCGGAAGCGTCCGTCAATGTCCTGGAAAAGGAAGGGGTGCTGAGCGGTACGATATACGCTGGTATAGAACGTCTGCTTTGTACGGAAGTCGGTGGAAGGATCCAGCTCGTATTTGCCAAGTTCCTTCTCCCAAAGAGCTTCGGCGCGGCTCCTGCACTGCTCGAAATCAAGGTTCTCGACCTCGGTCAGATTTTTGAGTGCTCCGTCGGTTCCGACTGCCGATACCGCCACTTTTACACATACTTGTTCCCCTGCAGAAGTGGGGAACTTGACATAGGCCTGAAGAGCTCTTCCCCAGGCTTCAAGCGAGCTGCGGAATCGCTTGGTGTTGTAGATGACCGGCTTCCCTTCCTGAAGTATTGTGAAGTCCTTGATGGGCTCGGAGAAACGGGCTGCAAAATACACATAGCGGTCCGGATTCCAGCCAGCCACAATCTTGCTTCCTATAACCGTATATTCGTCCAGAAGACGTACTGACGACCATTCACATTTCCAGCGGAGTGTGTGGTCCAGGTCTATCATCACGAAGGATGAATCGCTGGCGGGGTATGTGAATCGGAATATGCCGCTACGTTGTGCAGCCGTCATCTCTGCCTTCACTCCATAATCCAGAAGGTCGACGGTATAATAACCAGGGGATGCGGCCTCGCGGTCGTGACTGTAACGGGACCTGTAACCGGAGTCCGGATCCGTGTCGGTGCCTGTAGCAGATTTCAAAGTTCCGGTGCCGGGAACAAAGAGAAAATCGCCAAGGTCCGGGATTCCCGTGCCGCTTAGGTGTGTCAGGCTGAAGCCCATGATTGTGGGCTTGTTGTATTTGTATCCTGCGGCCACGTCGTAGTCATAGTCGTCGGTGTCCGGGCTTATCTGAATTCCGCCGAAGGGAATCTGTGCTCCCGGGTATACGTTCCCGAATCCGTCGGTTCCTATGAAGGGATTAACGTAATCGACGAGGCGTTCCTGCGCAAAGGAATTGATGGCGCAGGTCAGGGTCAGAAGCAAAAAGGTTTTTCTCATAGCGAGTAGGGTTTCGTATCTGCGGAAATGCCGCGGCGTTTATTCGGAGTCTTGCTCATTACGAACTCGAGAGTGCCTCCTTCAAGGAGTTCGGAATGAGTCAGGTAGAGTTTATTCAGGGGCTTTCCGTTGAGTTTTACGGACTTGACATAGCGCTTGCTGTCGCTCACGCCGGGAGCCTTTATCTCAAAAGTGTTCCCGTTTTCCAGCTGCAGTCTGGCATAGGGGAGATATGGCGCACCTATCACATATTGGTCGGTGCCGGGGCAGACTGGATAGAAACCAAGAACGCTGAAGATGTACCATGCGCTCATCTGTCCGCAATCGTCGTTGCCGCCGAGGCCTCGGATTTCCGGCTTGTAGAAACGGTCGATGATTTCGCGCAGCCAATACTGGGTTTTCCAGGGCTGGGATGTCCATGCATACAGGTAGGGGATATGATGGCTCGGTTCATTGCCGTGTACATATCCTCCGAGCAGACATTCCGCCGTGATGTCTTCGTTGTCGGCATAGCAGTATTCGGGGAGGTCGCTGCCGAAGAGGTCGTCAAGGTTGGCGATGAATTTCTTGTCACCACCCATCAGTTTCTTCAGGCCGTTGACATCCTGGGGAACATGGAAGGAGTAGTTGAGAGAATTGCCTTCGATAAATCCTTGCCCCATAGTTTGTTTAATGTCGAACTCCGGTTTGAAGGAACCATCTGAATAACGAGGCCTTGCGAGTCCCAGGCTGCTGTCGAAAATATTTTTATAGTTGCCTGCACGAACAAGATACTGCTGAGCGATTTCTTTTTTGCCGAGGCGCTGTGCTGCTGCTGCGATTGTCCAGTCGTCGTAGGCGTATTCGAGGGTGTTGCTTGCCGCTGTCGAAGTCTTGTCAAGAGGCACGTAGCCGAGTTCCATATATTCACCAAGACCACTGTACCATGGTACTGTAGAAGTGGAAACCATGGCCTTCAGTGCTTCTTCTGCGTCGATTTTGAGGCCCTTGGCTATGGCATCGCTGAGTACGCTCACGCTGTGATATCCTGTCATGCACCAGTTCTCGTTCGCCATGTGGCTCCAGATAGGGAGCATCCCGTGGGCGCTCTGCTCATAATGCTTGAGCATGGAAGCGATCATATCCTCGGCCTGGTGTGGCTTCAGGAGCGCAAGGAAGGGATGCTCCGCCCTGTAGGTGTCCCACAATGAGAATACAGTGTAGTTGGTGAAGCCTTCGGCCTGGTGAAGTTCATGGTCGAGGCCGCGGTATAGACCGTCCACGTCCATATAGACTGAGGGGTTTATCATGGTGTGGTAGAGAGAAGTGTAGAACATCTTCTTCTCCGCCTCGCTGCCTTCCACTTCGATGCAGGAGAGTTCTTTATCCCATGCCGCTTCAGCTTCTTGGCGGATGCGGTCGAAACTCTTTCCTTCGGCTTCAGCCTTGAGATTCTTAAGTGCACCCGTAGTGCCGGTTGCCGAAATGCCCACCTTGATTGTCAGTTCCGGATTGGAGGCGGTGTCGAATTTGAACCAGGCGGCGAGTTTGCGCCCTGCCATTTCGGGGAAGTTATGGTACTGGGGAAACTTGCTGTATCCCCCCTTATAATAAATGGGCGCCTTGTCCTTATATCCGTACTCTGTGACCGGTTGGGAGAAACTGATGGCAAAGTAGGTATAATTGGTTCGTGCCCAGCCATTTGTGATACGATAGCCTGTTATGAGGATGGGAGAAACTACCCGTACCTCAGCCCAGAGGGTTTTTCCATCGTAGTTGTATATACCGTGGTCGAGATCCAGGACAATGTGGCCGTCCTTTTCCGGGAAGGTATATCTGTGGACGCCTACTCTGCTTGTTGCGCTGAGTTCAGCCTTTATCCCTGTATCTGCCAGTGTGACTTCGTAATGGCCGGCTCCGGCTGATTCGCTGTCGTGGCTGAAGCGCTGCCTGTATCCGGAGTCCGGATCCTCCGCTGTCCCGGGGGTAAGCTGGATTTCTCCTGTTCCCGGCATGATGAGGATGTCGCCCAGGTCGGAGTGGCCAGTGCCGCTGAAATGGGTGTGGCTAAAACCCACGATAGTCTTGTCATCATACTGGTAGCCGGCGCAGTATTCATAGGTGCGCGGCTGATACTTGCCTTTGATATTATGCGGAATCATGTCGGTATCCGGGGATAACTGAACCCCTCCGAAAGGGACACAAGCCCCGGGGAATGTGTGACCCATGCCGGCGGTGCCGATGAAAGGATCTACATATTTGGAATTCTGTGCTGATAGATTGAATGACAGGCAGATAAAGCTGCAGATAATCAGTTTTGGCGTTTTCATAATTTCAAAGATAATTAAAAAAAATCTTTTTTTATTAATCGGATTGGCAAAAAATGTCTAACTTTATCGGATAAAATTGTTAACTGCATATAACTATTACTTACTATTCTAACCCAATGAGCAAGGCAAAGATTCTCTTATCTATTCTCTTCTCGCTCCTGACTATTACTATGTTCGCTCAGACAAGGACGGTCAGAGGTGTTGTTTTTGAAGAAGAGACAGGACAGCCACTCCCTGCCGCTACTGTTTCCATAGATGGGACAACGCGAGGAGTGATTACGGACTTGGATGGATCATTTGAGCTTTCTGGAGTTAAGCCTACTGACAAACTAAAGGTGGAGTTTGTAGGCAAGGAAACCCAGGTGATTCCGGTGGAAGACCGTAAAAGTTTTATGATCAAATTAAAGGATATGGCCAATGAACTTGAGGGAACGACCATTGTCGCTTTCGGTACCCAGAAGAAAGAGAGCGTTATCGGTTCCATCACATCCATTGACGTGCAGACACTGAAGGTGCCTTCCAGCAACCTTACCACAGCCCTTGCCGGTAATGTTGCTGGCGTGATCGCTTATCAGCGAAGCGGAGAGCCCGGCCAGGATAATGCCGACTTCTTTGTGCGCGGTATCACAACCTTCGGAGCCAACACGAGCCCTCTTATCCTGATCGATAACATCGAACTTACCAGTACCGACCTTGCACGTCTGCAACCGGACGACATTGAGAGTTTCTCTATCATGAAGGATGCGACGGCAACAGCCCTTTATGGCGCACGTGGTGCAAACGGTGTTATCTTTGTGACGACAAAACGTGGTCAGGAAGGTCCTGCAAAGATTTTTGCCCGCGTCGAAACCAGTATTTCTCAGCCAACGGATGTGGTTGAACTTGCCGACCCGGTAACTTATATGAAAAGTTACAATGAGGCAATCAGTACCCGTGACCCTCTTGGAGCCCTGAGGTATAGTTACGATAAGATAGAGCAGACCGGCAAACCCGGTGCAAACCGAATCATCTATCCTGCAAACGACTGGTACGACATGCTGTTCAAGGATTATGCGACGGCATACCGTGCCAATGTCTCTGCACGTGGTGGTGGAAAGGTGGCGCGCTACTATGTCGCAGGAGCGTTCACCGAGGATACCGGTATCCTTAAGGTCGACAAGCGAAACAGTTTTAACAACAATATCGACCAGAAGACATACACCCTTCGTTCGAACGTAGATATCAATATCACAAAGTCAACCAAATTGGCAGTACGTCTGACGGGTAACTTCACCGACTATACCGGCCCTATCAGCGGTGGTAATGCGGTTTATCGTTCCTTGATGCATGCCGACCCGGTGCTGTTTCCGGCATATTATCCCGTCGACGAAGATCACGTTGGCATACAGCATATTATGTTTGGTAACTATGATGCCGGCGGATACACGAACCCCTATGCAAATCTGGTCTATGGTTATCGCGACTATCAGCGTTCCCAGATGATTGCAGCAGTGGAGTTGAACCAGGACCTTGATTTCATTACCAAGGGACTGCATTTCATGACGCTGTTCAACCTCACCCGCCTTTCATCTTTCTCCGTGAACAGGCATTTCAATCCTTTCTGGTATACCCTCGATTCTTATGACTCTTATACCAACGAGTATCGTATTCAGCGAATCAATGAAAACGGAACGGATTACCTCGGGTACAGCGAAGGTGACAAGGAGATTCAGAATACGATGTATTCGGAAAGCCGTCTCAACTATTCCCGTGAATTCGGCCGCAACGAAGTTACCGGCTTGTTGGTTCTCACCTCCCGTGAAAGTCTGAGGGCTAACGCCGGTAGTCTGCAGCTCTCGCTGCCTTCCCGCAACGCAGGTCTCTCCGGACGTTTTACATACGGATTTGACAAGAAGTATTTTGCCGAGTTCAACTTCGGTTACAATGGATCTGAGCGTTTCTATAAAACTCAGCGCTGGGGTTTCTTCCCTTCATTCGGAGGGGCATGGGTAGTGTCTAATGAGAAATTTTTCGAGCCTGCCAAGAAGGTCGTATCCAACCTGAAATTGCGTGCTTCGTATGGTATTGTCGGTAACGATAACATAGGAAGTGCAAGTAACAGGTTCTATTATCTTTCCCAGATGAATATGACCAGCAATTCAAATGCCGCCAGTTTTGGTGTAGGCAGTGGCAATACTTATCAGGGTATTGATGTTACCCGTTATGCAAACGAAGACATTACCTGGGAAAAATCCTACAAAGCCAATTATGCCATTGAACTCGGCCTTTTCAAGAAATTTGATATGATTGCCGAGTATTTTACCGAGCATCGTACTGATATTTTCATGGCCCGCGCGGATGTGCCTATCACCATGGGTCTTCAGGCAGGTATTTCGGCCAATATCGGTGAAGCTAAGGCTCACGGTATCGACATTCAGGCAGATTACAAGCAGAGTTGGTCCAACGGTCTATGGGCTTCTGCCCGTGCGAACTTCACTTATTCCTCAAGTGAATTCCTGGTGTATGAGGAGCCCACTTACAAGGAAAGCTATCGTCAGCATGTCGGCCATTCTTTGAAACAAACCTGGGGTTACATCGCCGAACGTCTTTTCATTGACGACGAAGAAGCTGCCAACTCTCCTTCGCAGCAGGCATTCGGCGTGCAGTATGGAGGCGGTGACATCAAGTACACCGATGTTAATGGCGACGGAGTCATTACCAATGCCGACCGCGTGCCTATAGGTTTCCCTACTTCTCCGGAGGTAATATACGGTTTCGGTTTCTCTTTCGGACAAAAGGGCTTCGACTTCTCGGTATTCTTCCAGGGACTTGCCCGTGAGTCGTTCTGGATTGATGCAACTAATGCTTATAATGCTAGCAGTAATAAGTTCGGTACCGCACCTTTCACGAACAATGGTCAGTTGCTCAAGGCTTATGCCGACAGCCATTGGAGTGAGGACAACCGCGATATCTATGCTTTGTGGCCTCGTTACAGTGCATACCACAGCACAAATAACTCCGCTGTAAGTACATGGTGGATGCGTGACGGGTCTTTCCTGCGTCTGAAGCAACTAGAACTTGGTTACTCTCTTCCTCAGAAGTGGACTAACAAGATCCATATCGACAATCTCCGTTTTTATGTTCAGGGCAACAACCTGTTTTGTTGGAGTAAATTCAAACTCTGGGATCCGGAACTTGCGGGAGAAGGATTCAACTATCCTATTCAGCGTACAATCAATATCGGACTTAATGTTACCTTTAAATAACAGATGGATATGCGTAAGATTATTATCAGACTTAGTGTTAGTTTTGCTTTGCTCGCGTCTGTTGTTGCAGGTGTAGCAAGTTGCAATAAATGGTTGGACGTGGTTCCTGATGACGGGATACCTTCAATAGAAACTGCATTCAACCTTCGTTCTTCTGCTATTCGCTATCTGGCGACATGCTACTCATATATGACCCGGGAGGGAGTCCCCGAAACAGACCACGGTATGCTTACCGGAGATGAACTGTGGGATCTGGTAGGTCGAAACGTGACCCATTACGACACCAAGGGCAATCCCCGTGTGCCTGGCGTCCTTTTCAATATCGCCAGGGGCATGCAGAGCGCTAACAACGTCTATGGGAACGACTTCGGGCGCATGTACGAGGGTATCCGCTGCTGCGATATTCTGGTAGAACATATATACGATGTTCCCGACATGACCAGGGAAGAGAAGGACCGCTGGGTTGCGGAAGTCACTTTCTTGAAGGCTTACTACCATTTTAACCTTCTCAAGAAATGGGGCCCTATCCCTCTTATCCACAAAAGCCTGCCTATTGATTCCGACGTTGAAACGGTGAGGGTGTATCGCGACAACGTGGATGACTGCTTCGATTACATTATCGAGCTCCTCGACCAGGCATATCCCAATCTTTATGCTACCCTTCCTTCTACCGACGAGTATGGCCGTATCACCCAGCCGATATGTGCCGCTCTTAAGGCTCGCGTGGCTGCTTACGCAGCAAGCCCTCTGTTCAACGGTAACCTTGATGAGGTCGCTCTTGTAGACAACCAGGGACGCCAATTGTTCCCACAGAAAAGCGATGCTGAAAAACTGGCACGTTGGACTTATGCCATGAATGCATGTGAACGTGCAATCAAGGTTGCAGACAGCCTCGGTTTCCGACTTTACGACACTACGGGAATCGTAATGCCCTACAATGACACGCTCAAGATAACGGTCGCTCTTCGCAATTCTCTTACGGAAAGGTATAACGAAACAGGCGGCAATCCTGAGGTCATATGGCCCAACACGCAGACCCCCCGCGGTTCGATGATAATGTATCAGCGCCTGATTCAGCCTATACTCAGTTCATATACCGATATGTTGGGCGGATATCGTTTCTTCGGCGTGCCGATTAAGATAGCAGAGCAGTTCTATACAAATCACGGTATTCCTATAGCCAACGACAGGGATTGGGAAGGTGTCAATACCATGGAACTTGTCAAGGGCGACGATGTGCATGCGTTCTATATCCAGCCGGATTATACTACCATACGCCTCAACTTTGACAGGGAACCCCGGTTTTACGCTTTCCTCGGTTTCGACGGCGGCAAATGGTTCGGGCAACTGTCCAACTACAACAGGGCCTTCAAACCCACCGACATTTATGATGTAGAGTGCCGTATGGGAGGTAAACATGCGAAAACCAGTTCCGAGACCGGACCTGTCACTGGGTATTTCCCCAAGAAGTTGATACCTATCCAGAGCACCTGGACTGCCGACAACACCTTCTCGTCATACACTTTTGCATGGCCTATGATCCGTCTTACGGATCTGTATCTGCTCTATGCCGAATGCATCAACGAGGCGGAAGGTCCTGATGGGCCACATAGCGCCGATCTGTTCAAATATCTCGATGCCATCCGCAGCCGCGCCGGCATCCCCGATGTGAAGACCGCATGGGAGCAGTATAGCAACAATCCTACTTATTATAAAAGCCAGGCTGGTATGAGGGACATCATTCATAAAGAGCGACTTAACGAACTTGCGTTCGAGAGTCAGCGTTTCTGGGATCTCCGGCGTTGGAAAGAGGCGCCGGCAGAGTATCAAAAAGGCATCTATGGATTCCATGTAACAGGCAGCGCTCCCGAAGATTATTACGTAAAGACCTTCATCGCCGAGCAGCAGTTCGGCTTGAAGGATTACTTCTGGCCCATACCTACTTCATATATTGAGGTTAACCCCAATCTCGTCCAGAATCTTGGTTGGTAACGAAAATGATTACTACAATGAAAAAGATATATGTTTCAATAATGGCAGCGGCTTTGTTCGCCATGACCTCCTGTGATGATTCCGACCGCTTCGGAAGGGTGGACCAGATTCCTGATCTCCCGGCTCCCAGCCCTGTCGAGATTGTGGATGTACGTCCTACCAGCGGCGGTGCTGTCATAAAGGTCAGCATCCCCGACGATGACCTTATCAAGGGAGTCGTCGCCAGATATGAACGTAATGGCGAAGAAGTCAAGGCTAAGGTTTCACGTTATGTCGACACTCTGGTCGTCGAGGGCTTCTCCGATACAGATGCCCATACAGTCCGTGTCGCTTCTTTCAATGTGAACGAAGTTCTTTCTGTCGATCGTCTCGTGTCCGTGACACCTCTGACTCCTGTGATAAGGACCGTAAAACCCACAATTTTCGAATCATTTGGTGGTGTCAAGGTAAGGATTGAAGGCAATGAGTCCAAATCCAATCTCGCTGTATGCATTCTGCGCTGTGCGGATCTTGCCGACAGCAGCAAGGCTGTAAAAGACATCAAATGGGTAGAGGTAACCACTCTCTTTACCGAGAGCAATAACATCAACCTTGTGCGCCGTGGCATAGAGCCCGAGAAGGCTATTTTCGGCACATATATCCGTGACCGTTGGGGCAATATCTCCGACACGACCAAGATAGTATTGACTCCTCTTTTGGAAGAGAAGATCAATAAGAGTCTTTTCAAGAATGCGGCTCTCGCTGATGACAATCATTTCGGTATGAGTCAGTATCCTATTGAGGCTCTGTGGGATGATTCCGGCCACAGTTCATCTCCTCACTTCTTTGCCAGCAACGACAGCAATTCCCCAATTCCGGGATGGGTTACTATCAATCTTGGCCAGGTTGTTCAGATTTCCCGTATCCAGACTCTGCCTCGTATTGCTTATCCTCCCCTGTACGGCGGCGGGCATCCCCGTCAGTTTGAATTCTGGGGGAGCATGGATCCTTCTGGTCAGGAAGGTGATAATGAACACGGATTCGACGATTCATGGTTCTGTCTTGGTAAATTTGAGCAGTTCAAACCTTCTGGGTATAATTCCGATGGAAGCGTAGGAACCCCTACTGTTGAAGATAATACATATTTCAACAACGGCAATGATTTTGAACTCAATCCGGAGGAGTACCCCCATTGCTATGACGACGTGAGGTATTTAAGAATTGTTTTTGTCAGCACCTTCTCTACCTATGAACTTGGGGCGAAGGTCGGTCAGGTGCAGTTTGGCGAAGTGACTCCATGGGGTATTAATGAAGCATCCAGAAAAAAATGAGCATTATGAAAAAAATATACTTCATATCGATTGCGATACTTGCTTCGCTAGTTGCGTGCACCACGCAGGACGACGTATATAAAGCTTATGTTGTCGAAGGCGGTCACATCTACCCCGCAAAAGCAGTCAATGTGCAGACTGTAGCAGGATATCAAAGGGTGTCGATTAAATGGGAAAAGCCCAAGGACCCTTCTGTCATTAATTCCAAATTGTTCTGGAACAGCCGGCGGGATTCCGTAGAGGTGGCTTACGATGCCGAAGGGAAGGCCAGTTATACCGTCACTGGCTTGGAAGACCGTTCGTATACTTTCTATATTGTGAATTACGACAAACATGGCAATAAGTCTCTTGACGTCGAGATTACAGCTAACCCTTATGGGGCAAACTGGCTTATTTCGCACTCCGAGAGGAATGTATCCGGACGTTATTACGAGGATGGTGACAGTACCGTGCTGGTGTTCACCAAGGCAACCTACGAGATGGTTTCAACCCGCGTCGCGTACATGAATACTTCTGGAAAAGTAGTTGAATATCCTGAGCCTCTGCTTCCTGGGCAGGATACTATCGTACTCAAAGACGCAATGAAGGGCAAGAAGATTTATTTCAAGTCGACGTTCAAACCAGAAGGCGGCACCGATGAGGTTGAAAACACTAGCTGGTCGGCATCCTCGCAGGCGATCCTTCATAAGTTGGATGTTGATAAGTGGACTGTGACCGCTACGACCGGACAGGTACAGGGTAATTTTGCTCCGGACAGGATTTTTGACGGACTCGTCGATAACGGTGCAGGCCGTTATATCAGCAGCAATGCTACCGGGCTCAGGGAGATTTTCCCTAAGATCCTGTCTATAGATACACACGCAGAAGCAGGCAAAGAGCCTACGATTATTAGTCTGGATTTCTATCAGCACCCTAACGATGGCTCTTACCGTTTCATCCGTGATGTCGAGATTTATATGGGCAATACCGCTTATGACCCGGATTCAAAGAATGGCGCAGATGACTATGAAGGATTCATTCTCAAGCGCACTTTCTCTACCTCCTATGCAAGCCAGTCGGTTACTCTTCCCAGAAACAATAAGGGACGCTATCTTGCATTGGTTTTCCTGAATTCATTCAATAGGACTACGTACTTCATCGATCTTTGGGAACTTGTTCCTTTCGGGTATATTGAAGGGGATTCAGACATCCCATATCCTGATTTTTAAATAAATGAAAATGAGATTCAATATCCTTTTTGCGGCAGCAGCGCTCTTTACGAGTGTCTGCTGCTCGCAGTATGATGACAGCGATATTCTCAATCGACTTAACGGACTTGAGAATAGTGTTGAGCAGTTGAAGAAAGATGTAGCCGCATTGCAGAGAGATGCAGCTCAGACCAACTCAGATATCTCTGCACTCCGGACACTGATCGAAAAAGTACAGCAGAGTCTGGACAGTCAGGAGCCACCGGTATCTGTGACTTCGGTCAAGTCTTTCACGGAGGAAGGTGTAACCGGCTGGGAAATCATCTTCAGCGATGGTGAGAGTATCAAGATTTACAACGGTCGTGATTCCGTGGCCCCGGTCGTGGGAACCGTCAAGATTGACGGAGTGTTATATTGGACCATAGACGGCGAACCCGTGCTTGATCCGGCTACAGGAGAAAAGATACCAGTCACCGGTAAAGATGGTGAAAAAGGCGACAAAGGAGACAAGGGCGACCAGGGGAATACGGGCGCAACCGGAGGCAAAGGTGAAAAAGGCGATGCCGGTATCACGCCCAAACTGAAAGTCGAGGGCGGCTACTGGTATGTATCCTACGACAACGAAAAGACATGGATCAAACTCGGGTCTGCCACCGCTACTTCTAACGGGGTCATTTTCCGCAGCGTGCAGGTTATCGATGGCAATGTCGTTTTCACCCTTTCGGATGGAACGATGTATACACTTCCTTTTATCAGTGTGGAAAAACCTGTCAAGTTTGAC
Organism: uncultured Bacteroidia bacterium; assembly: GCA_902762655.1. GTDB lineage: Bacteria > Bacteroidota > Bacteroidia > Bacteroidales > UBA932 > Cryptobacteroides. Next base: position 215,569 of record CACWOZ010000002.1, read on the forward strand.
GAAAACAACATCGTGCTTTCGCTGGGCGCCATCAGCGACACCCATATAGGGAACGGGTACGGCTCCGAAGAGAAACTCACAAAGGCTCTCACCCAACTTAAAAACCGCGCAGCTGAAAAGGATGCCGACGGTCTGGATGCCGTGATGGTAGTGGGAGACCTTGTGAATAACGCTTCTAATAGCCAGATTTCAACATTTAAGACACGTTACGAAGGCGTTCTGGATCCCGTGAAAGTGCCGATGATTTACACAATCGGCAATCACGATATGAATCCCAAATACAGGTGGACGGCCCAGACTGTAGACCAGAACAAGACCTTCCACGAAATCCTGGGCGACAATTATTTCCTTACCGATCTCGATCAGGATATGCGCAAGCAGTTCGAGTGCCGCCACTGTGTGGTGGGTGATTATCATATTCTTTGTGTTACTCCTAACGGTACGAGCCCTATAGTCTACGATGCCAACACTATGACCTGGCTCAACAAGGAACTCAAGGAAATCACCGACGAGAATCCCAACAAGTTTGTGATAGTGCTGACGCATCCTATGATATACAATACCGTTTATGGAAGCCTTCTGCAGGATACCTACACTGCGCTTGGAGACTATTGGGCAACCAAGGCTCTCAGCAGCATCCTTGTAGGATATCCCCAGGTGGTCACATTCGGCGGGCACCTGCACTTCCCCCTGAATGACCCCCGCAGTATCTGGCAGGGTGAATTCACTGCCCTTGGATGCGCATCTACCAGTTATATGGCAATCGAGAACTGTGGCTATGAGGATATGTCCAGTGCAACTGTAATGAAGGATGCCGGAGAGTATTCACAAGGACTTCTCGTCCAGTTCGACGCCAATGGATTCATGCGTCTTACCAGGATGGATTTCTATCATGAAACAGTCATCGGACAGGCGTGGGAAGTGAACCCTCCTGCATCCGACAAATCACACCTTGACAAATACAACCATACAGCACTCACGGCTTCCAATACGCCACCTACTCTTTCCACATTGAGTCTCGAAGACGGAGTTGTGAAATTCGCAGCAGGCAAAGACGATGAATTTGTACACCACTATGTACTTACTGTAAGCAACGGCTCTTCCACAATCATTACGAAGAAGATTCTTGCAGATTTCTACCGTGCTCCTCAACCATCGCAGATGAAGGACAGTTATTCTGTCACTATGGGGGCCCTGCCCGATGGTGATTATACTTTGAGGCTTGTGGCTTATGATTCTTGGGATGCTGCCAGCACCCCTCTTGTCAAGGAGGTGTCATATAAATCATCCGAAGTTGAAGACCTTGACAAGTACCTTGGCGCATACACCCTGGCCTGCAAGATATTCGAAGATGGCAAAACCACTGTCCAGTCTGGCACTGTGGACGTCACCATCTCCGCATCCGGAAAAAGTCCTGACAACGTGCTGATCAGTGGCTTGTATCAGAACGCTGTACTTCCGGGAAGGATAGCAACCAATCCGTCTACAGGCAAAGTCCAGTTGGGACTTTGTTTTGATGGCACGAAAGGGCAGAAACTTACTGCACCGGTAACGCAGAGTGGAACAAGCTATGATTATATTGCTTTCCTGCCAGGCCTTGGTACTCAATTCGTAAATGGTACCTATAATTTTATCCCATTCCCTATAACAGAATCCGAAAACTCTGTCACATGGTGGGGGAACGGTTCCTCCGACGGCAAAGTGTTCTCGTTCAATAATGCTGGTAAGCAGAGCCTCGTCAATGCTGGGACCAACTATTACATTATTGCAATCAGTTGTGTACTTTCCAAGACTGAAAACCTGTCTGCAGGCAATTTCGCCGCTAAATGGAACAAGGTTTATCAGGCTAATCCCGGGAATGACATCAACACAGGTATGACTTTCACAAAGAAATAATATGTTATCAACACTTGTATCATTACTTATGGTTCCGGCTCTGCTTGCTGCGCCCACCGATTTGAAAGAGGGTATCCAGGGCTATCAGCCTGCACCCGAAACCGTTATCGCCAAGGAGCAGTTCCGCGACAACAAGTTCGGAGTGTTCATCCACTGGGGAGTTTACTCTATGCTCGCCCGCGGCGAGTGGGTTATGTATAACGAGAAAATCCCGTATGCGGAGTATTCCAAGCTGCCCGGCGGCTTCTTTCCTTCCCACTTTGATGCCCGCCTGTGGGTAAAGCAAATCAAGGCATCCGGCGCCAAGTATATAACGATCACCTCCCGCCACCATGACGGATTCTCTATGTTCGACACCAAGGCCTCGGACTACGACATCATCGATGCCTCTCCTTTCAAGCGCGATGTGCTGAAAGAACTGGCCGATGCCTGCCACGAAGAAGGACTGACCCTCAATTTCTACTATTCTCTGCTCGACTGGGGACGCGACGATTATCCTCGTGATCCCGCCATTGCGCACACCGACAAGGAGAAAGAGATGTATGCCAAGTACCTCGATTTCATGTGCGCGCAGATAACGGAACTCCTTACCAATTATGGCCCCATCGGCTGCATCTGGTTCGACGGAGACTGGGCTAAGATAAAGAAGCCGGAACCCGGGCATGAGATGGTGATAGATTTCGACTGGGGATATGAGAGGATATACAAGTTGATCCATTCCCTCCAGCCTTCCTGCCTGGTTGCAAACAACCATCACAGGATTCCGATACCCGGTGAGGACATCCAGTTGTTCGAACGTGACATTCCCGGTGAGAATAGTGCCGGTTACGGGCGTACCAGCCATGTCAGTACCGAACTGGCACTCGAAACCTGCAAGACTCTCAACAAAAGTTGGGGATATGATATCAAGGACGAGAACTGGAAGAGCGTTCCCGAACTCATCCGCATCCTGCTTGCAACCTCCGGCCGAAATGCCAACCTGCTTCTGAACGTAGGCCCCCAGCCAGACGGATGCATCCCCGAGGAAAGTGTCACCCGCCTTGCCGAGATGGGTAAATGGCTTGCCGCCAACGGCGAATCTATCTTCGGGACCCGCGCAACGATGCTCAAACCTCAGAAGTGGGGAGTGCTTACCCACAAAGACAGCAAGATTTATCTTCATGTGATGGATCTTCCGGAAGACGGTGTAATCACCCTTCCCTTCACTCTTAAAGCCAAGAAGGTAAAAGACTTCGCTAACGGTGCTGCCCTCAAGTTCAAGAAAACGAAGAAGGACTTTACCGTAACTCTCCCTGAATGGGCGGACGCAAGCATTGACTATATCATTGAGATTAGTCTGTAGGATGAAGAAAGTATTACTCAGTATAGCTGTAATGCTGGCTTCCGCATCAGTAAGCGGGGCGGCGACGACGTATCACAACGATCTTCGCGCACCGGCCTATCCTCTGGTGACTGTGGATCCGTACTTCTCCCTCTGGAGTTTTGCAGATGATGCGAATGCCGATATGACACGCCATTGGAGCGGCCGCAAGCAGCCTTTGCTTGCCGCAGTACGCGTGGATAAAGTGACCTATCGCTTGCTGGGTAATGAAACGCAGGTGCCGGACCCTATGTTCGGCATACATCCTCACAAGCAGCCGGAAGATCCTCTGTACATGAAGCAGGGGATGGTGGTGTTTGACAATGCAGCCGTACAGACCGGCGTGAACGTGCTTCCTACCAGCACTGTATACACATTCGAATGCGGTCCGGTGCTGGTGAAGATGAGTTTTGTCGCGCCTCTTTTGCTAGACGACCTCGAACTCCTTTCCAGACCTGTGAATTATGTGAGTTTCAGCGTCGAACCCATCGATAAGGGGATACACAGCGTAGAACTCTATTTCGAGGCGTCTCCACGATTAGCAGTCGACCTGGATGTCGTTCCGGTGACTCTGGAAAAAGGCTCTGCAGACGGCGTGAATTATCTGAAAGTAGGAACTGTCGACCAGAAAGTCCTCGAAAAGCGTGGCGACGATGTGCGCATCGACTGGGGCTATTTCTATATGGCTCCTGTTTCTGGAAAAGGAACACTCTCGATAGTAAATGCCGAACGTGCCCGGATGGGTTTCCTGTCTTCCGGCAAGCTTGATACCAAGACCTATGGCAAGAGCAATAATATTACTTCGTGCAATTTCGTGGACCAGGATGTGGCTCTGGCCTGGTGTTTCGATTTCGGCAGGGTAAAGAAGGAGAAGGAAGAGGTTCTCATGCTGGCGTATGACGATATCTATTCCGTCAAGTTCCTCGGCAGGAATCTCCGCCCTTATTGGAACAGCGATGGTAAGAATACCATAACCAAGGAGATGCAGGAAGCGGCCAATGCCTGGCCTGCACTTGGTGACAGGCTGGCTGCATTCGATGCGGACCTTATCCGCGAAGCGAGTGAGTCCGGCGGCAAGGAGTATGCAGACCTCTGTGCAAGCGCATACAGGCAGGCTGTATCCGCCCATAAACTGGTGATGTCCGACAGGGGATCCCTGTATTTTATCTCAAAGGAGAATTTCTCGAACGGCTGTGCAGGTACGGTGGATGTAACCTATCCGTCAATTCCTTTGTTCCTGAGGTATAACACAGAGATCGCGAAAGCCCTCGTAAACTTTATCTTCGATTATGCCGAAGGGCCAAAATGGAATAAGGTTTGGGCACCACACGATGTGGGTGTCTATCCTGATGCATACGGTCAGCACTATGGCAACTGGATGCCTCTCGAGGAAAGTGGAAACATGCTTCTCATAACTGCCGCTATCCTCAAGCAGTGCCCCGACGCGAGTTTCGCCCAGCAACACTGGGGCACTTTGACAAAGTGGGCTCTCTATGCCTTGCAGAACGGACAGGATCCTGAGAACCAGCTTTGCACCGATGACTTTGCCGGCAAACTGGCACATAATGTCAATCTTTCGGCAAAGTCCATTCTTGCGGTGGCTGCATACGCCAAAATGGCGCACACCCTTGGCAGGATCGACGAAGCCAAGGCGTTCCATGAGTTTGCTGCGAACATGGCCGCCTTGTGGAAGAAACGTGCTTTTGAAGATGATCATTACCGCCTGACCTTCGACGGCGAAGGGACCTGGAGCCAGAAGTACAATCTCGTGTGGGACAAGGTGCTGGGACTCAATGTTTTCGGGGAGGAGGTTATTGCCTCTGAACTGGAATGGTATAAGAAGCATATCAATACCTACGGCCTGCCCCTCGACAGCCGCCGTCAGTATTCCAAGACCGACTGGCAACTATGGACCGGTACCATGGCCGGAACCGTTGAAGGCTTCCGCGAGTTCCTGCTTCCTGTCTACAAGTTCTATAACGAGACTCCTGACCGTGTTCCTCTCGGTGACTGGGTAAATACAGAAGAACCTACATTCAATGCTATGCAGGCTCGCAGTGTGGTCGGAGGCTTCTTCATGAAACTCTACGTCGATCATTCGAGCCAGTCTTTTTCGTTCAACGGCCAGTCATCCGTGCGGAACGGGCCGGCAGGGATACCGAAGTTGTTGTAGAGCCCTCCAACGCTCCAGTTGCGCCAGCAATAGCGGACAGCCACGGGTTCCGGGACATCGTCGCTCCACACAACGACCACGTCTCCGCGTTTTGAATCTCGACGGGCTTTTGCCGGGACGAATTTGCGGTCTGGCCCGGCAATCTCGAAACCTGAAATGTCTGCTCCAAGAGGAGAAAGGCCCAGGCCGTCCACCTTCATTTGTATGAAGCCTTTGCCATCATGGAATTCCGCTATCTTGTAGTATGGGGCAATCGCTTCGATGGAATTCATTCCGTAGTCGTTGTGGAGGGCAAGCCATGCCAGACGCTGTCCGACTTCCTGCTTGCGGCTGGGATGTATGGTGCCGTATTCGCCAATGTCCGTGGTTGTTACATAGCCGGCATGATCTATACCCTGCACGGATTTCTGCTGTGCCTCGCAAAAATAACCGCTGTGGGTTTTTCGCGCGTTGTCATAGGGGTAGGGGGCAATCTGGACGCAATAAAAGGGCGCTTCAGGAACGCAGAAATCTTCGCGCATCATCTTTATGTATGAGCGCTGCATACGGATATATTTGTCGGGGTGCGGCCGGTTATGCTCACCCTGATACCAGATTATTCCCTTGAAGGTGAAAGGAATCAGCGGCGCCACCTGCCCGTTATAAAGTAGACATGGATCCTGGTACTTGCGTTTAGATTCACGCTTTCCGTCAAGATGCCCGAGGTCTACTTCGGGATACTCTTTCTCGAACACCTCGCGTTTGAGCCATGTCTGGATGCTGCTCCCGCCCCATGAACTGACTATGATTCCGACCGGGATGTCCAGAGCGCCTTGAAGAGCATCTGCAAAATAATACGCCGTGGCGCTGGTATTAGCTACCGTATTGGGGTCATTCTTTCCCCAGGAGCCTTCGCAACTGTCCGAAACGGTCGCGGAAGACTGCTTCCTGATGTTGCAGATGCGGATGGGGCGCGATGCCTTTGCACTTACGATATATTTCGTGCCGTCCTTTGCGGGCTGGGAACCGTATCCCTTCATGGGCATTTCCATGTTGGACTGGCCGGAGGCGAACCATACTTCGCCGATGAGAATGTCTTTAAGTACGATTTTGTCCCCATCGGAGATGGTAATCTCATAAGGGCCGCCTGCTTCAGGAGTCTGCACGCGGACCAGCCATCTGCCTGTCTGCGAATCGGCTGTCGTGCTTACTTTCTTCTTGTTCCAGGATGTTTTGACGGTCACAGTCTTTCCAGGCTCAGCCTTGCCGAAGATGGCGGCGGAAGTCTGCTGCTGCAGGACCATATTGTCGCCGATGACAGGAGGAAGAACAACTTTTGCACTTGCAATCTGGCATGCCAGCAGTGCAAAAGTTAAGTTGAAGAGGATTTTTTTCATATTTTTACGATTCTGTGTTTGCTGTTTGTATTTCCGATACTTACAGTTACAGTATAAACCCCAGGGGCACAGTGGCTCATGTCAACTACATATGGTTCGAAAGGGGAGAGGTTGACGCTATTGTTCAGGATTGTCTTGCCCGATGAGGATATGATTCTGATCTGGCCTTTGCCCTGGATGGCTGCAATTATAGTAAGCTTATCCGACACCTTGGTGGGGTATATATCTGCTGTAGAATCAACATATGTACGGATTAAAAATGAAGTTGAAACCGGATCGGTTTTTCCGTCGGTGGCGGTTATTGCTACTTTTGTGATAACAGGAATATCTCCTGCCTGGATGTCGAGTAGATCACCCGAGACCGTTAATCTTGTGCTTCCGGAATCAGAGGTGACTGTATATTGAAGAGGATCATCTTCAGGGTCATTGAAGAACTGATCAAGATGAATTGCCTGATGCTCGCCGGCCTTTACAAATAAAGACGGCGGAGCACTTACGATCTCCGGTCGTTTGTTGCCTTTCAGCAAATAAATGAAGCGACTTGAAGCGATCCCTTCATAATTGTCTGACGCCGAAATAATGGCTTCGTATTGCCCTCCTTCCAGAGTATTGCCTGAAATGTCAAGCCTGTAGTGAGTGTCAGATACTTTCACCCAAGAGGCATAGTTCGATCCTGGATCTGTCTGGACAGACAGGGAGTCGTTTTCATAATCGCTGATTGTAAAAGCGATGCTTGTGCTTTGATTGTATGCGACAGTGATACCTGATTGTTCAGACGATGAAATCACAGGATTGGAATTTGGTAGAATTGTGTATTCGACACTGATTTCGGTGGGGAGCCCGGAATTGTCTGTGACTGTGAGAACGGCAGTATAGGTGCCGGGGGCCGCTGCCGCACCGTCAATAGACAATAGCAGGGAATTGGAAGATCGGCGTGTCCATTTTGCAGCCATCGATCCGCGTTCCAGGTCTATAGTCACCTTGTCACCGTCAGGATCTGAATACTCGAAGATGTACTCGGCTTTTTGATTGTGTGTGAGAGAGAACGGCTGGATACTGGCAGGGGTGACTACAGGCGCCCTATTGCCATATACTTCGATCTCCAGGACAGAATTGCCTTCGGAATACCTATGGGTACGTGTAAAAGCTACGGCCGTCAGATAATACTTGCCCGGAGAAAGGTTCTTGAACTCTACGGATGCTCTTCCGCCTATCTTGTAAGATGTGGTGTTTACAGTGAGTGTGGTAACACCCGACGGAACATTGAAGGGGTCAAATTGGACCAGAGAATTCTTGTCCGTACTTAGGGCAAGCATGTATGAATAAACCGGATCGCTTCCGTATGCCTGTACGGCTACCGACGCTATAACCGACTTTTTGTCGATGGATGTGTAAATCTTGCTGACAGGTTCAAGAGTTTTACCTTGTTCCGTAAAAGACGCATAGGCATCTAGAACCGGTCCGATAGCCTTGTTGTGTTTTGCGCTCAGTTCACGATTAGCCCCTCCCAGCAACAGTTCCTTAAGTGCTTCGCATGTGAATCCCGGACCACCAAAGTGCGAAACAAGCAACGCCGCCACACCACTTACAACAGGGCAAGCCATCGATGTGCCTTGAAGTGCCCCGTAAGTCCCGCCTGCCTTTGTGCTGTATATTTGGGCTATTTCATTTGCGTAAGGGCTGGCGTGATTGCCTCCCGGTGCGCAGATATCCACCCAGTCTCCGTAATTCGTGTAGTTGGCTGGTTCTCCTGCCGGACCGGTCGCTCCCACGGCAATGACTTTATCATACATGGACGGTTGTGATTTTGTCCGTGAGTTGTTGCCTGCAGAGAACAATACGAGCCCTCCTTTCATGGGACCGGTCTGACTTCCGTTTGCGCCTATCCCTGCATTGTTGATAAAATAGTTGATTGCGGTTTTGTATGAGGATGGCGTGTCGTCCGGAACATCCGATTCGTTATCGTAGGAAATGTTCCAACTATTGTTGAGGATGACTGCGCCATGGTTTGCAGCCCACTGAACGGCCTGGGCTATTACCGACGATTGTCCGATGGCCTGACAATCGAGAATACGGACACCACCAGTGCCGTCATTCCCTCCAGCAATGCCGCTGACACCTATCCCGTTGTTGTTGATTGCAGCAATGATGCCTGCGACATGTGTGCCGTGATTGTCGATTGTAGAGTATGAATAAGGGGTGAGGATATTGCTTACGAAGAAGCTCTTGCTCCCATTCTCCCCAGGTGGTATTACAGCCCCTTGAAGATCAGGATGGTCGTATTGAATACCGCTGTCGATGACTCCGACTATCACATTATTGCTGCCTGCAGTGAACTCTTCCCAGACCGGCACGACGTTTATATCGGCGCCTTTCCGGAATCCGGAAAGCATTGTTCCATCATTAAGGAGGTGCCATTGACGAGTGATAGCATAGGGGTCATTGAAAGGAAAGGTCAGCGCTTCCGATTCGGCGCGCAGCACTGGCTCCACTTCTATTATACCGGGAATGGCAGATGCGATTCCGCTTGCCTTGGTCATGGATTTCGTTTTGTCGAAATAAACCGTGTACCATTTGTGAAGACCGGCATCGCGCTGTCTTTTCTCGAAGACGGAGTCGTACGGAAACAGGCGCATGACCGCGGTCGGATTCAGTGCTTCGAACATAGAAACAGGGTCTTCGCCGGCATCGATGCGAGTTGCGGTTTCGTCCGAGATTAGGATGTTCAGCATACCTGGCTCAACATTGTCCTGAACTTTTTCTATTGCTCCGGGGCTTTCTGCCATAATGTCCGCTCTTTCATGCGGCGAACATGCTGCAAGGATGGCAGTTGAAATAAAAATGGTGTATATAGACCTTAAATGCACAATTGTAATTTTTCCTAAAGATAGATATTTTCGGAATAAGATGGACACTTTTGAAGATTATTTACTATATTAGCACCGATTATTTGCATATTTTACTAACATATATTTTTAACCAATTAAAAAACCAAATGAAGAAATTCTTGATTGCTTTGTTGCCGTTGGCAATGCTTGCGGCAGCAAGTTGTTCGGACAAGTATGACGACTCCGAACTCAGGGAGAGAATCGACAATCTGGATGCCCGTCTAACCACGTTGCAGACCCAGGTGAATTCTCAGATCAGCGAATTGAGGACGATCCTTGACAATCTCCAGGCAAAGGTTTACGTGAATGACGTTAAACCCACAACCAGCGAGGATGGACGCCCCGGTTGGATTATCACTTTTACAAAAGGCGACCCTGTTACCATTTACACCGGTTCGGCAGGTAAGGATGGTAAGAATGCTCCTGTTATCGGTGTCAAGGAAGATGGCGGCATTTATTATTGGACCCTCACCCTTGACGGTAAGACCGATTGGGTCCTCGATGATAAGGGTAATAAGATCCAGGCCGCCGCAGTAGACGGTATTACCCCTGTTCTAAAAATCGAGAAGACAGATGGCAAAGATCATTGGTTCGTCTACTATGGCGATGTCAAGGAAGACCTTGGTGTTGTATCTGCTGATATCACCGGAGTCCTTTTCAAGGAAGTCAAAACCGATGAAGATAATGCTTACTTCTATCTCTGGGATGAAGAGGGCACTGTCATAACTGTCCCTCTTGCAAAGCCTGTCGTCAAACTTCAGATTCTGTTCGACGAGGCTCCGGTTCTCAAGATGGCTGCAGCCGATACTCTTGATCTGCCTTATACGCTAGTTGTTCCCGAAGGCGTAACCGCTACTATCAGTACTTTCGAGACAGGCGGCTGGCAGGCTTATGTGATTCCTCTCGGCCCTGATAACGGTAATCTCCGCATCATTTCTCCTGACCCCAAGGTTGACGGTAAGATTCTCGTCTCCGTTATCGGCGATGACGGCTCTTCATACGTCCGCGTTATCAACGCCCCTGCTGCACCTTCTGTAAAGGTTCCTGCCACTGATATCATACTCGACTGTGCTGCCGGTCAGATTTCGCTCAATGTCATGGCCAATGTAGCCTACAATGTCGTTTACGATGCGGCCTGGCTTTCCGACGGCCCTGTTAAGGGTGTGCTGAGTGTGGCCGAAAACGATACCTACGACCAGAGGTCTGCCCAGGTCACTGTTGAAACCGCCGACAAATCTTCATCCGTAGTAATCAATATCATTCAGAAGCAGAAGGATGCTATCCTTGTGACTCCCAATGTTATCGACCTTGACCCTCAGGCACAGGAACTCCCTGTTCTTGTTAAGGCAAATGTCACTGTCGATGCCAGCACTTCAGACTCTTCCTGGATTACCAATATCGAGGTTAAGTCTCTTGTAGAAACCAATTACGCCTTGACCATTTCTGAGAATACCGGTGCAACCCGTACAGGCACGGTCGTCTTCAAGGGTACCGGTAAAGACATCCTCGGCAAGGACGTGACGGTTCAGGAGACTCTTACCATCACTCAGTACAAGTACCGCGAAGAAGGTGCTGCCGGAACCGAAGATTACAACAACGGTGTCTGGAAATGGTAGTCGAACCTTAAAATTGAAGTGAATATGAAAAAATCATTGAATATACTTTTTGGTGCACTTGCCATAATTGCTGCGGCATCTTGCGCCAAAGAAGATAGAATGCTTCAGGATGAATCCGTTGGCCAAGCCAGGACCTTCACCTGCGCATTTGAACAGACCAAGACCAGCCTGGTAGACGGCAAGACCGTATGGGCAGAAGGGGACTCCATCTGGGTTTCCAATGGCCGTGGTACTGAACGTTTCGGTGTCCCTGCAGCAGCTGCAGGCAAGAAAGAGTTCACTTTCACCAGCAAACTCGGTGGTGAAATCTTTGTGGTTTATCCGCTCAAGGCCGTCGAAGGCGAAGGCCTCGGCCTTGTCGACGGCAAGATAGTCTTCAATATCCCCACCAATCAGGACGGGCAGTTTGCCAGCGCAAATATTTCAGTAGGCAAGACTCTGGAAGACAATGTGGTGCTTAAAAATGCCACTGCTGTCATGAAGTTCACCCTTCCTGAGGAAAACACTGTTTTTGCAAAATTCGTTGCTCTGAATGCAAATGGAAACGCCCTTGCAGGACTCTGCTCTGTAGATATGACTACCGGCACGCCGGTTGTTACAACCCTGCAGTCTGCTGCCGACATCCAGGTCGATACCGAGGGTGTCCCCGGCGATTATTACGTAAGCGTTGTTCCTGGCGTGTACAAGGAAGGTTTCACCGTTTCTGCTGTAACCACCACCCTTCGTGCTGCTTCCAAGGTGACCACCGTTGCCAATGAGGTAAAAGTAAATGATTTTATCGATCTTGGTGCTCTGTACAAGGATTCCGACATGAAACCTCTCGAAGGTGACGGTTCTGCTGCAAATCCCTGGCAGATCCACAATTTCAGCGAAATGCTTGCATTTGCATACTATGTGAACGCTGGCAACGACATGGCTGGACAAAGCGTGAAACTGTTCGAGGATATCAAAGGCTACACCCTGCCTATCGGATTCTACAACGAAGAAGACGATAAATATGTTGCCTTCAAGGGATCCTTTGACGGTGGCAACAAGACCATTACCCTTGACATTAATGGTAACAACTGCCGTACCGACTACAATGTCGGTCTGTTCAGCGTTCTGCTTGATGGCGGTTCGATCAAGGACCTTACCGTTGACGGAACAGTCGCCGGAAAGGATACCGTAGGTGCTGTGGTCGGCCAGATCTGGGTCGATGAAAAGGGCGCCAAGATATCAAACGTTACCAACAAGGCTACTGTAACTGGCGCAAATGTGGTTGGTGGCTTGTTTGGATATGTAGGAGCAAACGTTGCAAATGTGCTCACTGTTGATGACTGCACCAATGAAGGGGCCGTTACTGCAACCGGTGTAAATGCCGGTGGCCTTGCCGGATATTTCGGAGTCGATAAGCTCAAGAAAGTGAATCACTTCGTCAACAAGGGCGCAGTGAAGGCGACTGCCGGTGCCGGCGGCGCTGTGTCTTATGCTTATGTCACAAACTTCGATGATTGCGAGAACAATGCTGAAGTGACCACTACCGAAACCAATGGCAATAATTTCAGTCGTACTTATTCTAACGGTTGGAAGAATAGTTATGGAACTAATTGGAACCGTGGAACAGGCGGACTTGTCGGTTTCCTTCAGAACGGTACCATCGCTGCCTCCAAGAACACTGCTGCCATTACCGGTTACAACAAGACCGGAGGTATTGTTGGTGTAATGTACTGGGGAAAGGTCGACAGGGCCAACAATACAGGTAAGGTCACTACCACCGGGGCAGGTGTTGCCGGAGGTATCGCATCCTGGATGTTTGTCTCGTACGGCATCAATAATTGTATCAATGAAGGCGAGGTTGTTTCGAAAGGTGGTTGGAACGGAGGTATAGTTGGATACGCCCATTCCAATTGGAGTGCTGGTCAGATCGGCACAATCAACAATTGCAAGAATACCGCTAAAGTCAGCGGCGGACAGTATACTGCCGGCATTGCCGGTAACGTCTGGGTCTGCGCAAATACTTGCAAAATTGACTTCAACAACTGCACGAATACAGGTGAAGTCAAGAGTAGTTCCAATGGCGTAGGCGGTATCATCGGACAGGTTTATGATGCTACAGGCTGGACCAACCCCAATTTCTTCGAGTGTGTAAATGATGGTAATATTTCTGGTACTTATTATGTCGGCGGAATTGGAGGATACTTTAGCGGAAGGCCTGTTACGATGAAATTCGTTGTCAGGAATTGTGTTAATAATGGTACTATTACCGCGACCCGAACTGATAATCAGCCTTCCTATACCGGAGGTCTGGCCGGAGCCATGGCGGGTGCTACCAATGCCAGTTGCGGTCTTGAGATTGACAACTCCATCAACAACGGTGACGTTTATTTCACCACCCCCACCTATGCCAACCCTAGAGTAGGTGGAGTGATCGGTCAGATGCGTGACGGTCTTTTCCGCAATGTCGTTAATACCGGCAAAATCGCCCATGTTGACGGCAGTACACCTACCGCCGATCAGCTCAAGCAAATCGGCAGCATTATAGGTTGGATGGATGCCGCTGCTTCCGGCTCGACCAAGAAAGTTACCATCAAGGGTGCTTTCGGTCTTGCAGGTACTACGGCCAATCTCTTCGGCCCAGCATGTACATTCTCTTCTACTCCTGTTTATCAAGCAGTCTTTGCAGCCGATGGCAGCATCGTAGGAGACCCAGTCACTATCGCTGAAGCTCCATACAACAATGTCGTGGATGCTCTAAATGCAAACATCGCAGATCTCAAGGCAACAGCCTGGTTCAACTGGATTGCCGGTCCTAAATTCGGTCAGCCTGTCGGCTATGGCGTCAGCATCGGCGATCAGAATCTCGACCTTGGAAACGGAGGTAACATTTAATTTTAGGAGGATAACGATATGACTAAGAAAATATTTTTGGGTCTCGCCCTCCTGGCAGCCCTCGTATCTTGCAACAAGGAATTCGCACCTGTCGCAACAACGGAAGATCAAGGAAAGACACTCGTGATCGGTGCCACCCTGGATCCTCTTACCAAGATGGACTATACCGCTCAGGAAGACGGCAGTTATAAGGCCACATTCATTACTGCGGGAACAGATGCCATGTATGCTTACTTCGTAAAGGAAGCGGATGGCAACAAGACTGTTCTTGGGTCGGTCAAATTAACCATTGACCTTACAACTCTTTCTGCTGATAAACGCACTGCAAACTTTGTTGCTAAATCGGCTATTGTCCCTGAAGGTGCTACTCACATATACACTTATTTTGCCAATGGCGGCACCAATACAGCTTTTGGCAAGGACTCTGTCCTGGTGGATATTTCGGCTCAGACAAGTCTCGTTAATGCCAATCAGCATCATCTGATTTCCGCAGTGTCTCCTATTTCTGATCTTAAGGAAAGTGATGGGGGTTATACTCTGCAGTCGGTTGCCCTCAAGTATCAGACAGCTCTTGTGAAGTTTGTTCTTACGCTGCCCGAAGGTGTTAAGATCAAGGCTGGTGCTGAAACTCCTGTTGTGATTGAAGGAAAAGGTATTCACGATACTCTAAGTTTCTTTGGCAAAACAGGTGGGATTAGTAATGTGGGGAAAATCACTCTTACACCTGACGCAGATACGGCGGCTACGGTTGTTACGGCCTATGGTGTCGTATTCGCATCAGACAACTTTGCCGGTTCGACCATAAAGGTATGGAATGGCTCTGACTCCTATGAAGCAGAATTCGCACCTACTGCAACGATTGAAGCCGGCAAGGCTTACACCGCCGCAAGAACTCTCAAGAAAGGCTCATTCTTGGTAGACAAGTGGGTTGCAGACGAGGCTGGAAGCCTTGACTGGGAGGCTACAGGGGTCACCTCTAATGCTGATTGGCTTACGTTTGCTGGCAACAAGCTCTCCTGGGCTGAGAATACTACCGGGGTTGTACGTGAAGGCAAAGCAACCGATGCAAACGGTAATGAGTATGTCATAACTCAGATTGGCGCCAATGAGTTTAAGGGTAATTGGAAGTTGACTTCAAAAATTTTCTCCTCTAATAGTTTTGTAGGTGCTGCTGATCCTGGGACAAAGGACGGAATTACTTTCGGTGCTCCTCTGCTGGGCGAAACACTCGAGGATGTTGATGGAAAGGTTTACAAGAATCAAATAGGTGTCCGTGGTCTTTATTATACCGCTGTTATGGATGCTACCGTCGATATTGACTATGATGCCAAGACTATTCGAGTTGGTATGTTCCTTGACGCCCGTAATAATGCGCAAGCAGTTTCTAATGGTGTGGCAGGCTATGGTTATGCATGCTTCCTGCCTGGTATGGGAACAAAGACAACATCTCTCTGGGCATCACCCTGGAATTTCGTACAGCCAGATCTGAGCAATACTCCGGAGAAGGATTATACATGGCTTTGGTTCTCTGTAAGTGAGAATCTTAAGACACTTCATTATAATCCTAACACTGCAGAGACAATTCAGACTCTCAATACATCTGCGGCTACCACTGCCAGTCAGATTTGCGCCATCACTGTTGCAGTGTCTAAATCTGAAAATGTAAATGCTGCTGATGTCCGTTCGAGTTGGGATGTCGTTTATCAGGGTAATGCTTATGCCGGTAAGCCTGGCGGACTTCTTTTTGAAAGAGTAGAGTAATTCTTTTACAATGTAATTGAAGCCGACCAACTTGATGTGACCCCCAAAAGTTGGACGGTTTAACATTAGTTACGAGGCCTTAGATTGGAACAGAGCTCGGTATTGCACCGGGCTCTTTCCTTTTAGCCTCA